>CAYRSM010000039.1:0-13322 GCA_964427125.1 uncultured archaeon | reverse complement strand
TAATCGAATCGTTTCAGAGCTGGGAGGCGCACGCAAAGTGGGCGGACTCGTTCAGAATAAGAAAAAAGTTGTTGAATCTTTTGCAGGATTAGTGTGTCTCTGTTAACAGTGCCAAGTCTCACGGGCTTTTAGCCGCCGGATACATCGCCTCTATAAGCGTATAACGGCCTCTTTGCAATTAAAGCCCTGTACCTCTTGTCCCTGACCACGATCTCTATCCCGTTCCCCACCTTCGCCTGCTCGGCAGCGACAAAGCCCATGCCCAGCCCCTTCTTGAATGTCGGCGAATAGATTCCTGTTGTGACATGCCCGACATTGGCGCCGTCCTTTTCTATCGCATAGCCCTCCCTCGGTATCGCCTTGTCCACCATCTCAAACGCGACCATCTTCCTCTTCGTGCCTTCTTTTTTCTGTTTGGCCAGCACTTCCTTGCCGATAAAGTCCGGCTTGTCCTCCTTCACGACCCAGCCCAGCCCCGCCTCGACAGGCGTTATCACGTCGTTCAGCTCGTGCCCGTACAGGCTGTAGCACGCCTCGGTCCTCAGCGTGCCCCTCGCTCCGAGTCCAATCGGCTTTAATCCATCAGCCTTTCCCTCAGCCAGCAGCGCGTTCCACATCTTCACTGCCAGCCTGCGGTCGAAGATGAGCTCGAATCCAAATTCTGCCGTGTAGCCTGTCCTCGACACGAATGTCTTTATTCCCCCGACATTGGCGCGCACAAACGTGAACCTCTTTATCCTGCTCAGGTCGATGTCGGTCACCTTCTGCAGAATCTTCTCGGCCTTCGGCCCCTGTATGTCCAGCTTTGCCGTACTGTCCGAGACGTCCGTTATCTCAGCACCCTCAATCCTGTTCTTCGCCATCCAGTTGTAGTCCTTCCCGGTGTTGGCGGCGTTCACGACAATCATGTACCTGTCCTCGGCGAGCTTGAACACGCACAGGTCGTCAACGGTGCCCCCGTTCTCGTAGCACATGCAGGAGTAGAGAGCATCACCTATCTTGAGCTTTGACGCGTCGTTGGTGATAATCTTCTGCACAAAATCGAGGGCCTTCTCCCCGGATATCTCTATCTCGCCCATGTGGCATATGTCGAACAGCCCGGCCGCCGTCCTTGTGGCGATGTGTTCGTCCATTATGCTGGTGTACTGGAAGGGCATGTTCCAGCCGCCGAACTCCGTCATCTCGGCGCCAAGTTTCTTGTGAATTTCAAGCAGAGGAGTTGACTTTGCCATCGGTTTCACAATTAATCTTTGATGACACTTGGTTTATTTAAAGCACGCTCTGCCGCGCAGCGATATAAAGATTTTACACCGAAGTCTAATTGTGAGGCGTGTGGACGCGACAGACCCTGTGCAGACTTACGAGTTCGATGTCATATACGTGCCTGGAAGAATCGGGCTTACGCGGTTCACCCCGTCCCACAGGTACGATTACGATTTGTACGCAGTTGACATGTTAAAAGAAAAGATTCGCATAGGCATTGTCACGACAGACACGAACATGTACGAAATAGATTTTAACAAACCGGGATACGACCCTTGTGAATTGGAAACGGGCCATCTGGAGATTTTGGAGGGGCTGGTTGCCAGCGGCGGACAGGACATACTTGTGGCCCCGGAGTATTTTTTCGCCAGCAGGCCGCCTCTGGACGCGGGTGCCAGGGACGAAATCGCGGAAAGGCTGAAGAGGGCTTCCGTGGGCAAGGACACACTATTGATTCCTGGGAGCATAGTGTGGCACTCGGACGGAATCCTCAGAAACACGGTGCCCGTCATGTGCGACGGCAAAGTCGTCATGGAGTATGAGAAGAGGATGGGCGAGCCGCTGATTGCGGAGCTGTTCAGTCTTGCAGGTCGCGCGGGTAAGACGCAGGGTGCTTTTGAATGGAAGGGCTACCGCTGCGGCATAGAGCTGTGCAGCGACCACGGCGAACTGAAAAGGGAAGGAATTACAAATCTGGACTTTCATTTCCTTGTGTCATGCGGCAGACCGCCGTGTTCCGAGTACAGCGTTGCAAGGGAGGGTGGTTATTTGGTATACTGCGACGGTGCAAATCCAGTGTGCGGTGTCTACGAAAACACGATAAAACAGAAACTGTTGCCAATCAGTTCGATAGGCTGATATTCATTTGACTGCAAACAAAAAGCCATCGACATGATGCAGGTTTTAAATCCTTTACACCCCGCAATTTAATTATCGACCAGTCTATGAACGATGAAAGGGCAGACATAACAAAAAAGATAGCCCACGACTACACCGACGGCCTGCAGAAGGGCTGGCAGGACAAGGAGTGCTACGCCGAAAGGGGAATTATGTTTTACGAACTGGCCGCCGCCCTGAAGGTCTACGGCGTCCTGCAGCATCAGCCTGAAAGGGAGGTAGTCGTTTGGTTCCCAGCGGCAAATCTGCAACTCGAGACAAGGATATTCGCATCGGCATTGGGCAAGGACCAGAAATACCGGTTCATCGGCGGGGATATAGCTGGAGAGTTGGTGACCGAGGGCAAGAAGAGGGCAGATGCAACGGTAAAAAAAAACACCGATTTCGTCATAGGCACCGCGGCTCTGCCTCCGTTCTCGGACTCAATCGATGTGATTGTCGACTTTGGCGGCGCGATATGGTATGCTGCTTACAACAACGTGTACTATGAGACGTACCATCCGAACAACGCAGTGAGCCCCGGCTTCATCTTTTGCGAGTACCACAAGGCGCTGAAGAAGGGCGGCTGCCTCGTGCTGGACTCCTGCAGCTGGGAGAAATGCGGGCATGACTCGACGATGAAAGTGTTGAGGCAGTCAGACCCGAAGACGTTCGGTGCGATAGAAAAATCCGACGAAGTGGTGTTCAGGGCGCCGGGGCACACAGAGACAGTAAGCTCGGGAAAGCTGGAGGTGGGAGAGTACTACGCCAGGTTCAGGAAGAGTGTCGTCAAGATAGAGGAGGGCTGCGAGCTGTACCTGTTCGAGAAGATGTGACGCCGGCATGTGCCTTCTGCCACGATACAAAAACTGGTGCGCCAAATTCTGGCTTATTTCGCCCCCAGACCCCGATATAAGGAACCTTTAAGTATCCCCAAGCAAACAGTTATTTACGAAAAATCGGAGGTGCAAAAAATGGCATTAATAGTGAAGTCAGCCGTCCGAGGTTTGCTCAAGGGAATGAGGGCCAGCGAAGACTTCTTCACATCGCTCGACACGACAGTCGGCATGAAGGTCAAGAAGGCCATCGAGAGAGCCAAGGGAAACGGCAGAAAGACTCTGAGAGGATATGACCTGTAAGTCATTCTAGCTCACAGCGCGTTTGGCACTTTTCTTTCTTTTTTCTTCGTTCTTCAACGTCTTTGTCGCGTCCCTGTCCAATCTCTCGATCTTGCCCAAAGCCAACGGCCCGCGATAGCCGCAGTTCGTGCATTCGTAGATTGTCCCCAGCCACGGCAGAAAATTCATCCCCTTGTTTCCGCATCTCGGGCAGTACATGAATCACAGTTTGTCTAACTAGGATTAAAGCGCCCAGCTCACCTTTTTGACGCCCATCTTGCCCATAAGGTCTGCCGTCGCGGTCATGAACTTTTCCCCGCCGCATATGTAGCACGACCTGTCTGCATAGCCCGGCACCTCCGCCTTCACCATCTCCTCGTCCACCCTCTTGGCGTAGCCCTTCCAGTTCTTGTCGCGCGTCACGGTGTAGACCACCTTTATGTTCTCGTTCTTCTCGGCAATCTCGTCCAGCTCCTTCCTGAAGATTATCTCGTCCTCCGTCTTCGCGCTGTATATCACGGTGGCCTTCACGGGCAGCTTTTTGTCCACTATGTACCTGAGGTGGCACATGATTATCGTTATGCCCGAACCGGCCGCGATGCCGAAATAATCGTCATTCCCTTCGTATACGAAGCCCATCTTTTCGTTGTTTATCCTGAAGTCGAACTCCTGCCCGACATCGGCGTCGTGTATGTAGCGAGTGAGGATGCCCTGCTTCTCTATCGTGATCAACGGTCCTCTTGTCGACGGGGCCGCTATCGCATACCTTCCGTACACCTTCTTACCCATTTTGTCCTTGTACTTTTCGATGGCCTTTTCGCATTCCGCTCCGGCATTGCGCAGGTCCTCCTCCGTCAGCTCCGTATCCTTTTTCCCGTACAACTGTGCGGCATATCCTTTGAGTTTTGCGACATCGGCTTTCATCCTTTCCGTGTATTTCATGAGTTCTTCTGCTTCGACACCTATCTCGCCGAACTGCCCCGCCTTGTAAGGCATCAAGCTATCTATGTCCTCCAAAAACACGAAATCGAACGTCTTCACGTCGGCGGTCTCAGGCTTCGCACTTGACAAGAACGCTCTGATGTTCATCCCCGCGTAAATGTTGGAGGTTAAACTTTAAAAGCGTTGCGAGTCTTTGGGGTAATGTCGCAGCTGCGACAAAATGTTAATGTTCACAAGATGGCAGTTTTGTGGAAACTGAAATCCTTGTCTAGCCCGCGCTTATCTTTATGTCGTCAGCAGGTATCCCTATTTCCACCAAGCTCTCCTTCATGGCCGTGGCGAACCTCGCGCTTCCGCAGATGAAAAACGTGCTGTCCTTTAAATTCGGAACTTCCTTTATTATCATCTCCTTGGATATCCTCCCCCTGTAGCCTGTCCAGTCTGTCTGGTTTTCGTCGATTTGCGTAACAGTGTAAATCACCTTCACGTTTTTGTTCTCCCTTGCAATCTTGTCGAGCTTTTCCTTGTAGATTATATCTTCTCTTGTCTTGACGCTGTACATCACGGTGGCGTTGACCGGAATCTTCGTGTCGGCTATCTGGTTCAGTATGCAGAGTATCGGGGGTATCCCTGCGCCCGCCGCTATGCCGACATAGTCGCGCGGCCTGTCCTTGTCGTACACGAACCTCTCGCACCTGCACACGTCGTCGAAATCCAGCTCGTATCCGATGCCGACCTTCTCGTGCATGAAGTTGGAGAATATCCCCTTGTAAGGTTCCCCATTGGGAAGCACCTCCTCGTGCCTCTCTATCTCCAGGCACAGCAGGTTGTCCTTCAGCGACACAAGCGAGTACATCCTCTTGACGCCGTCCGCCTTTCCCATCCTTTTCAGCGCCTCCTCGTAGGCCGCCACGGTAATCTTCCCGCTGCCGTATATCTCACTCGCATAACTCTCGAGAATGTCGCGCCTGGCGTTGACGCCTATGCACTGCCCCGGGTCGCAGAATATCGGTCTCTCCAGCTCGAAGACGAACGTCTTCACGTCGGTGTCGGAGCCGGGGGTCTCGTCCCTTATAGATACCACTCTGCCTTTCATGCGACTCTGTAAAAATCTACGCAGCTAAACTTTAAATCTTTTCACAATTGACAGCGCTTAAATACAGCTTTTAAAAATAAGCTTGCCGGGTTCACTGCTTCTTCTTGACTTCCTTCTTCAGCTTCAGCATCTTGACGGAGTTGCCGCACTTGCCGCACGCCAGCACGAACGACTGTGTCTTGCCTGCGCCCACTACGAACGGCTCGGTCCACTCTTTCTTTGAGTTCTCCTCGAAGCCGCACTCCGGGCATTTGAAGGTGACCGCCGCCTCGCCCTCGGTTACAAGCTTAATGATCCTTACCTTACCCGTCTCCTTGCCCGCCTTGTTTGCCAGCGGCCTAGTGGTTATGTACTCTATGTCGCTCATCGACGCACCCTACAGCGGCCTCTTCTTCGGGCGCAGCGCCCTCGAGTCGCAGTTCCTGCACTTTACGGCCCCGGCCCTCACCTTCGCCGGGTCGGCCTTCAGCTTGCTCTTGCAGACCCTACAAACGTACACCCGCTGGTATATCCTGGCCACGGCCTCGGGGAATGTTTTCTTTACCATAAACTATCTTACCTAAGTTATGGTTAAATATATTTAATAAACATGTGTTGATGCCCTGGCAGCGCCTGCGCGGCGACCGGAACATTAAGACAAACCGACGCCAAATATATTTCATGGAATTTATCGACAGCCATTCTCACCCGTGCTTCAGCTACGACCAGTTCGCGCTTCTGGCAAAGGAGAACGTCATCAGGTTCGACATGGAGGGATTTCTCGCGGAGGCCGACAGATGCGGAATAAAAAAATCCGTGGCGATAGGCGTTGATGCAAAGTCCGACGAGCTTGTAAAGAGGCTGGCGGAAAAATCCGACAGGATAATACCGATACTTGGCATCGAAAAGCGGGAGCTGGCCTTTTACCTGAAGCTCGCGAAAGCCGGGCTGCGCGACAAGTCTTTCAGCGGCATAAAGGTATTCCTGGGGTACGATGACTATTTCCCGACATCCCGACTGCTGGAGCCCTTTTACAGGCTGGCCGAGAAACACGAGGTGCCCATCATGTTCCACAGCGGCGACATGTGGGTCGGGATAGTCGAGCACAGGAAAAAGACGCGCGAGGCCTCCCCGAGGGTGAAGTACGCGCACCCGCTCGCCATAGACGATGTGGCATCGGAGCATCCTGGCATGAAGATAGTCGTCTCGCACGCCGGCAACCCGTGGATAGAGGACGTCGCGGAGATAATCTACAGGAACGACAACTGCTACGCGGACATCTCGGGGTGGTTCATAGGGAAGGTGGACGACCCGTCGGGCTACAGCACGCTCATGAAGGACAGGCTGAATTTCCTTCTGAGTTTCGCAGGTCCGGAAAAGCTGATGTTCGGGACGGACTGGCCGCTCATAAGGATGGACATGTATACAAAGTTCCTGACAGATGCGCTGGGCGGTCATGCGCTGGAGCTTGTTGCCCATAAGAACGCGGAAAAGTTCTGGGGCGTCAAAATCTGATGGCATCCTGTTCAAGCTTAATTCCCAGAAAATCAACACTAAAATAATCAAGTGCAATCTACATGTTCAAGGAAGAGATAAGGATAATCGGCTTCGACGACGGGCCGTTCGTGACAAAGTCCAAGGGCAATGTTCCCGTAGTAGGAGTCATATTCAGGGGAGGAAAGTACCTGGACGGCATGCTCAAGACCGAGGTCGCGATAGACGGCATTGACTCCACGGAGAAGCTGGTAAGACTCATAAACTCGAGCAGGCACAGGCAGCAGCTCAAGGTGATAATGACGGACGGCCTGACCTTCGGTGGTTTCAACCTTTTCGACATAAGGGAGCTGCACGAAAGGACCGGGCTGCCAGTGATAGTGATAAACAGGAAGCACCCCGACATCGCGAAGGTCAAGGACGCGCTGAAGATGTTCCCTGACTACAGGCTCAGGCTGAAGGTTTTGAAGAACGCGGGAAGGGTGAAGCATCATACGCTGCCGAGCGGCAAGGACATATACTACCAGTCCGCCGGTCTGACCGACAGCGAGACGAAGGAAATAATTAATCTGAGCACGACCCATAGTTTTATTCCGGAACCGCTCAGGGCGGCGCACATAATCGCCACCGCGGTCGTCACGGGGGAGAGCAGGGGACGCGCATGAAGGGCAAAAAGTTCGGCATCAGGCTGAAGTTCAGGAGCAGGCTGGAGGAAGGAATTGCCAAGATGGCGGCCTATTCGGCCCTGGGCGTGCTGGTGCTTTTCTTCGTCTTCAAGGTCGCTGTGCCGTTCGCCTACGTCGAGCTGTTCATCGCGACCGCAATCCTTCTGTACATCAGGCAGGAGGACGTGCTAAACTATCTGTACGGCGGAGCCATACTCGCGTTCATATTCTACAGCGTCATAGGCGTTGTCCTCTCGACAAACCTTCCCATAGTCGTGGTCGTCTCCTCATCGATGCAGCACGACAACCCGCAGGCCACCTTCTACGGCTGGCTGGAGACAAACCTGGGATACAACAGGACGTACATAGACTCGTGGGGCTTCAACAACGGGTTCTCGATAGGCGACATGCCGGTAGTCATGGGGAGCGGCAGCTACAAGGTGGGCGACATAGTCGTTTACGATGCCGGCCAGGCCGCGCCGATAATACACAGGATAATCAAGCTGAACCCGGACGGCACCTACCAGACCAAGGGGGACAACAACATAGGCCAGCTGCCGTTCGAGAAGAGCGTGTCCTACGACCAGATAAGGGGCAAAGTAATCTTTATAATACCAAAAATAGGATATATAAAAATCCTTCTGATAAGGGTGTTTGGTGGAAAAACATGAACATGAAGTTCTGCGAAAAGTGTGGCAACCTGCTTGTAGCCGAGAAGAAGGGCAAGGCGGTCATGCTTGTCTGCAGAAGGTGCGGCAAGAGGTACAAGGCCACAGGCGCGCAGAAGAAGATGGCCGTCGAGGAGAAGTTCGTGGAGCCCAAGAAGGAAGTGGTGGTCATAGAGAAGAAGGAGGCCGAGTCGGAGCTGCCGATGATAAACATCATATGCCCGAACTGCGGCAACAAGAAGGCCTACTGGTGGAGCCAGGAGACCGCCGGCCTAACGGAGGAATCGGCTACACCAACCATATTCTACCAGTGCGCAAAGTGCAAGCACAAGTGGAGAAGCTACGGCTGAATCAGAAGGCTGTCATACCTAAGGTGGTTTTGTTGCAGGTTATCAAAAGGAACATAGAACACAGGAAGAAGGTCCTTGTCATCGAGGAGGACGACGAGGAGTTCAGGCATCTGCCGAAGACCAAGGTAATCTGCCCAAAGTGCGGCAACGGCGAGGCGCACTGGTTCATGAAGCAGATGAGGTCCGCGGACGAGCCGCCCACGGTGTTCTACACCTGCCCGAAGTGCAGGCACAAGTGGAGAAGCTACGGCTGAATCACTCTATCTTGGAATAGTCGAACCAGTCCTTTCCCATCAGCACGTTCGGTATGTTCTTTATCTCTTCCTTTGTCCCCTGCACGAGGTACGTAGCTGTCATCCTGTTGTTTTTCCTGTCGATCTCGGCGCTTATCACCCTGCTCTTCAGTCCTACAGTTGAGCTCAGCTCGCTCTCGGCGACAAGCCTGTTTGTCATGACGACCAGCTTCTTCTGGTAGGGACCTATACCCTTCCTCTCAAGGAACTTGTCCACGAAAATCACAGTCCACACAAGCGCGTACATAATCACACCGAGAATGTACTGGCCTATCCCTATCGCAAAGCCGAGTATGGCGAAGACCCATATGCTCGTGGCAGTCGTGAATCCGAATATCTTGTCGTTTGTCCTTATGAGAGCTCCCGCTCCGAGGAAGCCGACACCTGTGACTATCCCGCCTAGAAGGTTGCCTGTTGCAAGGGGTATCTGTCCGCTCTCTCCGAGCATGAGCGCCGCTATCGCAAGCCCGCACGTGCCTATGGCTATGAAGATGAAGGTTCCAAGCCCAGCCGGCTTGTGAGACCTCTGCCTCTCCACGCCCGAGACGAACGACATCGCGAACGTTATCGCGAACCTCAGTGTGATTGTCAATATGTCCATTTGCATCGCCCTGCAGCGTCTATATCCCTTTGTCAACAAAGCCATTTAAGCGTTGCGGCGCCCAGAAATACCGGGATACTCAGACAGCCCTGATGAAACTGCAGTCCGGGGCGACCTCCACAAAGTGGTTCGCTGTCCCGACAGTGGTCGAGTTCGGGCAGAACGTGTTGTACTCCTTGTAAGCGGAGCACATGTTCGGGCAGGCCGCGTCCACGGGCAGCCTCGGCGAATGAGACACGTCGCACACCCAGTCGGGGTATGTCGGCATCGGGTTCAAAAGGCACGGGCCGTTCGTGAGGTTGACGCCGTTGGCCCGCGCGCCCTCGCAGGTCCTCTTGCAGAGCTCTATGACCTTGACTGCCACGTCCACGTTGGTGGTGTACAGGTAGAAGAGAAGCACTGCTACGCCCAGCGCGGCTATCATCGCCGACACTATCCTGCCCGGTTTCATAGTAAAAAGTTATAAGCGGCAACGGATAAACCTTACTTCGATGGCGATTGAAAGGTACGTCCCCGTGAGGGCGGGCGAGCTGGGGAGGTCGGACAGGAGGGTGTGTCTGGTCGGCACGGTAAAGGAGGCCAGGCCGGACGGCAACTTTGTCCTTGAGGATGGGGGCGTGGGCATAGAGATAGTCAGCGATGGCAGGCTGGAGTGCGTGAAGACAGGCAGAAATCTAAGGGTCTTCGCCACAAACTTCGAGGGCAAGCTGAAGGCCGATGTGGTACAGGATATCGGTGACGCCGACCTAAAGATTTACGAAAAGGTCATGGAGATGTACAGGAAGGCTGGCATCAGTTGACTGCTGCAAAGTTTGCTGGATAAGCTCTGTCCAGCGACAAAAGCTTAAAATCGCTTAAATTACCAAATAATAGTATTATTATGCCGCAAGCCAGACTAGTGCAAAACATTCCCGATGTCAAAACAAATTTCAAAAATCTGGATTACGCAATTCCACCAGAAGCGCATACTCCTATGTACAATGTACACAGATTCTTTGCACGGAAACCGCACAATGTTGTAAAGGCTTACATAGAAAACTACTCCGCAAAAGGGGAAGTGGTGATGGACCCGTTCTGCGGCAGCGGCGTGACTGTTGCAGAATCGTTGAAAACTGGGCGCAGGGCAATTGGCATAGACTTGGATCCAATGGCCACTTTTATAACAAAAATGACAATCAAGCCTTTGGATATAGGCGAATTAAAAAAGGCGTACAAAGGCATTGAAAAGAAACTGAAAGAAAAAATAAATTCATTGTATTTTACCGAATGCAGGAAATGCAAGCGAAAACTGCCTGCTATAAATTTCATCTGGGAGAACAACAAAGTGGTGGAAGTAGGCTATGAATGCCAGAATTGCAACATCAAGATAAGGCAGCCCATCAATTCTCATGATTCGGAGTTGCTCAAGCGTATTGAGAAGATGGATGTCCCGCCCCACCCGACACACAAACTTTATTATGAAGACGGCTCGCCTTTTATGAAAAAGGAAAAATACAATTCTGTGGAAGATCTGTTCACAAAAAGGAATTTAATTGCCCTGTCGATGCTTTTTAAGGAGATAAAAAAATAAAGAATCACGACATCCAAGAGTTCATGGAGTACGCCTTCACTTCAATCAGCCATCTCGCAAGCAGGATGACACCAGACAGGCCGACAAGACCCTTCAGTTCATTTTGGGGCGAGCATAGCTATTGGTACGTTCCGAGATTCATGGAATCCAATGTTTGGAACCTTTTCGAGGGCAGAATTTTTGACAAGCAAGGCGTGATACATGGAAAAGAGGATTCTAACCGGGAAATAAAGGACTACAGAGAAGCCAAGGATTTTGAAGATTTGTCAAAAAACAAATCGAATGTACTGGTTATAACTCAGTCTTGCATAGATGCCATGAGGAAATTCCCATCAGACTCTATCGATTATGTGTTTACAGACCCGCCCTATGGCGGTTCGATACAATATGCGGAATTGACATATATGTGGGGTTCTTGGATAAGTTTCAGCAGCAATTTTTCTGAGCGGGTAAAGGACGAGATTGTAATGAATCGTCAGCAGAAAAAAGATTTTGACAAATATTATACCATGATTTATGCGGCTCTCAAGGAGATCTATCGTGTTCTTAAGAAAGGCAAATACATGACGCTGACGTTCCACAACCCCGATATAAAAATAAGGAACGCCATAATACGAGCCTGCATTTTTGCGGGCTTTGATTTCGAAAAAATAGTGTTCCAAGAACTGCCAAGACCTTCTGCCAAAGGCCTATTACAGCCATTCGGTTCATTGCAGGGGGATTATTTTCTCAGGTTCAGAAAGCCGTTGACCAAGAAAGATTTTATTGAAGAGGAACAGATAGACAAAGAAAGGTACAGGGAAATCATCACCAATATCGCAGAGGAAATTATAGCTGAAAGGGGGTGGCCGACGCATTTTACATACATCCAGAATGCAATAGACCCCAAGCTTTACTCGGAGCTGAAAAAGCACGGCTTGCTGTTGGAGCATAAGCCAGAGAATGTGGAAAAAATATTGAAAGGTGAAATCGGCAAGCGTTTTGTGTTGGTCGATACAAAGGTTGGCAATAAATCGGGCAAATTATGGTGGCTCAAAAATCCAGAAAATTTGCGCATAGACATAATACCCCTGAATAAGAGGGTCGAGGAAACGATTGTCAATTTCCTGAACTCAAGATTCAAGGCGACATTCACAGAAATTCTCACAGAATTGTTCACGAAATATAAAAATTCCATGACCCCAGATACGCAAAGCGTGACAGAAATACTTGAAAAGATAGCCGACAAAACCTCTGGAAACATATGGACTCTGAAGCCAATTGTCAACAAGATAATCAAGCAACACGAGGAGATGGTGTTCTATCTGGCTAAGATTGGGGAGAAAACTGGGTTTGATGTCCATATAGCAATAGATGAATACGGGAAAACTTTCGAGGGTAAACCATTAAAACAACTTCTGAATTTAAAGGAACTAAAACTGGATTTTCCAGAGGCTAATCTCAATCGCATAAAAAGGATAGATGTCCTGTGGGCTAAAAACAAAAAAATTATTTACGAGTTCGACGTGGAAAATTCTACAAACATAACGGACTCCATAATGAGGGGGTCTAACATACCTTACCGCGAGACCAAAAGAGCAGTGATTATTCCAAAGGAGTACGAAAGTCTGATAAACAGAGTGTTTAACGAGCCCGCAATAAAAGAAATAGTAGAAAAATTCGGATGGAAAATAATAAATTTTGATTCTCTGCGGATGTTCTATAACAAGGTAAAAGGTAACAAAATAGTTGATTTGGAGGAGTTCAACGGCCTGCTTAGACTGCCAAGAGAAAGAATAGAAGAGCAAAAGACTCTCAAAAAATTATAGGCGTTATCAACAATCATGAACTACAGGGTTATAGACTATGCCAACTCCGTCAGTCCGCCGGCGGTCATAAACGGCTACCCCATGAAGAACTGCAAGTTCAACCTCATAGTGCTGGAAAAGGAGGATAAAAGATACGCCTTCGCCACCAACATGAGGCTGGGCAACGACGACATCCTGCTGGCGGAGAAGCTGTTCCTGTCGTACTCGAAAAGGTGTGGAATAGAGACATCGTACCGCGTGAAGAAGGGCTTCGGGGGGAAGACCACCTCGAACAACTATATTGTGAGGCAGTTCTACTTCATGATGTCCGTGGTGCTTTACAACCTGCGGGTGCTGGTGAACCTGCTTCTGTCGTTCTATCTGTTTGGCAAAATGGGTAAGAAGATGACTGTTACTGCCAAGTTTTTTGGGATGGTTCTTATCATTGCCGATTCTTATCGGACCTAGAAAGCTCCCAGCGTGTTGTAATTATCACGATAATTAAGATAGCCAATCCCAAAACATTGGATAACCTTTCCTGTTTCATATTTTCTATAGCATACTGGTCATTCGGACGATTAATCTCAAAGTCTCTGTGTATTTGATTATTGGTTCTAATT
>CAYRSM010000038.1:11803-13340 GCA_964427125.1 uncultured archaeon | reverse complement strand
TTTATCGCCTTTGCCAGAAGCACGCCAGCCCCGCCCACAGCGTTAAGATAAACGGCGCCGAACTTCTTCATCGCCTCGAGCGTCTTGTCGTCCATCCCGCCCTTCCCAACCACGGCCCTCACCCCGTACTTCTCAATGATGTCCGGCTCGTACATGCTTGTCCTCGCGCTGGTTGTCGGGCCCGCGGAGACCATCGTCCACCTGTCGCCGATTTTTTTGACTATCGGCCCGCAGTGATAGAGCGCCGCGCCCTTCAGGTCGAACGGCAGAGGCTTCGGAAAACTTTCAAGGAAGTACTTGTGTGCGGCGTCCCTCGCTGTGTAAATCGTGCCGGTGATTGTGACACTGTCCCCAACCTTCAGCTGCCTCACCGTCTTCTCGTCAAGCGGGGTCTTCAATTTTATTTCAGCCATTTCACTTCACCGTTCCTGTATTCCAGCGACGCCCTTCTTGTCGCCCAGCAGCTAAAAGAGACATCGACGAAAAATGACGCGGGATGCCTGTGCAGCGCAGTCACCTTCACACCTAGCACTGTGGTCTTCCCTCCGAGACCGAGAGGTCCTATGCCCAGCGAGTTCGACTCCTCCAAAAGCCTCTTCTCCAACTTCTCCAGTTCTGGATTAGGATTTTTCTCGCCCAGCTTCCTGAAAAGCTGCAGCGTGGACGCCTTCACCGCCGCCGACCTGCTCCCGCCGATGCACACGCTGACTATCTGCGGCGGGCATCCCTTCCCCTGCGACTTCAAAACCGCATCCAGGACGCACTTCCTCACCCCGTCCAGGTTCCTGGCGGCTTTCAGCTCGTCGTTCGGCAGTGAGTAAGTCTTCCCAAGATTTTCGCACCCTCCGCCCTTTGACATAAGTTCGACCGAGATGAAATTCTTGTCCCACTCGTCAAAATAAATAACAGGTGTGCCTATGCCGACCCCGTCGCCGGTGTTTTTCCCGGACACGACATCGACCGCATTCGGCCTCAGCGGGATATCATTTGTGGCCTTCCTTGTCGCCTCGGCAATCTCCCTCTCGATACTTCTCGTGTCAGTTCCGACGGGGATGCTGACGTGGAAGATGGGAGTCCCCGTGTCCTGGCACATCGGGGCCTTTTCCGTGTTCGCCATATCAATGTTTTTCAAAATTGTTGTCAGGATGCCGTTTGCAAGGCTTCCCTTTTCTTCCGAATCCCTAGCGCCCTTCAGGGAGACTATGACATCCTCCGGCAGCTCGGTCGCGACCTTCTTGTACAGCTCGAACACCGCTTCTACCAGTCTCAGGACTCCCCACCGATTTAACATTTATTATAGGCAGCCTTAAGTAATTGTTATTTAGTCAAGGATGGATGAAAAAAACGACCAGCTCAAGAAGGCAAACCAGTGGGGAGACTTGGCCCTGAAGTACCATCCTTTCTACAAGGGGAAGATAGAGGTCGTGCCGAAGTGCATCATAAGGGATTTCAGGGACTTTGCCATATGGTACACTCCCGGGGTGGCCGAGTCGTGCAAGAAGATAAAGGAAAGTCCAGAAGCGTCATACGAGCACAC
>CAYRSM010000038.1:0-11703 GCA_964427125.1 uncultured archaeon | reverse complement strand
AGGACGGGGGACAACGCGGCGGCGATGAAAAGCATGGACGTAGTGATAGCCGCGTCAAAGCCAGGTCCGGGGACCATTCCGAAGGCGTGGGTGTCGGGCATGGCCACAGATTCCATAGTTTTCGCGTGCGCAAACCCCACCCCGGAGATATGGCCGTGGGAGGCGAAGGAGGCCGGCGCCAAGATAGTCGCGACAGGGAGGTCAGACTTCCCAAACCAGGTCAACAACTCTCTAGGTTTCCCAGGCATTTTCAGGGGCACTTTGGATGTCAGGGCCACAACGATAACGGACGAGATGTGCATAACCGCTGCGAACGAGCTCGCGAGCATAGCCGAGGAGAAGGAGATAAGCGAGGAGAGGCTCCTGCCCACGATGGACGACTGGGAGATATATCCAAGAGAGGCAGCGGCGGTGGGGGCAAAGGCAGTGGAGCTGGGAGTTGCGAGGCTCAGGCTAAACAAGCAGAGGATATACGAACAGGCAGTCGAGACAATAAAGAGGAGCAGGGAGATAAACAAGGCGATGACGAGCTCCGGTTTCATAAGGCAGCCGCCGAGATGATATGACGCTGGAAGAGGGAAAGGTGGTGAAGAAGTTCCTGTCCAGGGACGGAAGGGATATAGTCTTCAGGGGTCCCAGGATAAGCGACGTGGGCATGTTCATGGAATTTATCAACGGCCTGATCAACGAGTCCAATATAATGATCGGCAAGACAAAGACGGTGACCCGCGAGGAGGAGCTCATCTGGCTGGAGAGGATACTCGAGTCGATAAGGGAGAACAGGCTCGAGATGCTGGTGGCCGAGGCAAACAACAGGATAGTGGGGGAGGTGGAGCTCAGGATAGGGAAGGACGTGAACTCCCATGTCGCGAACCTCGGGCTTGCCCTCGCGACGGACTACAGGCACGTGGGCCTCGGCATAGAGATGATGAGAACCATATTCCAGATGGCTGCGGTGCGCGGCATAAGGCTCATAACCCTTAAGGTCTTCGCCACCAACGAGTACGCGATAAGGGCATACGAGAACATAGGCTTCAGGGCCTTTGGAAGACTCCCCAACGGCGTGTGCAAGAACGGCGGGTACATAGACGAGGTCTACATGTTCAAGGCGCTCTAGATCATGCCCATCCTTTCCAGCTCAAGCAGCCTGTCAAAATATTTTTTGCTCCCCACAATGGCCTGCGCAAGGGCTTTCCCTTCAGTCAACCCATAAAACTTCTTGTAATCGTCTAGCGACTCCCTGAACCTTCCTATGTTGTAGAGATTTCCCGCCCTGTAATATATCTTGTAAAGACTGTGCAGGGTGTCCTCGTCCAGAGAGTGGTTTATCTCGTCCGTCAATTTGTCTATCTTTTCCAAGCAAGACGCATCGCACACCCACTGCCGGTTCAGCACATCGTAGGCCATGCCGTAAGGCACGTCCACGCCTGTATCTTCCGCAAAATTTTCGTTCATAATACAAACATCAGCACACAGTCCGTCAGACGTTATCACGGCGTATTCTGTCGGCATGCTTCCCACACATATCACGTCCAGGTCGCTTGGCTCCAGCCAGCTACCGTTCGAGTTAGACCCGACTATGTACAGCTCATAAACGGAATGGCGGTCGCTCTTCGACATGTCGCCAACTGCATGCTCCTTTATTTTGTCGGCCAGTTTTGAAAGAAAGTCGGTCTGCGTGCCGTCCGCATTGAAAAATTTAGGGTTCAGCCTTGAAGGCGGACTGTACGACATAAGGTTCGGCCTCATCTTACCACCTGACAATTACCGATTGGCAGTTAAACATTTAAATATATTAACTCCTTACAGGTAATTACAGTGGTATATATGGTGTCCGACAGGGGAAGAATTGAATATTTGGAAGAGTACTTCGGCAGGGGGAAGGGCGAGAGGAGCTGGCAGGACGGCAACTACAGGGACCGCGTGTTCGGCTGGCTTGTCCAGGCATTGAAGGACGAGGGAATGCTGAGTTCTGGCGAGCATGTGTGGTTCCCAGCCGCAAACTCACAGCACGAGACGAAGCTGTTCAGCGAGAGCTTTCCGTGGTGCAGGTTCGTCGGCGGGGACATGGTCAGGAGCGCGGTCTACGAGGGCAAGCTGCGCGGCAGCGACTCTGCCGGAAACACTGTGCTGGCCGTGGCCGACGCCTTCAACGCGCCGGTGAAGAATTTTGACGCGATAATAGACTTTGCGGGGGCGACATGGTACGCGGCGGAGCTGGCAAACACAGACACGGAGCGCGCCGAGAACGTAAACCGCTTGTTCTGCGAGTGCCACAAGGCCCTGAGGAAGGGGGGTCTGCTGATGCTGGACGACTACACCCACGATATGACCGGCCACTACTCGACCATGCAGATAATCAGGATGAACATGCCGGAGCTCTACGAGACGATGAAGTCGGGCGGCGCGAAGTTCAGGACTGGGGAGCGCGAGTACAGGGTCGAGGCCGGCACGTTCAAGACGGATGGCTACGAAGCAGAGTTCAAGGTCAGCCAGCTCTACGTGAGGGGCGGTTGCTACATGTGGGTGCTGGAGAAGGTCTAGAAATTTCAGAACATTTGGCAGGCTTTTTATCAATGTTAAAAAATCAACGCATACAGCAATCTTAGCGCATAAAAACCCAAAAACAGCCCCGCGATGAGGGACACATATCTCATCTTGGTCTTGCTCAACAATTTTCTACCAAGCTTCGAGACCAATGCTATACTGAAAAGCGACAAAAAAACTTCCAATAAGCACGCCAGAGCTTGCGAATAGCGATGTATTTTGGGCGAAGAACCCTCCGATGATTCCAGCCCACATGAAGAGGTTGGACGGGTTTAGGAAGGTCACCAGATAGCCAGAGACGAACGGATTTCTGTACAGCTCCTTCTTTGCGATGTTGTCCGTCTTTGAAAGGAAGTCTTTGATATTGTCGTAACCTATGTAGAGGAGAAATGCCACGCCCATGAAACCCAGACCCACGGTAAATAGGCGCGAGGACGAGAATTGTGCCAGTCCCAAGTAGACTATCGTGAAATAGGTGGATTCGGCGCTGAACGAGCCCACAGTGGTCTTGAGGGCGTCGTGAAAGCCCTGCCTCAGTCCCCTCCTCAGTATTTCCAAAGTTATCGGGCCCAACGGCAGGGTAAGGGCCACGCCCAAGATGAGATTGTCTATAAAATCGACCGTCGATATCCCCATCTAAAATTGGCATCGTTGCCTAAAAAGCTCGGAAATGCCCTACTTGTCCATGCCTTTATTCTGCTCGTATAATCTTGGACGGGGTCGTTTATGTTTTTACGCTGCCACTCGGCCGCTTTCTCCAAACCAACACGCTTGATTATATGTTCCAGCGGAGGGTAGTACAGGTAGGCGTTGACGGCGATGATGCCAACACCGAAACTGGTGCCCAAAAAATAACCGCGCCCATATTGGGAGGGGTCGTTGGCGCCAACCTTGCCGAAATGTATTGCGGCGAAATTGGTCAGACCTATTGTACCCAAATCCATCCTAGGGTCTGCGAAAAAGCTTACATAAGGGGGATTCCACCCTGTGCCTGACCCGAATGTCGTATGTGAGGCGGTGAAAAACGGGAGATTTACCCCACCGTAAAGGTAGCGGTGATAGTCTGAAGGTATTCCGCCGTTTTTCCTGTAATAATTAAGGTCGCCAGACCACAATGTTCCTCCCGCAGTGACATTTGCTGCGGCCCTTAAGACACCGGGCGGTGAAAGCACGAACGCCAGTCCAAATTCCACGGAAGTCCGCTCAAGCATCTCGGTGCCGAAAAGATATTTGAATGTCCGCCCAAACTCCCGCATCCCGCGTCCTATTTTTGCGCGCTTGCCCCCGCATTCTTCCAAGCAGCTGCCGTACATGTCCAGCCTTTCGCCGACGCTATCTGTCAACCAGCCTGCGCCGTATGCTGCCTTTCTGACGTAGGGCAACGCCAGACGCAAAAAGGACGTGTACATTCCGTAGTAGGATTTCTTTGCTGCTTCAATAATAGGATTTTGTGCATACTGGCTGTGCCCGCTTTTCGCATCCCCTTTCACATCCAAGCCGTACATGTCCTTTTCCAAAGCGGTGAAAGCGCTTTCTGGCATTGTCGCATCACCTGCTGTATTCTGCCGTCTTGCCATTTCCTGTCTTCGGCTTTCTCGCCACCATGAACAAGTCCCAGATCGGTTTCGCCATTCCATCGAACTTATCAGGGATGCCGTAATCATGGTTCTTGCAGTACTTGTGGGAGTAATGAACTTCACCCGACTCGATTATTTCGAAACCGGCCCTCTTGAGCATGACCTCCAGTGTGAAAGGATAGTGATATATCTGCCTTGGGGAATTTTCGTTGTCCCTCTGTGCCCCAATGATGCTGAACTGCCTTTTGCCATGGTAGACCTTCTCTATCTGTTTCATGGCGGTGGCTTCGTCGACCCCCTCGTCCAAAAGCCTAAGAAGGTCCAGAAATGCAAGGTGTATCGCGGCTTCGGCGGAAGGCAGTATCCCTACGAACTCTCCTCCGGGCTTCAGGCTGTTGTAAATCTCCTTGAACATCTTTTCGACTTCGCTTACTGTCCCTGGAAGCACGGAATTGACGGAAACGGCAATGTCAAGACTTTCGTTGAAGGGGAGTTTTTTCATGTCCATTAGTGCATACTCGACGTTGGACAACTGCCTGTATTTTGCCTGCTTCAGCTGGGACTCGGAATAATCTACTGCGATGACATTGTCAAAATAATCCGAGAGAAACATACCCTCAAAATTACCAGAACCGCAGCCCAAGTCTGCCACCTTCATGTGACGAGGCTTCTTTTTCAAGTAGTCGAAAATCGGGTTCTCCGCATCCTTGTCCGCAAAAACGCTGAAAACCTGCTGGTCATAGTCCGTCACACCCTTCCAAAAGGTCTTATGTTCGTCCTTACGATTACTATCATCTTCAAACATATTTACCACTTTATAATAGTATAAGTCAATAAGAAAGTAAATAAAACTCATAGCTATATTTTTTAATAAAAATGGTAAAATTTATAAATAAAACCATATTAATTAAATTATGGACTTGGATAAGAAGGACAGAAGGCTGATGTACGAACTGAGCACCAACTCGAGGATGCCGCTGACGGCCCTTTCAAAAAAGCTCGTCTGCTCGAAAGAGCTGGCTCATTACAGGTTTGAAAAACTCCGGAACGACGGGGCTTTCTCCTTCTTCAGCACAATCATAAACCCGGCCAAATTCGGCTACAAGATTTATCCGTTATACATCAAGTTCGCCGGCCTGAACAAATCTAAGGAAAAAGAGGTCATATCCTTCTTCAATGACAACAAGAACATAATATGGGCCGGGGCGCTACTTGGCGAGTGGGACTTTGCCATCGAGATATGTTCCAAGGGGTTGGAGGAATTAAGGAGGATATGGTCAGTCATTTTCAACAAATATTCGGCAATCATCCAAAAGTACGAGCTGCTGATATCCCTCGAAGAAAGTATATTCGGCTATAAACAATTTTTCAATCCTGAAACGGGCAGTGAGATAACGGTAAACCTCTGTGAGAAGGAAGACGAAAAAATCAAAAGGAAGGACATCGAATTGCTTTTGGCATTAGCCAATGACAGCAGGTTATCCTTGTCTGATGTTTCCAGGAGAACCGGACAGTCGGTGGACAGGGTAAAAGACAGGTTCAGATGGCTGCAGGACAGCAATGTAATCAACGGGTTTACCGTGTGGATTGACCTTTCGAAATTCGATTACACCTGGTGCATCCTACTGCTGAAGCTGAACAGGAAAAGCGAAAATCTCTCGCTCTTCTTAAAAAGACATCCCCAGGTTCACTATCTGGTTGATTTCATCGGAAAATGGGACATGGAGATAGCCCTAAATATAAGGCAGGGTTACGAAATCAAGGAATTCATCAAGAGCCTGTTTGAAGAATTTCCGGGCGTCATCAAAGACTATACTTTTTCCCTGGTTACCAAAGAATTCAAAAACACCCACTTTCTCAAAGTCATGTAAGCCAGTTCAAATTATAGCTATCGTCCATTTTATACAGCTTACCCTAATGTTTCGCAGCCCACTCCATCGAGGCCTTCGGCTTCAGCCCGTGCAGGTAGTTGTAAGCCTGCAGCGCCGCCTTGCACCCCTCGCCAGCAGCCACCACTATCTGCTTGAAGGGGACATTTGTAGCATCGCCCGCGCCGAAGATGTCCGGCCTAACTGTGTCACTGTTAGGATAGAAAGTCTCCGTGTTGCCATCGACAATCACTTGGTTGCTCTCGTCTACCTTCACAAGGTGTTTGACAAAATTTGGGTTCACCTCAGAGCCTATCTCCACGAAGACGCCGTCTACGGTCAGCTCCTTCGCCTCCTTTGTGTTTACATCTTCCACGATTATGGACATTACACTGTTGCCCCCTCTTACCTCCTTTATGACTGAATTTAGCACAAACTCGACATTAGGTCTTTTTCTGGCCTCATCGACCACTGATTCAAATGCCCTGAACTCGGCACGCCTGTGGATTAGATAAACTTTCGATGCAATCTTGCTACCATAGCTGGCGGCATCGACCGCGGAGTTTCCACCGCCTACCACAGCAATTGTCTTGTTTTTGAATAGTGGAGCATCACACGTAACACAGTAAGACACCCCCCTGCCCGAAAGCTCCTTCTCGCCCGGTACTTCCATCTTCCTCGGTGTCTTGCCGAAAGCCAGGATGACAGCCCTGCACCTGTACTCGTTGTCCTTCGTCTTAACTACGAAATGCCCCTCGCCCTCCAGTATGTTCACGACCTCCTCGTTTACCACCTCAGCCCCCGCCTTCACTGCCTGCCTGTAGAACTTCTGAGTGAGGTTCGCCCCCGATATCGACATGTAGCCCGGATAATTTTCTATGTTGTTGGTCTCGAGTATCTGCCCGCCCAGGTTTATGCTTATGACAACCGTCTTCATCTTCCTTCTCGCGGCGTAGATTGCTGCTGTGAGCCCAGCCGGGGCCCCGCCGACAATGACGACATCGTAATCCGGGTCGCCCATATTTAAACTTGCCCCATTTTAATTATTATTCGTTGTCGTGTGACCCGCATGGACGCCGAAAAAATCAGGAAGGACTTCCCGATATTCCAGAAGAACGTGAGCGGCAGGCCTTTCATCTACCTGGACAGCGCGTGCACCACGCTGAAGCCGAAGCCTGTCATAGACGCCATGGTCTCGTACTATTCGGAGTACACGGGCTGCGTGGGCAGGTCCATACACAAGTTCGCCTCAAAATCAACAGAGGAACACAAGAAGGCAAGAGAGAAGGTGGCGAAGTTCATAAACGCGAGGAAGGCCGAGGAGATAGTATGGACGAAGAACACCACGGACGCGATAAACCTCGTGGCGCACGCTTTCAAGTTCAGCAAGGGTGACAAGGTCATCACGACAAACCTTGAGCACAGCTCGGGGCTGCTTCCTTGGAGGCGCGAGGCCGACAACGGAAACATAACGCTGGATTTCGTGATGTGCAACGGCGAGGGAGAGTTCAGTATCGAGGATTTCAAGAAGAAGATTGACAGGAAAACCAAGCTTGTGTCGGTAATACACGCATCGAACGTCACTTCCACAAAGAGCCCCGCCGAGGATATAATAAATATTGCCCACGACAACGGGGCGCTTGTCTTGCTAGATGGAGCACAGTCTGTCCCCCACATGCAGATTGACGTGAAGAAATTGGATATCGATTTTCTGGCGTTCTCCGGTCACAAGATGTGCGGCCCGACGGGGATAGGATGCCTCTACGGCAAGGAGAACCTGTTGAAAAACCTCCAGCCTTTCATGCTGGGCGGGGAGACCATAAAGGACGTCGACCTGGACAAGTATGTCCTTGAGGACGTGCCCTCGAGGTTCGAGCCGGGGATACAGCATTATGCGGGAGCCATAGGCATGGGCGCGACAATCGACTACCTTTCCTCCATAGGGATGAAGAACATAGAGAGCCACGAGAGGGAACTGTCCAAGGTTTTGACGGAAGGGTTGATGAACATCCCCAATGTGGAACTTATTGGGCCGAAGGACAGCAACAGGAGGGGAGCGCTGGCCGCATTCAACGTCAGGAACATGGAGCCGCACGACGTGGCGATAATGCTCGACGAGCAGAACATCTTCATCAGGTCGGGCATGCACTGCGCCTACCCCTTCCACAAGTCGCTGAAGCTCAACAAGGGCTCCGCGAGGGCCTCCCTTTACCTGTACAACACGAAGGAGGACGTGAATACATTTGTGGAGAAGCTCTCGGGCATAGCCAAGACCTTCGGGTGAGAGGATGATATTCTGCGTCTTCGTACACCTGATATTATCGTTCATGGGACTTTTTTCGCCAAGGTACCGAGAACTTTCTAAACAATCCTACCAGTGTCTGAAGACTACCATGCTCATGAGGCCGTGTGAGGTCGGGCTGGACAACAAGGTCAAGACGAGGATAACCGCAAAGCTCATGTTCTTTCCCCCTCTGGCCAGATTTTTCTACAGGCACTTCAAGGCATTTTTGAGGATGATGGATGTCCTGTTCTTCGGCGCCTTACTTTATTTCGCCTACATATATTTCTTTTGAAGGTGTCTGTGGATGGTAATCTGCATAGTCGCGCTTGTAGTCTTCTCAGTGATGGGGATATGGTCTGCAAAGTACAGGAGGCTGGCCAAAGAGGCTCTGCGGTGCGCGGCCAAAATGATAACGTTCAGGCCGTGCGACGTGGGGCTTGAGACTAGGATAAAGACAAAAGTAACCTCCAAGCTGATGCGAGTCCCCACGATGGCGAGGTTCTTCTACAAGCACTTCAAGACCCTGTCGATAATTTTCACAGTGGCGTTTTTCCTCAGCATAGCCGGAGTCATATACGGCATCTACAACTATGCGGCGTTCGGCAACTGCAACGGCCCGCAGAGCGACGGGTTCTGCATCTACAACGCGGCGAGCCAGCTCATCACAATGTCGCCGAGGGACATCGTCATAGGCAGCCATCCCATCAGGGGAAACCCGAACGCAAACCTTACAATCATAGAGTTCGCGTGCCTGCAGTGCCGCTACAGCAAGGCGGCCGAGCCGACCGTCGAACAGCTGTTGAACGATTATTCGGGGAGGGTCAACCTGGCTTTCTTCTTCTTCCCCCTGCCGCAGCACCTGCACGGGAGAATGGCTGCCACGGCGGCCTACTGTGCTGGAGAGCAGGGCAAGTTCTGGGAGTACCACGACCTTCTGTTCCAGCTGCAGGACAGCTTCAGCAACAATGAGACAGACGTGCAGGCGATTGCCACCATAGACGGCGCGGCCCAGCAAGTTGGCCTGAACATGACGCAGTTCAATGCGTGCATTGATTCCGACAGAGCAAAACAGAAGGTGCAGTCCGACATCGACCTGGGAAACAGGCTCGGGATAGCCGGCACCCCGACGTTCTTCATCGGCGGCGACAAGATAACGGGGCCGCAGCCGTACAGCGAGTTCCAGAGCGCGATTGAAAGGAATCTGAAAGCAATCTGACCTGTCACACAAAGCCCGCGTAGGTCTTCTTGTAGCTATCGGTGTTCCTGAGGCTCTCGGCATCCCGTCTGTAGGAATCATCCCTCAGTTTCCTTCCGGTTCCGCTCTCCCATCTCTCAAACGAAACACCATATTTGTTCTGAACTTTGTCCCTGTACCACTCGGGTATCACGTTGAACGTGCAAAACGGTATTATGGCATCCGGCATCAGGTAATGGACCGAGCACCTCTTGACGCGCTCTACGTCATAATTGTACAGATCCATGAAGTGCATCATCCCTATGAAGAGCGCCCTGTGGTGGAAAGTCGCCAGCGAGCGGTAGTCGTGCCTCACTATCGCATCGTACAGCATCTTCGCGAACGGCACGCCCTTCGGCGCGATTTTGTTGTCTATGAACGAGTTGAGCTTCAGCATCATCTTCGCGCCCACGACCAGCTTGTTCTCGCCGGACTTTATCTCCGACGCCTTCTCCTCGATGTACCTGAACAGCCCCTCCACGTCCATGAACCTTGTTATGGGAAGCATCCTGCCGCCCTCCCTGAAGACGTAGGTGGCCATGCCGCATGCAAAGTGCGTGGAGAACGAGTACTGCGGTTCGCCCGTGAGCGCCTCGACAAACCTTGTTATCGGCTTCACCGAAGGCACCGGATAGAAGTCCTCCTCGGATATGTCCCCGTTGGTCTGCTCCTCAATCCGCTTTATGACATCGGGTATGGTTATCCTGTGCCTCTCCCTCTCCTTCCTCGGCATCCTCCCCACGAGTGAGACTGGCTGGAAGTTCACGCCCCTGACGACGTCTATGCTCCTGAAGCCGAACCTCACGATGTCCCCCACTTCGTGGTCGTTCACAGACCTTATCACCGTGGGCACGAGCACCACCCCGAGGCCCGCCCTGCGGGAGTTGTCCAGCATGCCCGGTATCTCGAAGTGGTTCTTCGGGTTCGTCTTAGGGGTAACCCCGTCAAAAGAAAGATAGACCGTGCTCACGCCGGCGCTCCTGACCGCCCTCGCGAACTTCAGGTCCTGCGACATGCGTATGCCGTTCGTGTTGTACTGCACGTGGTGTATTCCCTCGTCCTTTATCATCCTTATTATGTCGAGTATGTCGTCGCGCAGGGACGGCTCCCCTCCCGTGATCTGCACGGCATTCCCTGGAATAGGTCTTTCGTTCTTCAGTAGCCTGACAGCCTTCCTCAGGTCCTCGAGCGACGGCTCGTATACATATCCCGCCCTTTCCGCGAAAAAGAAGCAGTACCAGCAGTTCAGGTCGCACCTGTTCGTCACCACCAGATTTGCAAGGGCCGTGTGGGACTTGTGCATCGAGCACAGCCCGCAGTCCTTCGGGCAGGTGAGCGGGTTCCTCTCCACGTTGGGGTTCTCCGCCCCCCTGCCGTCGTACGCGAAACTTTTGGCCTTCTCGAAAAGCTTTGACGACCCCCAGTACAGGTCCCGGAACGCGCCGTGCCTCTTGCACCTCTTCTTTATCCAGACTTTGCCGTCCTTCTCGAATATCGTGGCATCGATTAGCTCAAGACAGTCCGGACAGAGTGACTGAGTATTCGAAATTATTTTTTCCTTCACCATAACGGACATTGATGAAAAACATTTGCACTGAAAGTCATTTAAAGCTTCATCCCACAACTAATTATTGTATGGTAAAGATAGACGAGGAAAAGTGCATAGGGTGCGGCCTGTGCGCGTCGATGTGCCCAGAGGTTTTCACCATAGGCGACGACGGCAAGTCCAGGGCGAACTCGCAAAAGTGCGGCAAGCACGACCCGAAGGAGATAGCGCAGTCGTGCCCCGTGGAAGCCATAAGCGCCTGATTGGTGCGAGCGAAAAGAAACTCCGTTCACAGTCTATCAATTATGCTAAGGAAGAACTCCCTGTCCTTCGGATGGGTAAGCAGATTTGCCACATCTTCCTTTTTTACCCACCTCGCCTCTGGGTGGGCCGGGTCTATAGGTTTCAGTTTTTCCTGACCGGTCCTGAACAGGAACATGTGTATGGTCTTCAGCTCGGACCTGTCCTCGCCGCCGTACAAGCCTATCTTGTACCTCTGGTAGCTGCCAAGCTCGCCGACCAGCTCCACTTCGCTCACGCCGGACTCCTCGTATATCTCCCTCTTCGCGGCTCCCAGCGCGTCCTCGCCCGGGTCTATGTGGCCCTTCGGAAGAGACCATGAGTTCCCGTTCTGGTTGACGACGAGC
>CAYRSM010000037.1:0-13371 GCA_964427125.1 uncultured archaeon | reverse complement strand
CCCGGCGCGCCGCCCAGGAGTATGCGCCTCCTCCCTATGCCCTCGACGCTAGGCATCATGGGGAACCCGTCCTTGTCGCTGCCGCCGGTTATCTTGAGGGTGTACCCCGGCAGGCCCACAAGCTCGCCGGAAAAGTCCTCGCCTATCTTCTTGCCGAACAGCAGGGCTATCTTGTCCTTCTCCACGTCCGCCTGGTAGCTCTTCTTCGTCGAAGGCTCCGACACGACTATCTTTATCCCCATATCCGAATCCCGTTGAAATGTTTATTGTGGGGCGTACTATTTAAGTTTTAAAAAAGCTCTTGAACTGCTCCACCTCTTTCCTGACCGTCTGCATCCCCTTTGTGAACCTTGAGCCGCCCTCTATCACTATCGGCACGTCCAGTTTCTTCACCGGCTGTATTGAGGAGAGAAAGTCCTTCGTGACATGCGCGAGCGACTGGTGCCTCCTGTTTCTGTAAGTGCCGCTGAAATGGACCTGCGATATCCTGTTTTTGAACGCCCTGATGAGCAGGGTCGCTTCCTCCTTAGAGCATGTGTACGCGTGCGACGTGTCCAGGCAGAATCCCAGCTTCGGGTAGGACCTGAAAATTCTCTTGAGGTCGTCGATGGCGACATGCCTCCTCTTCTCCAAGTTCTCTGTTGAGACAAAAAAATCGTAGCTTTCTAGAATTTCTGGCTCGGGGAGATTGTCGGGGTGGATTACCACGTTCCTCGCATCAACATCATCGTAGAGCCCTTGGATTATGTCGAGCTGCCTGGCGACTTCCTCTTCCCCGTCCGATTCAGCCACCAGCCGGAAAGGCGCGTGCACGGAGACATACTCCAGCTTCCTCAGCCACGACCTGTTCTTGTTTGATAGCCTGAACGAATACAGCTCGCCCTTTGTCCCGAATGTCAGCTCGACGCCCGACACTCCAATTTCCATTATCGACTCCAGCAGCCTGTTCATGTCCTTGGATGTCCAGAGGTTGCCTGTGGCGAAGCCGAATATCCTGTCCATTATGTTGATTTTGCCGCCGCCAATAATCTATGTTTCTAAAACAAATTCCGAAGTCACTTTGACTTTCCTACCTTTTTGGCGACCTCCCTCATGAAAGCGGGCAGGTCCATAGGCCAACGCGAGGTCACGAGGTTCCCGTCGACAACGACTTCCTTGTCTTCCCACACGCCCCCTGCGGCCTTGACGTCTTCGGGCACGCCGTCATGCCAGTACGACGTGAGCCGCCTGCCCTTTATCACGCCGGCTGAGGCGAGCGTCCACGGGCCGTGGCATATCGACGCGACAGGTTTGCCCTTCTCAAAGAACGACCTTGTGATATCCAGCGCCTTCTTGATCTTCCTCACCGTCGCCGGGGCGCCGTCCGGGGAACCGCCCGGGATGAAAAGCAGGTCGTACTTGTCCGGATCGACATCGCCGATCGTGATAGTGGGTTCCAGTGCGTACCCGTGCTCGCCGGCTATCCTTTTCTTTGTAGGGGCGGCCACATCGACCTGCCACCCCATCTCCAGGAGACGGAAAAGCGGGAAGAACACCTCCATGTCCTCGAAAGTGTCCGCCGTGAGTATGACCGCTTTTTTGGGGTGCCCTTTCACATGAATAGATTGTACGGGCGCAGTTAAACGTTTTTACAGGGCATGTGACGATTATTTCGGTCGCACAGCATACGCTAGGACGACACGCTTGTCGCAGGGCGCTGTCAGGGTAGATTTTCTGACCGCTGGCTATTTAAGGCTGGGGCGGCAACAGTACTGTGTGAGCGAGATGACAGGTGGTCGAGTTTGGGCTGTCGAAACCGGAACTGAAATCATTCCTAGAGAACTCGCTCAGCAGTAGGGAAATCGCAATCCTTGCATCGTGCCGCGAATACGAGGGCTGCACATTTTCGCAGACGGTGAAATCCGTGAGGCGATGCGCTCCCTCCACTACAAAGCTGGTGATGAAGCGGCTGAAGCGGTTCGGTCTTGTCGATTTTGGGAACAACCAGTGCAAGGGCAGGCCCGTGACGTTCACACAACTGGGCAGGATGTTTTTGGAAATTTTGGGAGGCGGGACTGCTGGGAAAGCCGATACGCAGGCGGATTTTAAAGTAGAACAAAAACCAAATTGATTTATATGGCCGAGGAATTCGTGGTCACGCCGTGGGAGGTCGAGGGGAAGGTCGACTACGACAGGCTTGTGAAGCAGTTCGGCACAAAGTTTATAGACCCGCAGCTGAAGGCCAAGCTGGAGAAGCTCGCAGGGGGCACGCATGTGCTATTGAGAAGGGACTTTTATTTCTCGCACCGCGACCTCGACCTAGTGCTGAAGGACCACGAGAGCGGGAAGGGGTTCTTCCTCTACACGGGGCGCGGACCGAGCGGCAAGATGCATCTGGGACACATGATCCCGATGATTTTCACAAAGTGGCTGCAGGAAAAGTTCGGCGTGAACCTGTACATCGAAATGACGGATGATGAGAAGTTCCTGTTCAAACCAAAGATGGGGTACGAGGACATACAGAGGCAGGCGGAGGAGGACATCAAGGAAATCGCTGCGCTGGGCTTCGACCCCGAGAGGACTTTCATATTCAAGGACACTGAATACATGAGGCAGATATACCCGACGGCCCTGAAGGTCGCCAAGAAGGTGAACTTCTCCACGGCGAAGGCTGTCTTCGGCTTCAACGAGCAGTCGAACATAGGCATGATACTCTGGCCGGCCATACAGACGGTTCCGACGTTTTTCGAGAAGAAGCGCTGCCTCATACCATGCGCGATAGACCAGGACAACTACTGGAGGATACAGAGGGACGTGGCGGAGGGCCTCGGCTACTACAAGACAGCGGCAATCCACAGCAAGCTCCTGATGCCCATGACCGGGCCCGAGGGAAAGATGAGCTCGAGCATACCCGAGTCGGCGATATTCCTCTCGGACGACGAGAAGACCGTGAAGACGAAGATAATGAAGTACGCGTTCTCCGGAGGGCAGGCGAGCATCGAGGAGCACAGAAAATTGGGCGGCAACCCCGACGTGGATGTCGCGTTCCAGTGGCTCCACATCATGTTCGAGGAGGACGACAGGAGGATAGAGCAGATAAGGCAGGACTACAAGAGCGGGAAGATGCTGACGGGCGAGCTGAAGCAGATTCTTGTTGACAGGATAAATTCATTCCTGAAGGAGCACAACAAGAGGAAGGAGAAGGCTGAGAAGGCTGTTGAAAAAATGAGATACTCGGGCAGGCTTGCAAAGGAGATGTGGGACAGGGCAGTCTGAAACGGGGACATCTTGTATGGCTTTCGGTTCTCGGTTTTACAGGGAAATCTACAACAAGGACTATTTCACGGGCAGGAAGTCGTTCTTCTACAAGCTGGGCTATTGGAACTCGCGCGGGGTGAACAGGAAGAAGCTGGCGGCGTTGCTCCGCTACAAGCGGGGCGGGAAGCTTTTGGACATTGGATGCGCCTTCGGCTTCGTCATGGAGGAGTTCCAGCGCGACTTTGCGGTGTTCGGCCTGGACGTGTCGGAGTATGCCATAGAGCACGCGCTCCACGACGTGCCGCGCAAAAACATGCTTGTGCACGACGTTGAGAAGGATCTTCCCTTCCCCGACGACTATTTCGACGCCGTAACGTGCTTCGACGTGCTGGAGCATGTCAGGAGGCCAGAGATTGTGGTGAGGAACATGAGAAGGCACCTGAAAAGGGGCGGCATACTTTTCATCTCCACACCGAACAGGAACATACTCAGGAGGCTGTTCTTCAGTCTTTTCGACAGGATGGAGCACCACATCTCGATGATGCCCAAGAAGAAAGTGGAGAGGATGCTTGCCAGGAACGGCTTCGTGATGGAGATGGTCAGGACGGCCATGAATTTCGGCATCTTCCAGATATGGCTTGACAGCCGGTTCGGACTTGAGACTGTCGTCATCTGCAGAAAGGTCTGACTACATGCTGCTGAGCACGCGCTTCGTGTCGAACGGGGTGCCGATAAAATTCTCCATCCTGTTCAAGATGGACCTCGCATGCACTGTGAAAGGGGAGTGTGCGCCGCGCACTTCCGTCATGCCCCTCTTCAATGATTTGTACACGTCATCTCCCAGTATCTTGGTGTAAGCCGATCCGATTTCCCTAAGGCTGTGCGCGTCAGAGCCGGCTACATGCGTGGCTCCTCTGAAATATTCGTCTACAAACCTTTCGCGCGATTTTAAGACATCCCTCGCGTTGAGCACTTCTACGCAGTCGAATTTCATACCGATCGCTGAGACCCCCACGTTTTTCCTGTATATGTCAAACGGGTGCGGGATGACGCTTATTCCTCCCATCGACCTTATCGCGTCCAATGTTTCATCCAGCGGCCTGTGAGGCCTCACAAAATCCTCTACGAATAGTGCTATGACATGACCGGATTTGGTAGTCAACTCCGTGCCAGGTACAAACTCCAGTCTGTAGCGTTTGAACTCAGCCTTCGCCTCTTTCAGATTTTTTATCGAGTTGTGGTCGGTAAGCGCAGAGCCGTCGAACCTCCTCGCCCTCAGTATTCGCACAAGCTCTTTTACCCGTATGTTGGAGTCGAGGGAGGCGTTTGAATGTACATGGAAGTCGAATATCACTGCACTCACCTGACGATTCTAATTTCCGCCCGACATAGTACTTTCCAAAATGGGCAGAATCGACACCTTCGAGAACTGGTTGTCCGTCGTGTTTGTGGACACCACGTTGCCCACGCCGCAAGCTTTGAACTTTCCCATGCACTCACCGACAAACAGCCCGTGCACGCACGCCACTATTATCTCCTTAGCGCCCATGCCCGCCAGCTTCCTGTAAGTCTCCGCCATTGTGCCCCCGCTGGAGACTATGTCGTCCAAAAGCAGCACAAGCTTTCCCTTCAGGTCGTATTCCCTGCTCGAGCTTATTCCCGTCTTGCCAGAGAATATGTCGGCCCTCTTCTTGTCGAAGTTTATCACATCATCCGAGTCTATGAGGTTCCTTGACCCGGCGTCCGGCAGCGCCACGACGAAATCCCTTCCATAGTTCGACTTTACAAAATCCGTTATCAGGGATGTCGCATTCACGTTCCTGAACTCAAGGTCCGAGACATCGTACACGCCCTCCTTCTTGAACTGGTGGGCGTTCACGGATGTGATACTCCTGACGCCCAAGTTCTTGAACATCCTGGTGACAGCCAGCGCGCTCACAGCCTCGCCTTCCCTGCACCTCCTGTCCTGCCTTGCGTAGGGAAAGTAGGGCGCGAATAGTTCTATGCTCTTTGCGCCGAGGTCGGACAGCGCGTCCACGGTCAGGAACGCCTCCATCAGCGACTCGTTCTGGTTGGGGTAGAAAGATTGTACATACAGCACGTCCTGCCCGTTGACATCCTCGGGAATCCTGACATAAAGCTCCCTGTCCGGGAAGTTCTTTACCTCCACGCGGGTTGCGCCCCTGGATTCGGCCAGCTCACCGCCCAGCATCCTGCAGTTCGACCCGACAAGCACCTTGAAAGACATTGCTTTTATTTTGTGGCGGCCCGGGCTTATTATTAAGCGGCGCCACCAATTTTTTATGGACATCCTTCCAATCAAGGCATCCGAGGCGAACAATCTTTCAAGGCTGGCAAAATGCGTGATACTCGGGATACCCTATTACTCCGATTTTGCGAAAAGGGAGTGCCTCCGCGACTTCCAGGTCAAAAAGATAAGGAAGGACCTCAGGGACAGGAACAACCTGCTGGTTGCCGCAAGGGAGGACGGGAAATTCGTCGGGTTCATGCGGGGTTTTTTTGATGGCGGGATATCGAGCGGCATCTTCTGGCTACAATGGGTCGGCGTTGATCCCGAGCACCGCAGGGGCGATGTTGCTGGCAAGATGCTGGACTACATCGAGGGGAAGGTGAAAAAATCCTACGGCTGCCACAAGATTGTGTGTGTGATTAGGCCGGGAAACAAGCCGTCCCTCTCGCTCTTCGCCAAGAAGAACTACAGGAGACTTGCGCTTCTCAAAAGGCACTGGTACGGCGAGGACTTCCTTCTCTACTACAAGTTCGTCTAGCTCTACTCCATGAACGTCTCGCGGACGCTCGTGCCGATGCTCCTGAACTCCTTCTTTATCCTGTACTTTATCTCGGTCACGTTCTCGCTCAGCCTGTGGTAGTTGCGGTGGTAATACTCCCTGCTGGCAAGGCTGTTGCCGTATGAGTAGAGCTGGTTCATGATGAAGGTGAAATTGTTCGTTCTGGGCATCTCGCTGACATGAAACCATAGCTTAACGTTCGGTTCTTTGTTCATCAGAAATTCCAAGGCTGGTTTCACTGACATGCTCGCTGAAAACCTTTCCAGTCTTCTGGGAGAAGTGGCTGCCCATGCGTTCCCGAAGTAGACCACCCTGCCGTGCTTGGCCATCCTCTTGGACAGGTCGAAGTCCTCGCATGTCACTAATGCCTCGTTGAAACCTCCGCACACGTCAAAGACTTTCCGGCTATAGCATGCGCACATGGTAGGCACTATGGGTCTCCTGACAATCACGGAAAAACGGACAATAAAGCTGGACAGGCGGTACGCCATCCTTTGCAAAAAGCTGCCCGCGGATACATGATAGGCCGGCACAGCACCCACAACACCATCTTTTTCAAAGTTTTTGACGCACTCTTCAATCATATTCCTGCTGACCATGGTGTCCGCGTCAAGGAAAAGCAGAAGGCCGCCCTTGGAGGCTTTCACGCCGGCGTTCCTTGCCTTCGCTATCCCCCTCCCCTTCAGGTTTATGACGGTGTCTGCCTGCTTTTGCGCTATGTCCCTTGTCCCGTCGGAGCTGTTGCTGTCGATGACTATTATCTCGATTTCGCCCCCGTATGTCTGGTTCCGTATGCTTCTCAGGCACTTTCCCAGGAACTTCTCCTCCATGTAGGCAGGGACTATGACCGACACCAATGGCAAGTCCTCTCTCATAGCATGCCTCTAATAAACATACACATTGCCGCGGGCGGATTTAAGCATTGAATTATGGCGATTCCTCTGGCAGGTCTCCATAAATGACTATGGTTTTTTATATAAATTAACACATACCAAAGACTGTCGAAAAGGTAAATATCTACAGTTCGGATAGTATTTTTATGAAGGTTCTGGTTACTGGCGGAGCTGGCTTCATAGGCTCCCATCTTGTCGATAGGCTGTTCAAGGAAGGGCATGAAGTAATTGTTTTGGACAACCTCAGCACCGGGAAGAAGGAGTTCCTTGAAGGGCACCTTGGAGACCCGAAGTTCAAGTTTTACAAGGTCAACCTGGCAATGGACGGTCTCGACAGGCACTTCAAGGGCGTCGATGAGGTCTGGCACCTTGCGGCGAACGCGGACGTGAAGGCCGCGCTCAGGGACACGAGGATAGACCTGGAACAGAACGTCATCGCCACATACAGGGTGCTGGAAGCCATGCGCAGAAACAACGTCGGCAGGATTCTTTTCACCTCTTCCTCTACAGTATACGGCGAGGCGGACAGGATGCCCACGCCGGAGGACTATGCGCCGCTGCTCCCCATCTCGGTCTACGGTGCGGCAAAGCTTTCCTGCGAGGCCCTGATATCTTCGTACTGCCACACCTTCGGCATGACAGCGGTCCTGTTCAGGCTGGCAAACATAATCGGTCCGCGGTCCACACACGGGATAATCTACGACTTTTTGGGCAAGCTGAAGCAAAACCCCAATGAGCTGGAGGTCTTGGGCGACGGCAAGCAGAAAAAGTCCTATCTTTATGTCGACGACTGCGTGGACGCGATGGTCCTTGCCGACGGAAAGTCGAAGGACACTGTGGGCGTCTTCAACGTCGGCTCCGACGACTGCATAGTCATAAGCGAGATAGCCGAGCTGGTGTGCAAAAAGTCCAAGCTAAGGCCGAAGATGACTTTCACTGGCGGCGACAGGGGGTGGAAGGGCGATGTCCCTTTGATGCTCTTGGACGTATCGAAGCTGGAGGGGCTCGGTTTCAAGCCGAAGTACAACTCCAGGCAGGCCGTGGAGACAACAATAGGGAGGCTGATGGAATGAAGCAGGACATCTGTGTCATCATCCCCACCGTGCGCGAGTACAGGGCGGCCATAAAATCATACACCGATAATGCTGAAAGCCACGGCTTCGACAAGGGCAGGATGTTCTTCCTCATAGTCACCGAGGATTTTGTGGACAAGAACGACATAAGGAAGGTGCTGAAGGAGTGCGGCGTCGAAGGTGAGGTGCTTGGAGAAAAGGAAAGGACTGAATGGTTCGAGGAAAACGGCGTTTCGAAATACTCGAAGGTAATCCCGAAGAGGTCGCACGCGGAGACTTCGTTCGGCCTGCTGTACATGCTCCCCAACAAGGGATTCAGGTACGGTTTTTTCATAGACGACGACACTTCTCCCGTGCAGGATTTCGACTATTTTGGCGACCACCTCAAGAACCTGGAACACAAAGGCAGCATGGAGACCGTCACCTCAGACAATAGATGGGTCAACGTGCTCCACCACAATTCCCCCAGGACAGGTCTCTATCCTAGGGGCTACCCTTACGGCCTGATGGGCGAAAAGGTGCGCTCAAAGAAGGAGGAAGTGAAGGACGTTGTGCTGTCACAGGGGCTGTGGACGAACATGCCGGACCTGGACGCGATAAGGATAGTCATCAACGGCAACCTTGACGGCGTCGTGGGCAAGCGGCTCGGTATGGGGGACTTTACGGGGAGCTTCTGCGTCGGCAAGGGCAATTATACGACCATCTGCTCGATGAACCTCGCGTTCAAGAGGGAGATAATACCCGCTTTCTACCAGCTGCCGATGGACGACAACCAGTGGAAGGTGGGGAGGTTCGACGACATCTGGTCGGGCGTGATAATCAAGAAGCTGTGCGACGTCTTGGGAAAGGACATAATCAACGGTTACCCGCTCTGCTCGCACGACAAGGCGAAGAGGAGCACCTTCAAGGACCTTGTGGCCGAGGTCAACGGGCTGGAGATAAACGAGCACTTGTGGGAGATGCTTGAAGGGATGGGGCTGAATGGAAGGAATTTCACAGACCTTTATGAGAGCGTGGCCGAAAACCTCTCGAATGGAACATGGAAATACGTCAACGGAGAGTTTTTGAACTACATGGGCCGCATGATGAAGATGTGGATTGAGTGCGTGAAGAGCCTGAGATAGGGCTCGGACACGGCAATTAAAAGCTTATGCTGCATGAAAATTTAGTAGGAGGATGAGTATGATATCGGTGATAGTGCCGACCTACAACGAGGAGGCGAACATTGTAAAGTGCCTGAAGTCGCTGTGCAACCAGACTCTGCCCAGGAGCGAGTATGAGATCATTGTCGTGGACGGCAACTCGAAGGACAGGACGCGCGAGCTTGCGAAGGAGTACGCCGACATGGTGATGATACAGACCAGCAAGAAGGTCGGCGGCGCGAGGAACGACGGCGTAATGCGGGCCAAAGGGGACATAATAGCAACAACCGATGCGGACTGCATACTCCCTCCAAACTGGCTTGAAGTCATAAAGGGCTGCTTCGAAGACGGCAACACTGTGCAGCTTTACGGTCCGGTCTTCCCCCTAGAGGACGGCATAAAGAACAGGTTCTACCTTGCGTGCGCGAACAACTTCTCGCGCCTTGGATATTACACACGTTTATTTTTCTGGACTCTTGGCTGCAACACCGCGTTCGACAAGGAGTCTTTCATAAGAGCCGGCATGTACAGGTGCATAGACGCGGGGGACGATGTCGAGATTGCCGTGAGGATGAGGAAGCTGGGACAAGTAAAGTTTGTCGGCAAGCTGAAGGTCGGCTTCTCCATGCGCAGGTACCAGCAGTTCGGCCTGTTCAATTCCCTTTATGAGTGGCTCCGCATAGTCGCGAGCGGCGGCGAGTCTGACAAGCACTCCTATTCAAGGAGAGACTACTCTGCCAAGTAAACCCTCTGTTATACTGCTCATCAAGGCCACGCTTGTTTTCGGCTTTCCCTCCCTGGTGAACAGGCCCATGAACACCGTGTATCCCCTGTGCCACTCATAGTTGTCCATGAGAGACCAGTGAAGGTAGCCCAGGACCTTCGCGCCGGACTTTATCGACTGCGCTATATTCCGAACTTTTTGTGGAACTTTTCAAGCGTCTTCCTTAGACCGTTCGCATAAGGCTTTATCGAGTTCAGGTCGTCAACGGAACTGGTGAGAGGCAGGCTAATCCTCCCGTAGTAGTTTATGCCGATAAAGTCGTGCCTGGTCGCAGTCCTGTTCAGGAAGAGAAGGTTCCATGCAAAGTCTGCGATTTTCGCCGCGATACTCCCGTGCAGTCCCTTTCCCTCGAAGTACTGTATGTTCTGGGCGGTTCCAATCTTGGCGTCGGGGATCGCGCGCTTTATCGTGCATAAGCCTCCCTGTGGGCCTCAATGAGCTTCATGAAAGTCGCCAGCACCTTTACGGGGCTGTCCCTTGCAGGCCAGACGCCCAGCCTCGAGCACGCGTATATCTGAGGCTCGTTCACCGTCAGCCAGTAGTCGACAAGGCCGGATAGGTTTTCGGCGCAAAACTTCACGTAGCGGCAAAAGTGCTTCACGGAGTCCCGGCTCGACCACCCTCCCTTTTCAGCGAACCACATCGGGTTCGTGAAGTGGTGGAGAGTCACTATGGTCTTCAGCTTTTTGGACTTGCAGTACTTCAGCATTTCCCTGTAGCGGTCCATCGCGCTGCCGTCAAAGTTCCCATCGCTCGGTTCCACCCTGCTCCACTCTATGGAGATGCGGAAGGCGTTGCCCACTGAAGAAGCCCTGTCCACCCACACGCGCCAGTCGTCCCAGAAGTTGGTCGCGCTCCCGGCCTCGGGGATGTGACCCGCCTTCTCCCATGAGTGCCAGTCATTCAGCCTGTTGTCACCCTCCGTCTGGTGGGAGCTTATGCTTGTCCCTATCGCAAAGTCGTCAGGAAGATTTCTCAAGATTTCGCTCACGTCGGTCAAGTCGATACCAGTATTACATTTGCGGGGAAATGGATAAATTCTGTCGATATGTCATACGTATGACAATGTCGTAGGTGCGACAGCAGTACGCAACAAAATTGCACATAGTCTTTTTATAATTCTGCACACATTATATCTTAGGTGTGATGGTGATGGCTCGCCAATTCGCAACGACGACATCGTAAGGAAGCTCCTTCTCAGACTTATCACTCCACACCAGATGGCAATCCTCAGCGAACTCAGGCAGAACGGGCACTACATAACCGCGACAAACCTCGTGCAGAAATTGTCCGAGGAGATGCGCGTCCCGGCTTCCACACTTAGATATAACATAAGGCAGCTTGCGTCATACGGGCTGCTGACATGCGGCGATGCGAAAACCAAGGGTGTTCCAATCAGGCTCACAGACGAATGCAGACTTATCATGAGGATAATCGGGGGCGACAAGAATGATTGAGTATACACTTAGCGAGTTGTTCTACTCTCCTGGCATGTGGCACGCCTATGTAGACGCGAATAAAAAATCGGACAAGCGAGAGCTGTCAAAAGATGGAAAGCCCGTTCTGGAAAAGCACCAGGATTGCGCAGAGATGCTGGAGTGGTACAATGGGCTGTCCGATGACGACAGGGAGCATGTCGACAGGATACTCAGGGAGCGGAAGCACGCACGTAAGTATTACGAGGAACTGTGAGACTTTGGAACGGGGGCGATCCCATTTTTTAGTTATGAGCGGGAGCGCACGCGGAAAATATTAGAGGGGTGAAACCGAAATGTATTACATGCCCGAATACAGGCTGACCGACGAGGGGGAGCACTACCTGAAGGAAGGCTTGCCGGAGAAGAACCTCATCGACCTGCTCAGGAAAGGGTCGGTCCCGCTCACGGAGGCGGAGAGGCAGATTGAGAACTTCAACGTAGCCCTGATGTGGGCGAAGAGGAACGGCTGGATAGAGCTGAAGTTCAACGACCTTGTTCTTTCAAAGCCGCCGGAGGTAATTCCCGGACAGGACGCCCTCGACAAGATCAACAAGGGAGAGCCGGTTCCGCAGGACATGCTCGGCATGCTAATCCAGAGGAAGCTGGTCGAGAAGATAAAGTCGGAGCTCGAGGAGGCGAAGAGGCTCGCTGGAAAGGAAGTCCTGTACGTGACCAGGGAATTGATGAAGACGGGCGTGTGGAGGCAGGTGAAGTTCAAGCCGTACGATGTGACTGTCCCGGGAAGGAAGATGTACGCGGGAAAAATTCATCCATACAGGCAGATAATCGACGACGTGAGGGAAAAGCTTATTGGCCTTGGCTTTGTCGAGGAGAAGGGTCCGTTTGTGGAGCTGAACTTTTTCAACGCGGATGCCTTGTTCATGCCCAGCGACCACCCTGCGAGGGGGATACACGATGTCTTCTCTGTGAAGGAGCCGAAGGAAGGAAAGCTGCCCGACAGGAAGCTGGTCGACAGGGTCAGGGCTACGCATGAGAACGGCTGGGCGACAGGAAGCAGGGGGTGGGGACTGTGGGATGTGAACCTAGCCAGGAAAATAGTATTGCGGAGCCAGAACACGGCTATATCGGCGAGGGTTATGAGCAGGCTGAAAAAGGAGAACATACCGTACAAGATGTTCGCAATAGACAAGGTGTTCAGGCCTGACGTCATAGATGCGAAGCACCTTATCGAGTTCGACCAGTGCGAGGGGATAGTCGTGGGGGAGGATTTGTCCTTCAAAAATCTGCTCGGCTATCTGAAGGAGATTGCGCTGAGTTTCGGAGCTGAGAAGGTGAAGTTCAAGCCAAGTTATTTCCCGTTCACGGAGCCCTCGGTGGAAGGTTATGTCTATTTCCCGAAGTTCGGCTGGGTGGAAGTCGAAGCCGCAGGGATGTTCAGGCCTGAGGTCACAAGGCCCCTCGGGATAGACGTCCCTGTGCTCGCGTGGGGATTGGGGATGAGCAGGCTGGCCATGCTGAAGCTCGGAGTCGACGACATAAGGTACTTGTATTCGGACAACCTCGACTGGCTGAGGAACAAGGAGGTAGTGATGTGATAGAGGAGACGCTCGCGGAGATAGCGAGGGAGGCAGGCAAGTTTGTGATGAACTACTTCGGTCAGGAGGACGTCTCGAAGATACTGAAGGTAAAGTCGAAGACGAACTACAGCATAGTCATGGACGAGATGGTCGAGGAGCTGATAGTGAACCGGCTGAAGGGAAAGTTCGACGGCTCCATACTCGCGGAGGAGAGGGGAAGGGTAAAGCTCGGCGATTCAGACTACACCCTTTACATAGACCCGCTTGACGGCAGCTTCAACTACTCTAGGGGCATACCGCATTTTTGCGTATCGATGGGCCTGCAGAAAGGGAATGAGATGGTCTTCGGGGTGGTGTACGACCCGAACATGGACGAGCTCTTCCACGCGAGGAAGGGGAAGGGAGCTTTCCTGAAC
>CAYRSM010000036.1:0-14397 GCA_964427125.1 uncultured archaeon | reverse complement strand
CTGTGAAGACGACCACCTTATAGAAAAATCGCTTTCTGCGCTTAAATTATGGCTGCTATGGGCACACTGCCTAATTTCGCAGGCTATATGTCGGGAATCGATGAAAATGATTAAAACTTGACAACATTTTAGCCAATTATTGCTCTACGATTTGAAATTTGTTGTCCTTTATCACAATGACTTTGTCGAATCCGTCACGTTTTTCAGCATAGACCTGAACGTACGGTCCTCCAATCATGAAATCGTCATGCGTGGTAGAGTCGTTGCAATTGTATTTTTCAAGATACGCCTTCTGTTCTTTCTGGTCTTTTATTTCAGTCGCACCTTCTATGCAAAATGGGAATCCATCGCCAATGGCTATGTGGCAGGCGGCGTTTTCATCAAGCAGGGTGCTTTTGAACAACCTTTTCATGTCAAATATGGGCGAGCCTGCTACCAATGCCAATTCTCCCAGCATATCGGCATTTTCGTGCTTTTTGATGTGTTCTCTCAGCATCTTTTCGTTAGTTGTCGCAAACACCTTAAGCTCCCCTTTCTCGTCTTTAGCTATCTTTCCGTCTTTGAACTCTATTCTGATGCCTTCCACCATCATGCCGTTCAAAATCAGGGGCATTGTAGCAGACACCACACCGTTAGTTTTTGTCCTGTCTGGCGACGTGAAGATTTCCTCTGTCGGGGTGTTCGCTACAAATGTCTGGCCGGATGGAGTTTTTTCTTCCGCTGCTTTGAACAATGATTTTTCCGACAAACTTATTTTCAAATCCGTTTTTCCGTCCTGCACGCCCATCACAGGATCGATGCTGACAAAATGGATTGTATCATAACCTTGTTCGATCAATTTATTCATGGTGTCTTGCACCTTTTTCAGATTTTTGATGTGCTCCTTCAAATGACCTGTACGGTTTATTTTTCTTGTGTCAACGGCGGCATGGTACAATGCCTCAAACTTGTCAGCGTACTCTGGGTACGCCGCTGCTGCGGAGAAAGTGGTCGGCAAATAGTAAATGTTCCAAGGGTTGCGGAACAAAAGCTGTGTACGGAACTCCTTAATGGCCTTGCCAAACGCAGCGTCGCTCCTCGCAATTCTTTCTGGATTCAGTCCTTCGTACAATGTGGGGTCGCTCCCTTCAAAAAGCAACCGAGCCACGTTCTTGTCAAGGTACTCCCGCATCCTCTGCACGGCTGCTTCAGGGACAGTTTCCAGAACACTGTCACTAGCGTACTTGTAGAACGGTATGTCCAATTCGTTTTCTTTACTTTCCAAAATCATTACGTTTACAAGCTTCGAACCGTGTTGGTATGCGTATTCGACTAACTTCATTATTTGTGACATATGTTCCCTGTGTCCAGTGATTGCAACGGGCTGCCCTTCAATAATGCCAAGATTCACCTTCAGTATTTCCTCTGGGTTTATTTCCAGTTTTTCTCGGGTCTGTCTGGGTATATCTGCCACGATTCTGTTTTTCATGGTTTCGGTTTCATCTTTCGTCAAACCCGCTTTCTCGTAGGGCGAATTTGCACAATCAAAAGTTACAAAAGCTGCGCCTAACTGGTTCAGCTCCCTTAATGCGAGTTTCTTGTACTCAAAATCTTCCGTGATGTTGTACCTCCTCTTCAGCGCCTCTAGTTCTGGTTCAACCAGCTTTACCGAGACCAATCCTGATTTGAAGTCCTTGTAGGCGGTTTCCATCATGGCTTTTACGAATGGAAGATATTCGCTTGTTGCGGTTATTCTCAGCTGCTGGCCTGGTTTGAGTCCTTTTTCTTCAGAAAGCACCTTTCTGGCATAATTCACCATCTTTTCTTCCGAGTCCATCACGGAATCACCATTGTTCACGATAAGATATCTATAAATTAATCGCCAAGTTAAGAATTTAAACCCAATTGTGCGTCGTTTATTTACAGCGAGCTACATGAAGAATCCTATGATAAGCAGATTGGCAAAAAATCTCGTGAATTATTCCATCGAGCTGAAGCCAGGCGAAAAGGTGCTGATTGAGCTTTTTGATGCGGGCGAGGAACTGGCTGCAGAAGTGATAAGGGAAGTTTACAACAAGGGCGCAAAGCCTTTTCTGTCGGTAAAAAACAACCGATTGATGCGCGAGCTGTTTTTTGGCACAGACAGGGAGCACATGTCAGAGACAGCTGGTTACGAGGTTACAAGGATGAATGACATGGATGCTTACTTGGGAATCAGGGGATTCTACAACTCGTCGGAATGGGTCGATGTTCCCACGGAAAAAATCGCGGCGTACCAGACCAATTGGTTTAAGGCAGTCCACACCGACACGAGGTTGAAGAAGAGATGGTGCGTTATGCGGTATCCCACACCAGCTATGGCTCAAAAAGCTGGCATGAGCGCGGATCAGTTTGAAGAATTTTACTTTGATGTGTGCACTCTTGATTATGAAAAGATGTCGAGGGCTATGAATCCACTCGTGGCTTTGATGAGTAAAACTGACAAAGTCGAGATAAGGGGACTTGGCACAGATTTGACGTTTTCGATAAAAGGGCTCCCTGCGATTAAATGCGAGGGCAAAAGGAACGTACCTGATGGTGAGGTTTTCACAGCGCCCGTGAAAGGTTCAATCAATGGACGTATCGCGTTCAATGTTCCTAAGGAATATAATGGGAAAACCTACGAGAATGTGCGTCTGGAGTTCAAAGGCGGCAGAGTGGTCAAAGCCACGTCAAGTGATACAGGAGGCCTGAACAAGATACTCGACACAGATGAAGGCGCGAGGTATGCAGGCGAATTCGCCTTGGGTATAAATCCGTACATAACAAAGCCGATGAAGGAAATGCTGTTCGACGAAAAAATCGGTGGAAGTTTCCATCTAACACCAGGGAATGCGTATGACACTTGTGACAACGGCAACAAATCTGCGGTGCACTTTGACCTCGTGTGTATACAGACACCAGAATATGGTGGCGGGGAAATTTACTTTGATGGCGTGCTTGTTAGGAAGGACGGTAGATTTGTATTAAAGGAGCTACATGGGCTTAACCCAGAAAACTTGATGGGATAGTTTTCTCGAACATGGCAAAATCAGATTCACGTTTGGATTTTGTTACTACCGTAAGGTATTTAAACTTAAATTACAAAGCCTTGATAAGGAGTGTATGATATGAAAGCTGAAGAATGGAACGAAATCTTGGCAAATACAAAGACACTTCTGGCAACTTTGTCAGAACCCAACGATAGGATGGGTTATGCGGCGAACCTCTACGAGTATTTTATCAACATGAACGGCGTTCTGAGCTATGCCATGAAGAGGTTTGACGTTTCGGATTTGAAAGATTATGTAGACGACGGACAGTTGAAAAACATGCACGACTTCTACAAAAGCCAGCTGGTGAAATATATCGAGGATGACAGTTGGATTTTGGGCGAGTTAAGCAGGATAGGATACGATAAAAATTTCACGGACAATTTGATTGAGGGTAATAAAAAGCTTTCGGAAAAAATAAATGCTCAGACCCCCTCTGATGCAGACGGTTGCATAAATGAGAGCCGTGAAAATCTGAGAATCATGGTAAACGGCACTGGCGATTGGTGCAGATTTCTGTCAAGCACAAGACTCGCCAGCAAATTGGGCGAAGAAACATATAAAAGATTCTACGAGTTCGTAACTTCGTTTGCAATGGAGTTGATAGAGTTCGATAGCAACCATAACAAAAATTACGATAGCAGATATGTTGTCCAAGATTCCGCACAGATTGCACCAGAGACTAAGAACAAAAAAGACGACGACCAGCATATGTACGGATAAATGTCAAAACATTCGCTTCTAGCTCACCTGTAGCACGCAGTCTTTCACCAGTACTTCTTTAGACCCATCTTTGTACAGTAATGTCACGGTGACCGTTATTTCAGAGTGCTTGTGGTAGACTATGTCCTTGTGCCAGTCGGTAGAAATGATGCTACCAGAATCCGTGTACCCAGAACCAAAAGCAAGATGTACGCTGTCTTTCATCTTTTCGTCCTCGATGATTACGCCCCGCTTGACGGCTTCCTTGTTGACACCTATCCCCAATTCGGCAACGTTACCTCTTTCAGGATTTTCTTCAATAGCCCTTCTAAGCCCTAAAGCGTACGATTCCTTTCCAGCGACAGAACGTATAACATTGCTCTTCACATCGCAAACAATAGTCTCGCCAGACTGTTCATCGTAAATCGGCCACTCGCCTTCCGTAAGGCTGTCACGACCCTCGTAGGGCGTGATGAACACCTCGCCGCTGGCCAAGTTTCCCACACTCCCCCCTTTCAGTATTCTTTCCTGTGGACAGTACAGGTACCCTGTGGCGAAAATCCAGCGTAAGCTCATGCCCCGTTGAGAACTTTACTTTGGCGTACAAACTGTTTTCGATTTTTGTTTTTATCCTTCTGCCAAGCTTTTCCATTTCGTCCATGTCTGCCCTGAAGAAAGTGTTCTCCATCTCGGGTATGACACCCGGCATATTCACTCCTCTTAATCCTGTCTTCTTGGCTATTTTTCTCAGTTTTGCTGTGAAGCCATTGTAATGGCTCATCGATACGACAATATCATATTTTTCAATCTCATTGAGCAAGTCCAAAGGCGGTTCGCCGCCGGTCTTCTCGTACGAAACGTTCATCGCCATGTCCAGCAGTCTGATTTTTGGCTCGACAACATATTCCCTGACAAAGAATCCTATTTCTCGACCCAGTTCAATCAGGTTCATCTTCCACCTTTCGGCCATTTCCAAATAGCCGTCGCTCAGTTCCACACCATCTTCCGACCTAGCATCGTGCACAAAAATGACCTTTTCCCCGCGCTTTGGGTCTATGGATTTTTCAAGAATCTGTTTGATGTCCAAGGGGGTATTTTTGTCTGATGACATCATTCGTCACAATATTTGATTGAACAACGAGATTGTTAAAGCTTCGGCAACATCCAGCCACTCTTGTTTCTGTTAATTATTCATTTTCTACCGACTGTATTGTAAAACATATATTTTGAACCATATACGTGTAAAGCATTTAAAGTTTGCATTTAAGACATAATTAACGGTCTTGAATTTGGGTGATTGTTAATGGAAGACGCAGGAAATGGCGCAAAAACGGGAACGATTAACATTGGTGTGGTGTACAATGACAAGTCCTCTGGCGAGGAGGGGGTTGTGATTCTGGTTGACAGAAAAATATCTAGTGGGAGCGTTGGGGAACAGATGCCGTATGTTTTGAAGGTCGCACCAGTCGCGCATAATATCGCTGTTACCATGTCCGGGAGTGGCGGGCATGGACAGATGTCGGCGGAGACACTTCAGTCTTTTGTGAGGGACAGGAAAAATCTCTATGAAGAGGCAGTTGCATATTTTGACAAAATGCCCGTGTTGTCTAAAAAAGATTTGGACGAAATACGCCAGCAGAAAGCCACGGAAGACATAATGTCCGGCAAAGCAGAACAACTAAACGAATTGATTAAAGAAATGGACGACGTACAGAAAAGACTAAATTCCGAGATTGCTGTGCGGGGTGGCAATCCACAGAATAGTGACAGAAACGCGCTCGCGTCAGATCTTCAGAGAGAACTGTTTTCAATGCAGCAAGATTACAACGCGTCCCAGCAGGAGTATAGGCAGAGTTTGGCGGAAAAAATAGTCGTTGAGGGGCAGAAGAAAGTGCATAAAAAGATGGATGATGCGGAGAGGTTTTTTGATATAGACGAATTTCAGTTGGAAATACAAAGTTCCAAAAACGGGAGATACGTTCATAGTGCAGTTCCAGTTGAACGCAGAGGCTGGGGTGGAAGTAAGATATTCACGTTGCCTGACGTAGCATTTCAGCGGGTAAGGAATACATACATGGGCAGTCAGGCGAATCTTGAGGGGGATGTTTACACAATAGATTCCGGAGAGGTGTTCCCAACAGTTGATGGCATGGCCAACCTACTTGGCAATATACACAGGTCGCTTAAAGAGTACAGTTATCAGGGGCTCGTTGGTGGCATAAATCCGTATGACGGACCTCATATTTTTCTGGTCGAAGGGTGGGGCGTAGGTGGAGTATATGAGAGGTTTTTGGGGACGAGCGGCTCTGGTTCTACGGTTGCTGAACCCATAATGAAAAAGGAACGCCAAAAAATATTGGAAGGAAAAGGCTATTTGGCTAGAGACGACGCGTTGAACATTTCCTTGATGGGAGGAATAGAAGCGATAACCAAGGACAATTATTGTGGACCGCCTTTTGATATGGTCATAATAAAGCGCAACGGCAAGATGGGAAGGATAGCATCTTACAAGGTGACCATAGATGCGAGCAGAGATAGCGGACACGTGACTGTGCCTGCAAGCCTGTCCATCGAGGTAATGACGAAATCGAATGGTAACGATATGTACTACAAAGCCGCAGTCTGCGGTAGCAACGTGGAGTTGTACCAGATGCCGGAAGTGGGTAAATACACCGAGCCTGTGAAAATAAATGATGCCAAGCTGGAAGGAGATGTAAAAGATGTTGCTAGGAGTTGCTTCAATGTCATGAACAAATACGCTGACAAAAAACAGACGATGTTAAAATGATAGCCTTCGCTATGTACTTTTGTAAAAATGATTGTTGTATCAGACAAATTTGTGATGGTGGACGGCGTCTACGTGGAAGAGATAGCAAAGTACGTCGAATAGGAAGCCTGATAAGAGCCATCAATCAATTTATGTAAGCCTAGCCACTGATAAATTATGGCAATCGACATCATGGCGCTCGCGATACCCATTGTAATTCTTGCGGGCATAGTGCTGTTCGTGGTCTACTACATAAACAGGATAATCACGCTCTCGAACAGGATAGACAACGCATGGTCGCAGATAGACGTGCAGCTGAAGAAGAGGACGGACCTGGTGCCTAACCTTGTGAACACCGTGAAGGGATACGCAGCACACGAGAAGAAGGCGATAGAGATGGTCACAGATGCCAGGGAAAACATGATGAAAGCGGGCAGCATGAAGGAGAAGGCGAAGGCTGACAATCAGTTCAGCGCCGCACTCAAGACTATCTTTGCGATAGCGGAGAACTACCCGAACCTGAAGGCGAGCGAGAACTTCAAGCTGCTGCAGGAGCAGCTGGAGGGCATAGAGAACAAGATAGCGTACGCGAGGCAGTTTTACAACGATTCCACGCTGGACTTTAACAACACCATATCCACGATTCCGGGCGTGTGGTTCGCCGGCATGGCGGGCAAGAGAGCGCCAAGGGACTACTTCAAGGTCGCCGAAGAGGAACGCAAGCCTGTAAAGGTCGAGTTCTGAAATGCCGCGGACAGACTTCTACGCCCAGATAGGGAAGAACAAGCGGGACTCTGCAGTCCTGGCGGTCCTGGTCGCGATCGTGCTGATGGGTCTTTTCTACCTGATGGGACTGCTGTACGACCCGTCCATTGTGTGGATATTCCTTCTCGTCGGGGTGTTTGTCGTGGCAATAGACGTGTACGGTTCCTACAACTACGGTGACAGGGTAGTCCTGGCCAGCGTGAACGCGAAGCCTGCAGACGAGGTGAAGCACAGGTATGTGATAGACTCGGCAGAAGGGCTGAGCATAGCCGCCGGGATTCCCGCGCCAAAGGTGTACGTCGTGGAGAACGACGAGATAAACGCCTTCGCGGTGGGAAAGGACCCGAAGCACGCCTCGATAGCCGTGACGACCGGCGCCATAAAAAACCTGAAAAGGGACGAACTCGAGGGCGTGATAGGGCATGAAATTTCCCACATTGCAAACTATGACATAATGTTCGCCACTCTTGTCGCGGTGCTGGTCGGCTTGATAGGGATAGTGAGCTACATGCTGATAAGGTCGTGGAGGTTCGGCGGAAGGTCAAGGGAGAGGGGGCAGGTCGGCGTGATAATACTCGTGGGCTTCCTGCTGGCGATACTTGCACCGATAGTGTCCAGGTTCGTGCAGGCCGCCGTCTCGAGGAGAAGGGAGCTCCTGGCCGACGCGAACTCGGCGAAGCTGACAAGATATCCCGAGGGCCTGGCGTCCGCGCTGGACAAGATAAGGAAGGCGAACGAGGGGAAGATGGCGGTGAGCGAGTCCGTCTCGCACCTGTTTTTTGTGGACCCGACCAGGAGCCCGCTCGACGAGCTGTACGCTACGCACCCGAAGATCGAGGACAGGATACGCATACTCAGGGAAATGTAGCCGGACAAAAATGAAGAAGATGCTAGAAGCGCCCGCTTCCGGACACTCCTAGCCAAACACTCTCACATCATCTCGAGATAGTCGCACGCGTTCTGCAGAGACGTGGAAAATCCGGGTTCGAGCCCGAACACGACCACTGTCTTGCCGTACTCCTTGGCTTTCTGTATCAGCGGAAGGAAGTCCGCATCCCTGGTGGCAACGCCGACCACGTCGATGTCCTTGAGTATCACTGCCTCCATGGCCGCGACTGTCATTGACACGTCTACGTCCGCGCTCTCACCCTTCTCCTCGTTCCTCTCGCCGAGGACCATCACAGACTCGAAGCCCTCGTTGATTATCGCCTCGACCAGCTTCTCCGGGGCGAACTGGTTCACGAAGACCTTGCCTATGACCATCCTTCCGTACTTCTCGGCCCTCTCCTTCAGCTCCCTGAGGTCCACCGAGAACTCCTTCCTGAGCATGTTTGGCCCATCCACGAAAACGGCCACTCTGCCGGTGCTTTCTCCGGTCTCGAGCTTTCCTATCTGCTTGTGGGCGTGGCGCTCGTGATGTTCTCTTCTCTCCATCACTTTGTGCTCAGCGCCCTTTGCTTCATGACTCTCTGTCTTCTGTTCTATTGTTACTACCATTCAAACAACCTCCGTTTGATAAAATATTATCGTCTTTAATGTATTTTTAAACCTTTCAGCAGGGTCGAACCTATCCGCGAGCGCCTCAAGATGCCTTACCCAAATCTTCAGGACTCGCGTTTTCGGCAATCTCCTTCAGAAAGCCTATAACAGTTTTCAACGGATATGACATGTCCGGCAGCCTTGTGACAACGTCGGTTTCTGTCAAGTCCTGCAGGGCCAGGATGGAGTCGAACACGGTGCGGCTGTCGAGATTCCCGTAGACGTAACCCCTCATCATGTCGCTCTTCACGTCCCTTATCACCGTTTCGTAGGCCAGTTTTTGCATCTCGGACATCATCTGGGCCGGGAAGTCGGTCTTCATCAGGTACTTTACAATACCTCCCAGTGTAGTGTCTATGCTTTCCACGCGGGATTTCAAGTAATCGTCCTTGTACGTTATCACTCTCATGCAATCAACACTATAATTCTAACGGCTGTAATCTATTTAAGCCTTTTCCGGTTCACAGGACGCTCAGTTCTATGCTGGCGAGCTTTTTGAGATAGCCGACCGCCGTGATAAGCGAATTTGCCGCCTGCTCGGGCATCTTCTGCATCACGTTCTCGTTTTCCACCACGTCGCCGAGCGTGGTTAGGGAGTCCTCCACGAACCGCCTGTTGACCATGCCGTGCACGTGGCGCTGCTCCATGTAGTTCTTGACGCAGTCTATGACGGTCTCGCTGTAAAGGATGTCGTCGTCGTAAGACTGTTCTTTCCTCAGCTGCACTAGGGCGCTGCCAAGATTATTCAGCGCGCCGCTTATGTACTTGCTGGCGTATTTTTCGGTTTCCATAGCCATCCCCGGGGCATGAAATAATCAAAACCGCAAAATATCATTTGTGCGCCGGACGTAATAAAGACAGCCTGCGCCTCAGGCTTTTATGTCCGCGACAGAGCCGATGACAAAGTCGGGCATTATGTCCTCAGTGGGCTCCTCGTGAACCCCTGTCTCCACGAGGCATGTGGCGCATCCAATCTTCTTGCCCATGACGATGTCCGCGTTGAGCTCGTCCCCGAAGAGGACCGTCTTTTCAATGCCAGACCCGACAGCCCGTTTTGTCAGCTCGCACATGATGTCGGACGGCTTTCCTATTATCTCGGCCTCCCTGCCGGACATCTTCTCGACAAGCTCCACCATGAGCCCGGTGCCGGGCAGTATGCCCTTTTCCGTTACGAGCCGCCTTCCCCTCGCGGTGCCGATGAGCCTGGCTCCTCCCTCCACAGCCCTGTATGCTAGCGTTAGCTTCTTCATGTTGAAGCCGAGGTCGTGCCCCACTATTAGGAAATCCACGGGGAGCTTGGCTGACAGCTTTATCCCGTTCCGCTTCATCTCCTCCACAAGGCCCCTGCCGAACGCCATCACTTTGCTCTTGCCGTTCATCCTCTTCAGGTAGACCGCCGCAGCGTACCCGGCGTCGATGATGTCACCCGGTCTCGCTTTTATACCGAAGCTGTTTAGCTTCCTCACAAAGCCGCCCTTGCTGAGCAGAGTGTTGTTGGTGACGAACAGGACCTGCTTGCCGGCAGCCTTCAGGCTTTTTATGGTCTCCCTCGCACCGGGATACAGCCTCTGCCAGCGCCATATGGTGCCGTCCAGGTCGAAGACGAACGTGTCGAACCTGCCGAAGTCCATGATGATTATTTAACTGTTTTCCACGATAAGCTAATTTGTATGATGGGTTTCGCCTCCGAGATAGACAGGATAGCCGAGCGCATGTCCAGGGACGAGATGGAGAAAAAGGAGCTGTGCGAGGCCGTCAGGAAGATGCGCCTGCCAAAAATATCGGGTGAATCACTTTCCGAGGAAGATCTCATAAAAAAAGTTGGAGTGTCCGACATGGGAAAATCTGTCCTTGCTGCTGTCGACGGGGGTCTGGCAGCCAAGAGCTTCCACGGCATAGACATACTGTTGTTGCGCGCGGTCGGTGTTGTCTTTTCGTATTCTGGCGGCAGGCTGGAGTCGTGTGACTACCACCCAGGCCCTCTTGTCGAGCCGGTTCCTAGGGTTTATTACGAACCTTTCCATGACACGGAATTTGACGCAACAATAAACATGGAGAGGCAGGCCGGGGAGACGGCAAGGGCAATGGAGGTCGTGGAGAAGTTCAGGCCGCACATCATGTTCATGCACGGTTCCATAGTCCCTCAGTATACAAATGCCCCGGGGAAGGACTCTTTGCTCCACGAAAGGTTTGAGAGGATGATGACTTCCTACATAAAGCTTTTCGAGTCGTGCGAGAGGAACAACGTCATACTTGCTGGTGTGGTGGAGGACAGTCGCGGTAGCAGGTTCTGCGATGTGCTGAAGGGGGTGGTCCGCTCGACAGGAGGCGACGAGAGGCTGGATGCGGCACTCGGCAGGATGAAGGATTCGATACTCCTGAGCGCGATGCTGGGGTTCGGCGAGAGGACGCTCGCCTTCGGCTACTCTTCGAGGCCGCAGGAAAACCAGATACTGAGGCGCCTGGGCAGGTATTCGTCAAGTGTGAAGTGCTTTTATGTCAGGAACGCCGAGCACGACAGGCCGGTGCGCGTGGAATTTTTGGGCGTGGACGGCAATCCCTCGGACATTGCGGACAGGATATCCTCCACACTGATTAACCTTTCCAGGAACTCGATGTACGCCATGCCACCGATGATAGTGGAGGCCGACCAGCGCGCGAAGATGAGCGATGCTGACATGGACTTTTTCTGTTCAGCCCTGACCGGGAGGCTGGGAAACCTTGCTGCGTTTGACGAGCTGCGGAGGGCGCAGAGGCCTTTCTGAAAAATGTTTCCGCGACCGCAACGTTAAGCATTTAAGCATTCCCCCACAAATTAGTTGTTAGAGATGATACCATGGCGGAGCCTTTCCTGTGGGGAGTCGTGATAATGTTCATCCTTTTCATCCTCACTTTCACAGTTGGGGACTACATAGCGAGCTATTTCAACACATCGACCGCGGCCTTCCTCGGGCTGAACGAGAGCGTCGCGGTCTGGCCGAACGCCCTGTGGTTCATAATCATGCCGGCGATGGCCACCCTGGGGATAATATACGGTTTCCTTGAGGAGCTGAGGATATTCAGGCGCGCCCCGAACCAGAGCCTGATTTACACGATCATAGGCATATCATGGTCCGGCCTCCTGATGTACAGCGGCGTGCTGAAGATACTAGCGGTGTTCTTCTACCAGCTGGGCGCGCTCATGGCTGCGATAGTCTTCAGCGTGGTGTTCATTGTGGGCGTGATAATGTGGGGAGCGTTCAGGGGAAAGGGCATGTACGCAGAGTTCAGGGAGGAGTACGGCCCGCTCAGGGGCGAGAGGGGTCCTGCGGAACGGGAGTTCGTTATCCTAAGGGGCAATATGAAGAAATTGGAACACTATGCCGGTTTGAAGACCCCTACCAACGACGAGCTCACGATATATTCCAACACAGATTCTGCCTGCGCCAATGCGTTGAACAGGCTTGGTGTAGAGTTGTTCAGCGGTCTTAAGGACAGCGAGAAGAAAGAACTTGATGTATTACAGAAGAAATACGAAAAGTTTAAGTTTAAATCGCCAGCAACTTGAAGCACAAGTGATGTTCGCAACACATAGATGTCTTGTTGTAAAGTCTATAAAAACACGTCCGGCCAAATAATTGTTATGGCGCTTGAAGACTTCATAGGCGCGCTTTTCGGCAGCAACATCTACAACACCGCGCCGCCCACGGGAAGCATTGTCTACGACTACTTCCTCCCCTTTGTGATAATCTGGGTGGTGTTCTACGGGGTACTCTCCGCGATAAACATCTTCCGCAGAAACAACATCAACCTCATACTTTCTGTGGCGCTGACCCTTATGATGACGGCAACTCCTTACTGGTTTGCAATAGGGCAGTTCATCGCGGAATGGGGTGCGTGGTCTTCGGTCATCCTTTTTGTCGTGGTGTTTTCATTAGGCATAGCGGGGTGGGCATGGCACAGAGGCGAGGAGTATTCGAAAGGAACGCCCATAGAGAGTACGATTAATAGGAGTGCGTTGGATAGTCTATTGTCGGAGATTAGGAGGCTGGAACAGAAGCGCGATTTGTACGAAATGGGCACGCCACAATGGAATGCGCTAAACGATCAGATAAAAGTCAGAAAAACGCGAGCTAGAAAATTAGCGGAAAGCATAGGGTTAAGCGAACACGTTATAGATTGAGTGACGTCAACTAACTTGGATAAACTGACCCACTGATTCAAACTGGGGTGGTTTTAGGATTTAGCGGGTAACGTCTCCAAGTTTCTTCTCGAACTATTGGTATCCATTCGTATAATGCATCTTCAGCGTACTCCATCACACGTCCAAGCCAGTCACGAAAAATAGGTTTCCCCATTTTGGTTACCCCGTTTTTGCTCCAATCATAGCCGTCCTCCAACAATTTGACCTCTTCTGGTAGAGCTTCACGGTATAATTTTTGTTCTGTCGGATAATGCACCAATGCTTCATATGATTTCTTTGCAGACGAATTTGTACGCAACACATAAGGTTTATGATTAATAACATCTTCGTCCATAGAACCCTTCAGTTTTTTGTATCCATTGTCGTGCGCTATTTTGACACAAATATTCAAGTCGTGTTTGTCTAGCAGCGTAGAAAACCAGGCACGGGCAAAAAGTCTATCGTAACGATTATCGTTACAAGAGTCCTTGTCTGCTACTATTGTCAGCTCTATACAAGTCAAGTTGTGCGGGGGAAGCTCGACAGATTTGATGTATTTGTAGTTAGGGAAAGGCAGGCACCCGTAACTGCTTACCTCGTCATAGCGTGCATACAAAAGCCTTTCGAATAAAAACGTCCTGTCAGTCATTATATATCACTAACCTATTGCCTAATTTTTAACTTTAAATATGCAAAATTCGTATTGAGGACAATAATGGCAATCGAACCCAGAAACCTAGTAAGGCATGAGCTTATTGGATTGGAGATAAGGGTATCGGAATCGGCCAACCCGAGCCAGAAGGGGCTGTCCGGCAAAGTAATAGACGAGACCTACAACACCATAAGGCTGGAAACAAAGGAAGGGGAGGAGAAGACGGTCATCAAGAGGAACTGCGTATTTATATTTACGCTTCCCAATAAAACTAAAGTGGAGGTCGACGGGAAAGTGCTCGTGGCGCGCCCCGAAGACAGGATAAAGAAGAAGTTCGCAAAGTGGTGAATTGATGAAGCAGAAGGAAAAAAGTATAGGGATGAAGGCGAAGGCGCCCGCAAAGGAGTGTAGTGACCTGAAATGCTGCTGGCACGGCAAACTGAAGGTCAGGGGAAAGGTCATCGAGGGTACCATAGTATCATCGAGGGCGCAGAAGACAGCCATAGTCGAGAGGCACTATCTTCATTATCTCCCAAAGTACGAGAGGTACGAGAGGAGGCACTCAAGGATATCAGCTTACAACCCGGAGTGCATCGCAGCAAAGGAGGGGGATGTCGTGAGGATAGCGGAGTGCAAGCCCCTGAGCAAGACGAAGGCCTTTGTGGTCGTGGAGAAGGTTGAATAAAATGAAAGCGATAAGGGCGTCGATGTCGAGGGGAATAAACGTTGACAGCAGGATAAACTGCATAGACAACAGCGG
>CAYRSM010000035.1:0-14982 GCA_964427125.1 uncultured archaeon | reverse complement strand
GTCTATGTGGCCCTTCGGAAGAGACCATGAGTTCCCGTTCTGGTTGACGACGAGCACTTCCCCTCTTTTATTTAGCACGACTCCCCCCGCGCTGACGGTCTTCTTCATGGGTTTCACTTTAACTGATTAGCGTTTCGACATGAAATAGATTGCCGCGGCCAGCGTGACCAGGGATGCAAACCAGAATGCGTAGGCTGGACTGACTATCCAGAGCGCGCCCGCTACCAGAGACGCGGGCAGGTAAATCAGGCCAGTGACAAAGTTGTACACTCCTATGGCGGTCGCCCTGGTTTTCTTCGTGGAGAGGTCGGAGATGTAGGCCTTGCTCTGCCCCTCGTCTATGGCAAAGAATATCCCGTAAAGGACGAACATGCCGATGACCTGAATCTTGGTCGCGGCCAGCGCAAACCCGACCGACATAACAAGGTAGATTGCATACTCAAGCAGTATCACCCACTTCCTTCCGACTCTGTCGCCCAGCCTGCCCACCGGTACGGAGCCCAGCACGAACGTGAGGTTGAACAGGGCGTAAAGAAGGGCCACGTCCTTCAGCTCGAAGCCCACAAGGTAGGACTTTAGAAGCAGGAAAGCGAAGCTGAAGTAGGCGAGGGAGAATATGCACGCGGCCCTCAGGTAGTGCTTGTAGCCGGCGCCGAGCGACCTGTATGCTTTCATCAGGTCGAGTCTTGGTTTCTTTTTAACCGGTCTGTCCTTTACGAAGGCTGAGAGAATAAAGACCGACAACGCTGCGGGAACAATCGCTATCATGAAAATCAGCGTGAACGTGCCGGAGACCTGCCCCAGCCTGTCTAGGATGAAATAAGCTATGAGCGGGCCGATGACCGCGCCAGCCTTGTCGAAAGCCTTGTGGATGCCGAAGGACACGCCCCTCTTCGAGTAGGTGGAAATCGAGGATATGAGCGCGTCCCTGGGCGGGCCCCTCACCGACTTTCCCAGCCTCTCCACCACCCTGAACACCACGACCAGCGGCGCAGACCTTGCAAAGACGAGTATCACCTTGGCCAGCGTGGAGAAGGAATAGCCGGACAGCGCGAACACCTTTCTCTTGCCGGTCTTGTCAGACAAATAACCGGAGACAAAGTCCAGAGACGATGAAGAAAAATCGGCGAGACCCTCCATAAGGCCGAGCAGGAAGGCCGATGCTCCGAGTATCACCGTGAGGAACACGGCAAGGATTGAAAATATCATCTCCGAACTAACATCGGTCAGGAAACTGACTATCCCCAGTAACACAATGTCGAGGTTGACGCCCGCCACGTATCTTTCCCTTCTCGCCGGCATGCAATATCTAAACACTATTTGATTCTAGGTTTGGAAATAAGTGGGGGACATATCAATTACAGGTTACCAGCACACACGCTTTCCTCTTTTAACAGACTAACCAGTCACTACTATCGTCCCCGTCATGTAGGGATGCACGCCGCAGTGGTAGCTGTAGGTTCCAGCGGCTGTGAAAGTGTAGCCGAATGTCCCGCCGGTGCCGAGCACGTCGGAGCTGAACGTGTCAGACCTTATGCTGTGAGAGGCTGCATCCATGTTCGTCCATGTGACAGTAGTGCCTGCCTTCACACTGAGTTGCGAGGGGTTGAAGGAATAATCCTTTATGGTTATCGCGTTTCCGCCCGAAAGCGTAGCGACGTTCTGCTGCTGTGTGCAGCCGCTTACGACAACTGCTGCCGCCAATAACAAAAACAATGCTGTCTTTGACACCATCTATTTACCACATCCGCCCGACACGCTTGCACCGGTGGCGCTCAGCGTCTCCGAGCATTCCGCAGGCGCGTTGTTGAAGGCGGAGCATATCACCTGCTTATAGGCGTCCGCGGTCCTCGCGCCGTTGTACAGGACTCCGTTGATTATCAGCGTGGGCGAACCGCTCACACCATATTGGCCGGCAAGGGACTCTTCGGCTTTCATCATATTCAGCCCGTCACTTGAAGCGCAGCTTTCAATCTTAGAGGAGTCGATGCCGGCGCCTGCTTGCCGGTGATGCCCGTCTGACCCATGCCGCCCAGCATCGACACCCCCAAAAACGCCGCCAACAGGGAAGTCGATGCCATCCAAAGGTTTACCCTGACCACGCGGGTCGTGCCTGGACCGCTCATTAATTTCTTCTTCGGCACAAAGACATTTAAAGCTTGTGACAAGACCTTATGCCGCGCCGGCCGGCGTCATGTTGAGCGCCTTGTCTATCTCGGACTGCAGGGTTTGTGCAAGGCTCTGCGACACACCGTATATGGCCTTTCCGTTTACGAAGAAGGTGGGCGTGCCCTGAACGCCCAAGCTGAGGCCCTCGTCGATATCAGCTTTCACCCTGCCTGACATAACCGAGGGCGCAATTATCCAAAACCCGCTGTCAAGGCAGGAGTTGAAGGCTGTGGCGTTCAGCCCGAGCTGGACGGCGTAGTTTTTCAAATCGGCGTTTTCCTGGTAAGCCTGGTTTTTGAAAAGGAGGTCGTGGTACTCCCAGAACTTTCCCTGCTCGCCCGCGCACTCGCTCGCCTCGGCGGCCTTCCCCGATGTCGGATGGACTATGAAGTGCCTGTAGATTATCCTCAGCGTGCCGTTGTTGTCCGCCAGCAGCTGCTCCAGGACGGGCTCGGCCCTGGCGCAGTACGGGCACTGGAAGTCGCTGAACTCCGTTATGGTCGCGGGCGCGCTAACGTTGCCTCTTATGTGAGTGACCCGCGCGGCTGGCGCCGCGGATGAAGGGCTCAAGTATGCCGCATATGCCGTGCCCAATATCAACAAAACCACGACTGCGGATACAATCAGTGTCATGGAGTTTTCCTTTTTGCTTGGTTTCTCTGCTTGGTGGGCGTCGTGCTTGTGCTGCTGAAGCGCCTTTGTAGAATCCGACTTCTTCCCGCAGACGCCGCAGGAAAGCTCGTCCCTTCTACTGCCCAACTGCATTACCGCTTGTGGTGTTAACTTTCTGCTGCCCAACTACATCGCCGCTTGTGAGGTTGAGATAAGCGCCCATCTGCTCCGTGGCCCTGAACACGAACCATCCGTCCGACTCGACCGAGCCCACCTGAGCCCACACCGAGACGAGGTTTGCATACAGCTTGGCATCCGGCGACAACAGCACCGTCGGCACCTTTGTTATGTTGTACTTTGCCGCCAGCGCCTTGCCCTTGTCGGAGCCGACGTCGTATGTCGTCACGCTCGTGGCGTTTATCATGAACCTCGGCAGTATCTGCCTGTGGACGTTCACGTCGTAGCAGGTGCCGCACGAGCTGTCGTTCAGGAAGACAACGCTCACGCGCCCCTCCACATTCCCAGTGGTGACGTTTGTATAAGGAGGAAAGTTCTTGCTGTCGATGACAACCGTGCCGCCGACCACCTTTCCGACCTGCGCCCACAGGCTGGCTATGCCGGGCTTTGCGATGTCACCCGATATGAGCAGCGCCGGTATGGCCGTGATGCCGTATTTGCCGACAAGAGCCTTTGCGTCGGCGGATGAATAGTCAAGCGTGGCAGTGCTGGTTATGTTCACGTTGAAAGGCTGCAGCGCCCTTACGATGTTGCCCATGTCAAAACAGTCGGTGCACGAGGAATCGACCAGTTTCGTCAGCTGCAAGGACGCCGGTTTTGCAGCATCCTTTGCGGCGGCAACCTTCTCGGCAAACGCGGCCGTGAAGCCGTTCATGTAGTATACCCTGACCAACCCGAGCGCCAAAATCAAGAACAGGGCTACGGCTAGCACCGTCATCTTCCCTATCTCTACACTCACCCTCTTGCCGTGCCCTTCAGTTTTCGCCATTTTCAATCCCCAGTTTTTCTTTCGAATCAGCCGCATCCGCCCACTCCCGAACTCGCACTCCTCTGAACAGGAGCGCCGCTACCCGCGGCCGCGGCGGCCCCCACTATCGTGCCCGTCGCCTTAAGCCCACTGACCGTGCTCTGGAATGAAACAACCTGGAAAGTCTGGATTACCGACGTCAGTATCACAGCAGCCAGCAGCGCGACAACCAATATTTCCTTGTCCATCTTTTTCACCCCCTTTCCAATAACTCCTTCATGGCACCTGGCCAGGGAAGAACACCCTGTCCCAAATCAGCGACTCTGATAAAATGTCCTTCTCGCTCCAGCCCTGCTGCAACAGGTACTTGATCAGCCCGCGTATCGCCTTGCCGTGGTCGCACGGGGCGCACTCCGAAATGGAGACCCCGCAGCACGGGTGGGGGATAATCACTTTGCCCTTGTCGTCCCTTCCCAGCAGCTTTGTATAAACGGCCTTCTGTTCCGGACTGAGGCTGGCGACATTTATGGACCTGTCGTAGCCCAAGAGCTTTTGAAAGCCCGTGTTGTCGAGCACAAGCCCGTACGGCCTGGTGTCCCCCTGCGCCGTGCCTGCCTGCTGAGAGCCGCCGAAGCCCCCCGTCGGGCTTGCACCAGCCGAAACCGCCGAAAGGCTCGATCCGAACACCGTCGAAGCGGTGTAAAACAGGTTAAACGCGACTACCGCCAATGACAGCACCACCAGCGTCTTGAAAATCCACGGGTTGGACTTTATTTTTTCCTTCATGATATCCTTTATCATAGTTTATCAACCCCCCTTATAAAGCTTTATGGTGAAACCAGTTTCGTTCTGTGCCATCCTCTACACTATCCCGTTCTGCTGCATGAACGCATTCTTGTCCGTGCCGGTTGCTTTCTGGAACACGTCCGGAGAGACCTGCTTCAGGCAATCGGCGTACTGGGACGGGTGGTGGCTGAGGTGCTGGACATTCCCGGGATCGGTCAGGTCGCCGCACCCGCCCGCGTTCTTGTTCTGGTAATAATTGTAGTTCGCGCTCCCGACGGCGGTAGACTGGTACCAGTAGTAAATGGAGAACACCGCCAACGCCACGACCGCCAGGACGGCGCCGTACTGGAGCGCCTCCCGGGTCCTTACATTTTTTCCAGCCATTTTATCCACCCGACCTTGCCATTGACATACCATAATACGCTAAAGCCCAAGATGGCGCCGCCCGCCGCTTGGAAAAGAATAGCGAACTGCCGGAGCGGCGCAAACGGGATGCCGATTAGCAGCATGCCCACGTTTGCCGCAATAAGCTTTTTCGACATGCAGCCGGGGTATTTGACGTACAGCAGAAGGCTTATAGCCAGAAAGAACATGCCCATGCCCCAGAACAGCAGGTTGTAGTCCTGCAGGAACATCAGCACGTCGCTTGACACGATGACGCCGAAAACAGACAACACCGACACGGCCGCCAGGCACACTGCGTGGCAAACATTGTGGGCCGAAATCACACTGCCTGCGGCACTTACGCCGCCGAACACGCCCGTGGCCTTTGTCTCCTTTTTCAACGCTTTGTTTTTCGACAATTTGCCATTCATATGCCCCACCGCAGCACCCTAAAAAATGGAAGAATGGAAGTCGCCTCTCGGCAACCCCCGCAAATCTACTTTATGACGCTCCCGTCGTCGGCAATCTGACCCGGGAAGAACAGCTTCTTCCACTTCACGACTTCGCCGAATATCTGCGCGTCCGTGTACTTGTCGCCGTAACTTGTGACCAAGTACTTCATCAGGCCCTCCAAGGCGTGTATGTGCCCGCAGCCGCACCTTGAGTTGCCGCTGGCGTCTATCGCAGGGCCGTTGCCTATGCCGCAGCACGCGCCGCAGCCGGTCCTGTCGCCGGTGCCTATCTTGATGTACCTCTGCCACTGCTCGCCTGTCATTGTATTCTTGTTGATCGAATTGTCGTAACCAATCAGCTTGTCGTAACCTGCCTGGTCAAATGTTACCCCGTAGGGCAGCAGCGTCCCCTGTGCCACACCGGGGCCGGAGCCTTGTGAGGCAGCCGCTTCCGGCACAGCCCCGCTACCGTCCACCCCCATTGCACCGGAAGTAGCGGCCACCGCATTTCCGGTTACGGGAACGTTCCCTGTGCCAGAGCCTATCGAGAATAACATGTACTGGTCTATCCCCACCAAGACCGCCAGCACGGCCAGCATCAGCACCAGCAAAGAAGTGCCGTCGAAGGTTATCGACACCATTCCTATCCGCAACCCCCGACGCCCTTGCTCGCCGGCTGTTGTGCTCCGCCCTGTTGCAACCTGGCCGGTACGATCCCGTGCATGTTGTAGTTCATTATCTCGTTTTCTGTCCATCCTGTCGTGTCAACCGCCCCGCCCGTTGCGACCGACTGCCCTGTCGCGGTGAGCCTGCCGTTCAGACCAACCAGCTGGACCGTCTGGATGACAACCACGGCCAGCAACACGGCCACGATTATTCCCATGAACGTTATCTTGTCCATTTTCATAGCCTCCTTTGAAAAACTAGTGTGGGAAAAAGCTTAAATATGCAACGACGTGAAACCAGTTTCAGCGAGCTGTGCGTGACTTGTTGCACGGCATCCAGTCGCCTCGGGTCAAAATCCGATGGGTAGCAATCGCTCATGTTTCAATTACGATCGGCTCGCCTAAGGCAGCGTCCCCATCGTGTAATTGGGCGTACAGTTAATTTGACGGCGCCCCTTCAAGTCTATTGTGGCTCACGCCATTTCCCATGTCTGCAACTTTCAAATAGCGCATGCTCAAGCCGAACCCCAGAAACAGGAAGACTGTGCCGCCCAGCTCAAGCTCGAAGAAGATGCTCGGATCCTGGAATATTCCGAACAACGTGCCCCTGACGGCCGGCATAAGACCTCCGACTAGGAGAAATATGTTGTATGTGCGCTTCATGTCCCGCAGAAAGCTGTATGCTGCGCCGCCAATCAGGAGCATCCCGCCGCTGGCGTTGAGGATTATTGAAGGAAGGCGTCCCTGCAAGAACGGGAAGGACTTTACAACTGACTTGAAACCCTCGTGTAGCCCCCTACCGAAACTTTCATTTGCTGCTTCTTGGGAAATGTCGGCAGTGACTGCACCGGCCATGAGGGTGGCCGATAACGCAACGACTGCGTAGAGGTACATGTCCGCCCATTTTTTGCGCACAAGGAGGTAGAGCACGCCAGCCCCGATGAACCCGACAAGCGGAGCCGCGCTCGCATAATAGATTTTTATCAGCACAGTCCCGGGGCCCAGCACGTCGGCGTTGGCAAGGTATTCGATGTATGCCGAGACGGAATAAAGCGCCATGGCAAACGCCCACAGAAACTGGTGTATCTTCCGCCTTTCAAAGTACTGCACCAGTACCAGCATGGCAAACACTGCGGACAATATCGCAGTGGCCAGTGGTATGTAGTTTGGCAGAATTCATCACCCGATATGTGACTTCGGAGGCTGCACGGCCGCAGACACAGTCAGAAACACGAAGATGATTATCAGAGATATCAGCAGCGCCATCATAAGTTTCCTCTTCCTGGGATCCGTCTCCGGCCCCCTGTCGATGACCGGGGCAAGGAGCATGAGTATGGCTACGGGAGCCACGGCGTACGGTATGTAGCTGAGGCCGAAATAATTTTCTATGCCGTAGAGGGACATGGCGTACCAGTCCGGCTTCGACACCTCTATCTGGGGGTTGCCGAGCGAGGATAGCGGGGGTTTGACTGTGAGGGCGAGCACCGCGACCAGCAGGAAGGCCAGAGAGCCGTAGAAAACCATCCTTGTCATGTGGGTCGAAAACGGCACCGACGCCTCTTTCGGCTTATTGCTCTTGGTACTGGCAATCTTGGGCGACGATATCCCCAGTATCCGTATAAGATAGACGTGCAGACCAATCAGCCCGGCTGCGAGCAGAGGGAGTATGGTCACGTGAAGGCTGTTTATCCTTATCAGGAAAGGCACGTTTGGGGCGAACGACTGGCCGAACCAGTACCCGAGCGGGCCCGCCAGCTTGGCAATCTCCAGGTTGTGCGCCAATGCCTCGACCCCCTCCTGGTCCCACTTCAGGATGCTCCCCGTAAAGTTCAGCAGGAAAAAGACCGCCAGCAGGGCCAGCCCCGAAAGCCACAGGACCTCGCGGGGCCTTTTGTAGGCCGCCGACACGTAGACCCGGACGAGATGCAGGACTATGAGCATGAGTATCACCTGCGCGCCCCAGTAGTGAAGCCCCCTAACAAATCCCATCACCGGATCCCCGGCAATGTATTTCACGGAGCCGTAAGCGGCTGCGGGCACTGGAGAATAGAACTGCTGCAGCAATATCCCGGTCACTATCTGGGACAGGACCAGAACAAGGACGGAGCCGCCGACAACATAGGCGGGGCTGTTCGCATGGCGTGGTATCATATGGTCTGTCAGGAAGCCCAGGCCGAACCTCTCCTTTGCCCACGACCACAGTTCACTCAACATATATTCTCACTTGTGCTTTTGTATCTCCATGTATATCAATCCTGCGGCGGCTGCAACTATCACAACCGAAAACGCTATCGGCAGCTTGGGGTACGCGTCTGTCTGCGGAAGGAACTCAAGACCCATGCGGTCAAGGCTTTCCAATTCCACGGACCGGTTGGCTGACAAAGTCGATAGGGAAGTCGTTTTGATGAAATCGTCATAGGGCACGCCCACCTCGAAATTCGCAGTGCCGTTTTTTGCGGCTTCCAGCTGGCGCCCGAAAACGACTGTCAGCTCCCCGTTCGCCAGGGCATATTCTGCTTTCACGCCGGCGTCCGTAATCTGACCGAGCTGTCCGCCCCTCCACACCCACACGTCACCGTCCCCGTTTTTACCGACGCCCTCGAACGCAACGATTACATACGCGTAATTAATTGACACGTTGAAAGGACGTTTTATCAAAAACGCCGCATATGTTCCGTTGTGCACGGACATCACATCCATACCCACTCCGTCCCAGCCTCCCACATCGACCATGCGGGCGCCTTTCCACTGGTCCAGCGATTCGTTGGGAGACAAGTCTATGCTTCCAGGGACATATCCGGACAGTACCCAAACGGGTTCTTTGCCGCCTTCCGCCTCGTGCGCATGGACGACCGTCCCGGCGTAGGCCATGAAAGACAGTACCGCCAGAACCATGACGGCCATGCCCAAGACACCAGAGCTCGGCGTTGTCTTCATACAAAGTAGATGCCTCTCCCGCCTATTATTGATTACCACGCTCCGTGAAAGCCTTCTGCCATATTTTGATTAATTCACTTGCAATCGATGCCGTGGCACTCGGGACAGAAAAAGCTACGCGGTGGGGAAAATCCATGGGTTGTTGTTGAGCACGATACCGCCTTCTGGAACCAATGCTCATACCAAAATCCTGACGCAGGTGTCATGCCATCAGAAGCGCGAAGGTGTCATGCACCGCCGGAGCGGATCCAACACAAGCAAAGCGAACTTTGTCGGCCAATTCCGGTATTTTTGAGCGAACCAAATACCGTTGACTCACCCGTATTTTCTCAGGAAGTAATTGTAAATTGAGACGAAAATCACTCCGACTATTATTCCCAAGACGAAATTCTCGACCAATCCAACGACAAAGCTTGTTGCATCCATCCATTTTACGCCAGGAAAGATCTCGAACAACTGATGATGGAGTGTATTGGGCCAGACAAAGCCGTAAACCACGCACAGGACATAGACCACGGAAAAGAAAGTGGCCAAGGTCAGGCTTAAAACCTTGAAATTCAATTCTTGCTTTGCCATGCTACCTATATCTATATTTGCAGATTTCGCCTTAAATAGTTTGCCGTCCCATCATCAAAGTAAAAATGTCGTGAACGGCTGGCGCAAGCCCCAGCACGAGCAAAGTGAACTTTATCAGCCAGTTCCAGTCGCCCTTGGCGTCCTTGTCGAGTTCCCTCAGGACCACCAGTATGACCGCCCCCTTTATCAGGATGAAGGACCATCCCGGCAGGTGGGAGAATATCATCGACGATCCCACGGAAGACTCGAAATAGCCGCCTATGACGGATACGGATGTGAAGGACACCGCCGCATCCAGCAAGTGTGACGCCAGAACCTGCGAGTTCGGCGAGGCCAATGATCGGACAACATTAAAGCCGAGAATCCTTTGAAGTCCGAAAAACCCGGCGTAGCTGGCGGCGAAAATGACCAGCGCTATGAAGACCGCTACAGGATTCGAGGCCTTTGACAGGGCGACTGCCAAAAACACGGCCAGAAGGGCGACCCCGGTGCGCATGAGAAGTCTCCTGCCAAGATACTTGGAAACCAGCACCGCCGAAAATGCGACTGCAAAAATGACGAAATAAAGCATCGGCGTTATAAAAATTGCGCGGTAGACGCCCAGGAAGTCCCAAAAACCAGCGTCCTCCAGAGCCCTCAGAATTCCGCCCAGAAAGACAAACGGCAGCAGCCCCTTCCACAGATTGTCGTCGGTGTCGATTCTCATTCTCTTCAGCAGTTTCCGCACAAGGAACAGCGAGACCGCAAGAACGGCGATGTACGTCAGCGTGTTCACGACATTGTACCCGCTTTTTGTCAGCGTGGGCTCCAGAAAGTATCTGTCGAAAAGCCCGTAGATGTCCGCCATTTTGTCACCGCTCCACCGCATCTTCCGTGCACACAGCCTTGACCAGTGCCGTATTCAATTTGGTTCGCACAAGGTTATAAAATACAAAGCTAATCATCCAAATATGGTCAAAAGACTCGGACGGGTTTACCAGTGCGAGGAGTGCGGGCTGCTGTACAAAGATTCTTCGTGGGCGGAAAAGTGCGAGGCGTGGTGCAGGAAGAACAGGTCATGCAGCCTCGAAATAACAAGGCACTCCGTCAAGGCATGACCCTTCGCCGCCACCGGCCGCATCATGCTATCCGCGTTTTCAGCTCGCTGACGATGCTGTCCACCGGCTCGTACATCGCGCCGCTGCTCCAGTCCAACCTCCATTTGACCGTGCCGTTCTTGTCCACCAGCACGAAAGTGTGGCCGGGGCGCTGCCCGGGGTGCATGCTGTACTTGAGGGCGTCGTAAGAGTTGGACACCTCCTTGTCGCTGTCTATCAGGATGGGAAGGCTTATGTTCCACCTGCGCGCCTCCTGCGCGGTCGGGCCGGGCGGGTCGATGACGACGGTCAAAACCTTCGTTTCAAGGCCGTTGAATTCGCCGATGTTTTTCTCGATGTCCGAGAGCTGCTGCCAGCACGGGTCGCACCCCAGCCCCTCGCTGAAGAACAGCAGGACGTTGCTCTTCCCCGCAAAGTCCGACAGCGACACCGTTTTGCCGTCCGCGCTCTGCAGTGTAAAGTTCTTTGCCTGCTTGTTGACGTAGGTGCCAGTGCCCGGAGCCGCCAAGTAGAAGACCCCGTACGCCAGGACGATCAAAATCAACACGCTGACCGCATACTTTACGGGCGAGTGGCGCTCGGAACCATTTGCAACGGGCTTCCCTTCGTGAGCGTCTTTCCTGTGCTGGCTTTTTGCTTCACCCGAATCGAACCTTTTGCCGCACTTTTCGCACCGGAATTCTTTCATACTGTGTCACCACCTTTTCTGACCCTTGATTTCTGCGCCGCACTGCCGTGCGGGACGCGATTGTGACCCATAATGTAGTACACCGCCATCCCCAGCAGGAGCGTTCCCGCGTACAGGAAGACGGGACTCACGAACGTCCCCGTGACATGTCCCACCTTGATTTCCGAAAAAGGAATCTGCCCTAAGTACAGGGAAACCGGGCTCACGAACAGCCCCGCCGCCACGGCGACCGATATCCCCAGTGCGGATATTATTTTTGCTTTCCTGTCCATCACACATCAACTTTGACTTCCTAGTGGCAACACCCGCCACACTTGCTCTTGCCATGCCTGTATGACTGTTTGCAGCTGTCACAACAGAATTTCTTGCCTTTCCACGACCATTCCTGTGCATCAGGCTTCAGCTCCATGCCGCACTGCTCGCACTTGGACTTTCCGAATCCGAACATCAGCAGCACCCCCCGCCACCCGCTCTGGGCAGCCTGTTGTTCGCCCTAATCTGCCTGTCAAGCTCCTGCGCCTTCTTCTGGTCATCGACATATTGCTGCGCGTGCTCCTCAGAGCAGAACTTCTTCCCGAACCTCGCTATGCGACCATCAGCCTCCTTGCCGCACATTTCGCAGTATTTTTTGAACAGCCCGAACATCGCCTCACATCTCCCCCGCCATGCGGACACGACATTCGTCCCTCATTCGCAACACTCTTTCACCATCTCCAGCAGCTTGGCCACTATGCCCTTCTTTTCCTTCCTAGGTCTTTTCTCAGCCATGCTCAAACCCCCATCCATTACTATGATTCATGCGCACTGACATATATATCTTGTGCGTTTTTTTCTCAGCCATACACAAACCTCAACAGCAGGTACACCGACAGCGTGCCGGCCAAAACTATAACAGGCTTCAGCGCCGGCAGATTGCCGCGCCTCCCGACCCTCTTCTCGAACTGGTACATCAGGCCAGCCACGCTCTCCCCCATGAGGATTGCGACAATCAGCAGCGGTATGTCGTAGCCGGCCGCCTTCAGCACAAGCAGCAACAGCCACGTGCTGCTCACCGTCGCGCATATCACGCAGAACCCGAATCCGAAAGCCCTCCGAACGAGCTCCTTGGCAAAGAGCCAGAAGAAAAACAGGCCGGCCATGCCGGGCAGAACCAGGTAGACGACGTCCATACGGACCACTCAGATGAGCCCGGCCATATAAAAGCCGAAAACTGTCACGGCCAGCATGCCGAGCGTCACCAGAATCATCTGCAGGGGGAGGTAGTTTTTGCCCCCGTTGAGCGAGCGTATGGACTGGTTAACATTGGGTGCCGCCAGCGAGACGCCCATGCCCAATACGGACCCGACCAGTATCCTGTCGATGCCGAAAATCAGGTATTTCTGTACTTGGCTGCCCAGCATTCCCGCGAAGTAAAATGTCGCAACCGTAGACAGCAAAGATACCAGCAGGATGATTAGGAATTGGTTCTGTATGTACGACTTCCCCTTGTGCCTCCTGAGCAACACCCTGTTTATCCAGAAAACCGTGGACATTATCGAGCCTCCTATGAAAATCCCGACCACAATGTCATCAAGGCCGTAAGCCCTCGTCACTGCGACAGCCGCCACCGTGGCCGCCGTGCACAACGGGCACATCGCCATAACCGCGCTAGGCGAAGACGACAAAAACGCTACGAACGCCGCAAGCCCCACTGCCATCCTGCCAATTTTCATCTTTTCCACCCTTCTTTACATGCTCCAACCTATTCGCACGGCGCTTTACGGCCTAGTGACCTCCGCGTTCCCGCTGCCGTCAAGTATGTCCACCGTGACCTTCTCCGCCCCCGCCATTGCAAGGCAGTGCTGCATATCCATGTTGTGCCTGTACTTGAAGTTGACGGTGCCTTGCGCGGTGGTTATGTCGGTGTTGCACTCCACCAGGCCGTTCCCCATGTCGCCGCACCCATTGTCTGTGGTGGCCACGCCCTCCAGCCTCTGGGGCGCCAGATTTGCGTTCGTTATGACGCCCCTGAACACCTTCAGGTTTCCCGCGTTCGGCGCGTTGGCTGTCGTGCCCGTCAAGCTGGCGTTCGACGCGCCTCCTGCCGCCATGTCAGTCATGCTCCCCTTCGGCACATACACCTGGTACAGGAGAGCGCCATTAGCCGCCACCAACAGAGCGATTATCAATATGCTCAGCGTGCCTAATTTTTTCTTGGTTTCCATAAAATCTACACCCGTGGAACAGTATTTAATGGTTTGCTTGAAACTAGTTTCATCACACCTTCAGGACCACCAAGTTGGCCATTCCCCTCCTTCTCCTCTCCGCAAGCCCCTTCAGCTCCAGCCTGTCGAGGATCCTGCTCGTCTTCACCTTCGAGAACCCGGTCTTCTGCATTATGTCGCTCTGGAACATCGCGCCATCAGAGCCCGAAAGCATATGGAACACCTGCTTCTCGTCCCCGACCAACGACTCCATCGCCTTCCTGGTCTTGCTTCTGTCGACCGCGGTGGGCTTTTCAACCACCACCTTCTCCGCTTTCTTCTGGAAAAAGCCCATGTAGGCCCCGGCTATGACGACCATCGCCGAAAGGAAGTAGCCGTGGTACGACTCTATGGGCGCGCCCCGCTTGTACGGGCACACAGCGTCGGACATGTCGCAGTTCTTGTGGAGCTCCGCGCCCAGCGCCGCAATCTCGGATGTGTACGAGTAGACGCTTATTACGAGGAACGCCCCCACCGCCAACATCATTATGCCAAGAAGCTTCTGATCCATAAGAATCATATCAGTGTCAAGCTTAAATACGTTGCACGACCCGGGCGTTTCCAGCTGCGGCACAAAAGCACGGCGCTTCAACGGGCGCGCTTATACGCGGTGCGCTTGGTTGGGCAACAGCACTGGTCAAGTGCACCGCTTGCGATGTCATTTCGTATCCTTTCCGCCTGATTTTTGTCTATTCATTTTTCCGAGCGCCGCTCTGATTATCAGCGCGAAGATGCCGGCAATCGCCAAAGCCCATATTTCCCAGGGCAGCCATCCCAAATACCTGTTTACCGAATCCGTCAGGTTGGATATGTAGATGTTGAACGCCAGCTGGTACCCGCCGCCGGCCATTGCAATCTGGTTTGTATACGCGAGATAGAGTATCAGGATTCCCATGAGAAGGAAGGTGAGGCCGGCCAGCATTTCCGCTGCCGTGAGGCTTACCTGCTTTCCCGCGATGGAATATGAAAAGCTCCTCCTGAAAGCTATGAACTTTTTCGTGAAGTCGGTCCTGTCAAGGAAGTAGGCGATGATGAACAGCGGCGACACCATTCCGATCACATAGGCAAGCGTGTACAGCCCTCCCAACAATATGGAGCCCGGCAACACCGACAATGCAAGAGCGCCTGCCAATACCGGGGCGCAGCAGAGTGTTGCGAACCCGGAAAATACGCCCAATCCGAAAATCGAGCCAGCGTTCTGGGCTTTCTGCGCGCCCGTTTTCGGATGCACCGAGAACGGAAGGGAAAAATGTCTGCCTAGCAGCAACGACAACCCGAGGGACAGCAGCAACAGGCCTCCTATCGAAAAAATAAGATTGTGGTACTCGGCAAAGATCTGCCCGAGCGCGGCCGCTCCCAGCCCGAGGGGCAGGAATACCGCAAGCAGC
>CAYRSM010000034.1:0-15154 GCA_964427125.1 uncultured archaeon | reverse complement strand
CTACAAGATGGTCAGGAAGGGCGCGTGGAAGGAGGAGCTCAGGTACTGGCTCTACGCGCAGACCGTCGGTGCGCTGGTGAGGACGGCGTCCGATATAGACAAGAGGGGCGGCGGTAACTGGGCGGCGGACGGGGCGATGGGCGTCTTCGAGGACATCAAGGACGAGTACAAGAGGAGGGTGAACCCCGCGTACGAGACCGTGCAGATTATAAAGTCGGGCGACTGCTACATCACTCCCTACCATACTGTGCCGGTGGAATTCAAAGACGCCGATGGCAAAGTCGGCTGGGTGGAAGTCGAGAAGGATTTCCGGGAGACCCACATAGTGGACGAGATAAAGGACGAAAAGGGAAATGTCATAGGCTGGAAGCAAGTAATGAAAAAGTAAGCAAAATAATTTTCTTGAAATTAATCCAGATACAATCACAACCTGTTGATTATGGAGAAGAAAAAAGCAAAGGGCCTCCCGATTGACGAGTGCGTCAGGAGGGCAAGCAGATACATTTCCGAGCAGGGCATGTGCCTACTTTTGTTTGATGTGAAGGGGTCAAGGAATTTCCCGGAAAGCTATTGCATGGAGAAGAAACTGGAGGAGATGGCCGACGACATCAACTGCAAATTTTCCGGCTATCTTCCGGAGAATTCCCTCGCAGGAAAACTGGGAAAGGGGTTCAGCATTTTCCGCGGCGACAGCGGCATCGGGTGTATAAACTCCGTCGATGCGGTACGCGAAATATCTGACTATCAGAAGGCGCGGTACGGGGAAATCTCGCTTTACTGGAGCGTGGCCAAGGACTCGGACGACAGAGAGGGTTTCAGTTGGATAGTTTGATTTATTAATCCTAATGGCGAAAATATTTCTTTATCAGGCCACGATAGCTCAGACTGGTCTTGAAAACCAGGAGAAATTGGTAGAGCACTCGAAGCAGATTCAATCTGTTGGTGAACCTTGTATCTGCAGCGAGCTAGCGAAAGGGCCAAAAGCTCCGTTAAAGGTCGGGAGTTCAATCCTCCCTCGTGGCTTTCAGAACTTGAACAGGTTCAGTCCTATCTTTTCGTCAAGCTCCTTCCTGAGCTGCGTCGCCAGCCTCTTGACGTATATCTCGGCGACAAACACGGCGCAGCCCTCCGCGGCATGCCCGCCGAACTGGCCGAAATCGGTACCGGCAAGGCTCACATGGCAGTGGATCAGCGTCTCGTCGCCCTTCTTGGCGATGTTCCCGTTCATGTTGGTTATCTCAAGAAACTCGCCGTACTTCTTGGACACGAACCTCCGGGTCTTGGAGTCGAAATAGCCTATGTGCGCTTCCGTCAGCGAGCCCAGGCCGTTGAAGACCGCCGAAGTCACGCCCGATTTTTCCGAGAAATCCTTCAGGCCGTGCAAGAGATCCTCGCCCTTCAGAAACACCACGTACTCGTCATCTGAAACTTGCTGGTACTTCATCCCTTCCCACCGATAGACTTTGCACCGTTCATGTACCCCTGCAGGACCTTCGGCACAGCTATGCTCCCGTCCGCCTGCTGATAGTTTTCCACGATGCACGCGAGCGTCCTCTCCAAAGCCACAAGAGTGCTGTTCAGTATGTGAACGAGTCCGGTTATGGGCATGTCTTCCTTATCCCTGAACTTCACGTTCAAGCGCCTCGCCTGGTAGTCCGTGGTGTTGGAGCATGACACAAGTTCCCTGTAGTTTTCCTGTGCGGGGAACCATCCCTCGATGTCGTACTTCTTCGCTGCTATCGTTCCGATGTCGCCTGTGCAGATGTTCACCACCCTGTAGGGAAGGACGAGCGTCTTGAAGAACTCCTCAGCGTTCGAAATCATCTGCTCGTGTATCCTCCAGCTGTCCTCGGGCTTGCAGAAGCATATCTGCTCCACCTTGTCGAACTGGTGCACCCTGAATATTCCTTTTGTGTCCTTGCCGTGGGTGCCGGCCTCCTTCCTGAAGCAGGGAGATATGCCGGCGTAGAAAATTGGCAGATCTTTAGCTATCATCACCTCGTCTGAGTGCATCGAGACAAGCGGGTGCTCGCTGGTCGCGATTAGGTGAAGGTCCTCGCCCTCTATCTTGTAGATGACGTTCTCAAAATCTTCAAAATCAACAACTCCCTCGTACGACTTTCTGTTTATCATGTAGGGCGGCTGTATGAGCGTGAAGCCCTTCTGCTGCAAAAAGTCCAGCGCGTAGCTCATCAGTGCATAGTTCAGCCTAACCAAATCGCTCCTGAGGATGTAGAACCTCGCCCCCGCTATCTTGGCCGCGCGCTCGATGTCCAGCCTGCCCATGGGCTTCAAAAGGTCCTGGTGGTCCTTCGCAGTGAACGAAAACTTTGGAATCGTGCCCCATTTTCTAACCTCAAGGTTCTCCGAGCTGTCCTTTCCCACGGGCACTGACTCGTGCAGTATGTTGGGCAGGCGCATCAGTATCCACTTGCACCTCTCCTGCAGCACGGCTATCTTCTCGTCGTTCTCCTTTATTTTCTTCGGTATATCCGCGGCTTCCTTCAGCAAGTTCGATGCGTCCTTGCCCGCCTTTTTCGTTTTCCCTATCTCCTCGGACAGCTTGTTCCTCCGGGCCTTCAGGGCATCGGTGTCCACTACAATCCTGCGCCACTGTCTGTCCTTGTCTATGAGCTCGTCGAGCCATGTGAGCTTTGTCTTGTCGCCCCTCTTCTTCAGGTCGTTAATGACAACCTCGGGGTTCTCCCTCACAATCTTGATATCGAGCATGTTTACCGATAAATTATTCTGGCTTGCAATGGTTTATTTCTTTTAAACGCGGGGTCATGCCGGTCCTTTCGTCTCCAGGCCCAGCTCGCTCCTGACCTTCATCAGGACCTCGTCGATAAGCTTGCCGCACTCGTCGAGCATGCCCCTCCTGACCTCGTTGTAGAAGAGCATGTACCACACCCTGAGCAGGCTCCTGTAGAAGACAGACTGCTGGAAGGTGGAGTCCAGGCTGTAGTCGGTGTATATCCTCGCGTTTATTCCCATGGTCAGGGTGCCGTTCTTGTTCGGGTCAACCGGCTGCTTGCCCTGGAATATGAGCTCGAACAGTATGGCCGTGCGCGCGTCCATCTTCTTGTTGACGTACATCCTGATGAAAAAGCCCCGCGGGTCCGCGGTTATGTCCCAGCGGAAGTCCCTCTCCCAGATGTGCTCCCTCTTCACGCCGATGGTGCGCATGAGGATGGTCCTTATCTTGTTGTACACGTTCAGCGGGTTCGGTCCCGCATAGTTCAGCGTAAGCTTCGCCGATTTCGAGATGCAGTCGTCCTCCAATCTCCACACTGGCATTCTTTCACCCGCCCTTCGGCAGTATGTTCAGGTAGTTCTTCAGCTCCGTGTAAAACCTCAATGACATCTCCTTGCACTCCTCCAAAAGCTTCACGCGCTCGCCCTTGTATATCGCGTTGTGGAAAATCACCCTGAAAAGCTCGTGGAATATGGTCCTCTCCCACCACATGTCCTGCGGGTACTCCGTCCTGAGCATCGCCTCTATCTGCACGTGGGCCTCTCCCTCCTTGCCGAACTCCTTGCTGGGCGCGGCCTTCCCGTTGAGGTTTATCTCGACGTGGTAGTACGAGTGCGGGTCGATGTCCTTGTCCATGATTATCCATATCTTGAACTTCTCCTCCGGGGCGGACCTGTCCCAGTCGAAGACCTTCTCCTCTATCTCCTTGTCCTGCACCTTGAAGACGGATTTCAGGAGGCTCCTTGTCTGCCTGTAGATGTTCTGCGGGTTCGGGCCGTGGTAGTCCAGGATTATTATCTTCTGCCTTATGCAGTCGTCCTCGACCAGCAGCTTCGTCCTCGCAAACACAGGCATAGGCAACCCTTGAAAGATATTTTGACTTGAAAAGTAATTAAACTTAACAAGGCTCAAATCCCCTGGAAAGCTTAAATCGGTCGAACTGGAATAGTTATTTATGGCGATAGCTTACCCCGAAAACATAGGGCTAGCCAGGCCGGGGGTGGATGTTCCAAAGATTCCTCTGAGCGAGGGGATAAACTACACCCCCCTGTGGCTCGAGACGAAGCTGGACTTTTTCACACCGCCGGGCACGGGAAGCGGTATATTCTTCGGCTTCATGGCCCAGCTGGGAAAGTGGGGTTACGAGGCTGTGAAGATAGACGAGTCGGTGGAGGTCTCCCCGGTCTTCCAGCAGTACTACCAGCTCACCATAGCGCAGAAGCAGCAGATGGAGGGGCAGATAAAGCAGAGCCTCGCGAGCATAGGTACTTCTATAGCGGACCTGGACCTGGTGAGGCACGACTGGAGGAAGTACAAGGAGTTCATGGACTATTATTCGATGCTCGAGGAGGGCAGGAAGCTGGCAAAGGGGGGCAAGACGGCGGAGGGAAAGGCTCTCATACTGAGGGGCGACCAGTCTCTGAAGGCCGTGTTCATCGACCAGGTGGACGTGCACACCGGCGAGACCATAGCGCTGAAGCTCATAGCGCCGAGGTGGCCCACCATAATCGCCGACTTTATGAAGCTGGAGGACGGAGACTTGGAGCAGAGGGGGATAAAGGAAAAGTACGGCATATCCGAGGCGGAGGCGGTCGTGCTCGCGACGAAGAACAGGCTGTACGTGGAGTGGAGGGACGGCCTCTTCAGGAGCGCCGTCAACGAGAGGTTCAGGTCGCTGACGGAGATGCTGGAGTCCAGGAAGAAGTCGGTCATGGAGTACAAGAACATGGCGAGGCCCCTGATAGCGAGGTACAAGCTCATAACGCAGGCGCTAGAACAGAGAGGGGTGGCCGGGGTGATGCAGAAGGTGGCATCCTACCTGCCGGGGGCGCAGGCGACATCTTCCGACAACGCGAAGGTGTGGGCGTGGAAGCCGTTCTCGCCGTCCGAAAAGTACAGGCACACCAGGGAGGTGGATCAGCTCATAATGGCGTGGAGGGCCGGCTTCAGGGCGGAGGAGGTAAGCGAGCTGAAGAGGATATTCAGGGAGGATGGCAAGAGGAGGACGCTTTCCTCTGACGAGAAGATATTTTTGGAGCAGGGCCTCGTGAAGGCCTTGCCGATGGAGCCGTCCATGGACAACGTGCTGAGGAAGTACATGAAGGCCGTCGAGAAGGAGTACGGGGTGGAGCTCACAATCATGGACCTGTTCAACGTGAGGAAGAAGCTGCTCGGAAGGTTCGAGCAGGGGATGCGCGGCGCGGGCGGGGAGTCGTGGGTGCCGAGCCCCTACTACATAATGTTCGAGTTCCCGATAGCCAGGCTGATGATGAGGCTGCCGAACGGGACCGAGGCGGAGGACTTTGCCATAGACAGCGTGACCGTGTCCATCCAGTCGCAGAACATGATACTCCTGAGGCAGCTCGAGCTGATGTCCAAAGAGAAGGCGCTGGACAACTACATAAGGCAGATGCTCGGCGAGATGGGCGTCTCGGGCGCGAGCATAGACGAGCTTGAGAGGACGGAGCTGTACAAGACGGCCGAGGAGAAGGAGAAGGAGGCGGAGGTCAGGGCGGAGAGGGAGGCGCTGAAAACTGTGATGAAGGAGGAGAGGTGGTGGCCGCAGCAGGCGTTCCTTAGGGGCTTGCACAACTTCTTCAGGTACTTTGGCATCGACATCGAATACCTCACAACATACGGCAAGTACGAGTTCAGCAAGGAGAGGGTGGAGAAGCAGTACGTAAAGCCCGACATAACCCCGATGTTTTTCACGGTGACCGACTGGCTCAAGAAGGCCTTCCAGGTCCCGATAGTCCAGTGATGATATATGGGTTACGTGATTGGAAGCGACCCCGGCGCGTTCCACATAGCCAGGCAGGCGGGCGGCCCCGAGGCGGCGATGCAGCTTGCGGGCCTGTACAGGAAGGCCATGGCGGTCGTGAGGCACGGAGTGAACTTTGTCCAGCTCCCCCTCGAGAACATATCGGAGTTCCAAGAGCCGGACCTCGAGAACAACATGCGCAAAGTAAAGGAGATGGGGATAGGGTTCGGCATACACGGAGAGACTTCCGCCCTAGGTTCGGAGGGCGCGCAGATGGACTCCGCCCTGAAGGACAACTACATAAGGGCGCACCAGAAGGTGGAGATAATGATAACGGAGTCGGGCAAGCTCGGCTCCAAGTATTTGCTGCTGCACTCGTCGGAGTCGCCGGGATTCCTCCAGCTGGGAATGGCGCTGCAGCCAACCACAATCGTGGATTTCTGGGGAAGGAATTTTTCGGATTTCCTCGAAGACAAATCTCCAAAGATGACTGAAGCCATAAAATGGGCTATAAAAAAGCCAGAAGTCATGGGCATTGCTGGTCATAGATTTATACGCAATCCAAACTTTGACAATCATGTAAAAGAGCTTGAAGATGAATTAAAGGAAAGTTGGAAGGTGAATCCTGAAGTGCTTAGGAGATACCCTAGGATAGCTGCTGAGGTGGACAAAAGAGTGGCAAAAGCAACCGATGATTTGAGGAGGAGCACTAACAATCCCAATGCCAAACTTACGCCTGATGTTATGGAAAAGATCGTGGACGGTGTAATAGACGAAAAGGTGCCAGAAAATGCAGAAGAAGATTTTACTGAAGCATTGAAAAACTTTTCAAGGACAGCAGACCTAACGTACAGCTGTGAGAGAGTGGCCTACTACGTAGTCGCAAAGTGGATGGAGGTCAACAACGACCCGCTCTGGGACAGGATTGTGAACTCCTCGATAGACTACTACGCCGCCCTGGCGAAGAAGGAGAGGGATGAGTGGCTGAAGGACAACCAGATAAAGAGCCTCTCGATGAACGACCCGCAGTTTTTCGCAAAGCACACCCTGTGGTTCCCTGCGGTGTCGGCAAAGTACATCTGGGGGCACTTCTCGCAGGAGAGAAACCCCGGGCCCAGCAAAGACCCGAGGATACACGACCTGAAGGGCATGATAAGGAGGTACAGCATGCCGTTCGTCATCGAGACGCCGATGGTCTCGGAGGAGGAGATGTCGAGGCTGCCCAGTCCGCTGCAGATGTACTATGTCATGAAGACGCTGGACGAAAGCGCCGAAGGAATGTTCGGCGTGGCGTTCGACATAGAGCACATCCTCATGGCCAACATAAACCCCGAGGTGGCTTTCAACCTTCTCCCGGAGGAGGGCGGGAGGAATGTCCTTGTCATACACACTGGCTGGCCGTCGCCTCTCGGCCCGGCGCACCTGCCCATACCTCTCGGCTCCGAGCAGCAGGCCTACCTCTACAGGCTCTACTACATACTCAGGAACAAGGGCATGGGAAAGGAGAAAGACGTGTACATAATCTTCGAGCGCGGCGGGGGAGATGACCCGTACAAGCAGTCCTATCTTGCGCTGAGGAACATAATCGACTTTTTGCAGAGGGACGTGCCGCCCGACCAATTGCCGACGGAGTTCTACGGCATAGAGAGCAAGCAGATTCTTTCCGTGGAGAAGCAGCTTGTTGCGATAAGGGAGCACGCCCTGGACCCGATAAAGGGGCTGATAACAGTGCCGGAGGAGGAGCACGGAGTCCTGGGAAAAGCGGCTCTTGAGAAGGGGAAGCGGCCAGAGGAGTGGGCGAAGGAAAGGTACAGGTAGGCTTTTGTCAGGCAAAAATTGAATGATGACAGATTTTTGTGGTGTGTTATACGTATAACAGTTTTTGATACACGTGTATCATCACACAATCAGCACCTAGAAAATTTTTCTTTTGCTGGGATTGATGTAATTCAATTGTCATACGTGTGACATCAGCGTTGTGCGCGAAAACCTTTTTCGTATGACGTACCCAATTCTAATTGATGGCAGTCATAACGCGGCAGGAGATTCTCAAGCTGCTTGATGACGGCAGGCTCAGGATAAAGCCGTTCGACAAGATCCAGGTCGGCCCGGGCTCGATCGACTTGCACCTCGGAAATTCCTTCAGGGTTTTCACAAAGACGCACGACATCTTCCACGTGAAGGACGACAGCGACTACAGGAGGATAACCCAGCGCGTGGAGATAAGGAAAGGAGGGTACTTTCTCATCATGCCCGGCGAGCTTGTGCACGGGATAACGGAGGAAGTCGTCTCCCTACCAGACACCGTGTCAGCACGGATAGAAGGACGTTCCAGGTTCGCGAGAGTGGGACTTTTGACGCACGTGAGCAGCGGGTTCATCCAGCCCGGCACTTCCGCCAAAGTTGTTTTGGAAATAGCGAATCTTTCACCCATACCTTTGGCACTTTATCCCGGCACTGGGATATGCCAGATTATTCTGGAAGAAGTGAAGGGAAGGGAGAGGTACAAGGGAAGGTTCCACAAGCAGGTCAGACCTTAAGTGATTTTTCTGCACGACAAGATAATCGAGTTCATCAGGACAGTGGGAAAGCTGAAGAAAGTTGGCAGGACGGGGTGGGTCACGTGGAAAGGTTTGAACATACCAAATCCAGAGAGCGTCGCCGACCACAGCTTCAGGACCGCCGTGCTTGGGATGCTTGTCGCCGACATCAAGAAGCTGGATTCGGAGAAGGTCATGCGGATGTGCCTGCTTCACGATGTGGCGGAATCCATAATCGGGGACTGGGACACGTACGCGAAGGAAAAATTGGGCGAGGATACAAAAGCGAAAAAGGAAAACGCCGCGTTCGAGAAGATCATGGAAGCGCTGCCAGCCGGCGAAAGGGAGATGTACCTCAAGCTGTGGAGGGAGTTCGGCGAGATGAATACCCCCGAGGCGAAGATAGCCTACCAGTCGGACAAGCTTGAGATGATTTTTCAGGCGCTAGAATATATGGAAGATGGTTACGACAAGGAAAAATTGAATGACTGGTTCATAGACGAGAAAGGCAAGTTCACAGACACGGACATGAAAAATATTTTTGATTTGCTGGAGAAGAAAGCGAAAAATATTTGACAGATAAAAATTACGAAACTACCTTTTAGGACTATTCCCAAAACTTCAAGCTTTATGGGTAAAAAAAAAGGCAATTGAATGTAAGATAGCATGGGCAGAACTGTTCTTGGTTCCAGAGGCGCTGGCAAGATTATTGCCGGCACTTTCTTGACGATGTCCGTCATTACTCTTTTGCTGCTTGCTTCAAATGCGCGGTCGCAGACAGCTCTGACCGCCGACTCTTTCTTCACAAACCTGATAGAGAACAGGGCAGACCTTACCCAAGGTATAGCAGTATTCGATTTCAAGAACCCAACATCCTCCGACCTGACTGTGGATGCGAATAGTTTCAAGATACGGACTGCAGAACAGTCAGGAGCCACTCTTATGCAAAGCATAACATATTCAGTGCTTGAGAATGTGTCCAATCCGCAGAACGTGACGGACTACGTTGCTTATGTGTGGAATGAAACAATCGCTGGCGCAAACGGCACCTACAACGTGACCCATTATGACCGTAATGTCACCGGCTGGCACTGGTACAATGTGACAAGCGAGGAGTGGAAAGAGTTTACCAATTATACGTTCGAGCCTGGTATCGCATACAAGATAAAGGTGTATGCTGTATGGCCGCCCAAACTGGGTCTTAACTCGCGCGAATGGTTCCCGCAGATAATTGTCGGTGGGGTTACATACGAGCAGGATAGATGGGATTGGTGGAATTCAAGCTGGAACTACAAGATACCAATAACCATCAACAACTCGCAAAACAGCAATACACTGACAAATTACCAAGTCCCAGTCAACATCACATACTCGCAGACAAACAACCATGCGCAGTCGGATTGGTCGGACATGAGGTTCGTAAACGCCACAGACTCTTCTACGGCTGCAGTTCTTCCGTATTGGACAGAATCGCAATCAAATTCCAATTGGGTGTACGTCTGGGTGAAGGTGGACAGCATACCTGCAAGCTCAAGCACTACAATCTACGCGTACTACGGCAACAGCACACCCGTTTCTAACCAGAGCAACGCTTCCGCCGCTTTCGATTTTTACAACAACGGTTCCTCGATGCCCGATTGGACTCAGAATAATTACAATACTGGAAGCTGGTCGGTGGATGTTGGCGCTGGGTTTCCAGGCGCACCCTCGTTCAAATCTTACTCCGACGACAGCAGCTGGTCAACCGCGGCGATACACTCAAATGCCAGCATCCCTGTTGGAAGCGAGTTGATTATGAATGCCAAAGCTGGGTACAACACTCCGAACTACTGGGGCATGGGATTTTCAAACAACACGTTTACCGGCAGTGGTGGGGTAGACTTGTGTTGGAACGGCGGCAGCTCTACGAGATTTGCCTGCTTCGAAACTTCAGGCACAAGTGCGTATATCTGGATTCAGAATGGGACTTCCAAGAATTACACGGTAATAACAAAGCCGACCATCACGGGCTGGTCAACTTATAAAATAAGATGGCTTGCGTCGAGGATTGAGGTACTTCAGAATGGGACGTCTCTTGGAAATAACACGAACAGTAGCTACATACCTCCAGTATCATTGCCGATATATCTGGAGCAGAACCACCCGATAGGCGGCGGCTGGAACAGCTGGTGGGATGAGTTCAGAGTCAGGAAATATTCAGAACCGGAGCCTGTCCCATCGATAGGGCAAGAACAGACATTTTCAGGATGCAATGGGAGCTTGGTAGTCAATGCTATCGCCCCGACAGGAAACATCGAGGTTGTGAGGAACCAGACTTTCGTACTTCAGGCTAATGCCACGTGTACTGGCGGTTGCTGCGGCAACGTTCAAGCTGTCGCAGATCCGAGACCTACAACATCGCCCGAAGCCAGTGCTGTAATAGTGCAAGCCCCGCAGACACATCAAGGCTTTCTTGACATGATAGCCGACGCCATGCGGGTTATTGTCAGTTGGATAAAAGGTGGTCGAGATTAAAATGCTGGTAGCGATAGTTGTATTCATGGGCTTGGCTGGAATTGCATATGCCTACACACAGAACCTTGGCAACTGGGCGGTGATACCAACTAGCATCAGTTTGCCGTTTTGGACCAGCTCATCCAACCCTCAAAGTTGCGGCTGGCTTAACAATGCGAGCAGCTGCCCGACAAAGACTTGGAACGTGACTGCTTCCGGTACAAGGGGAATCTACCAAATAATGGTCAATTTCACGTCCGATAACACGAATGTGAGCTGGAAGAACACATCGTACATAAACGTAACAATCTACGAGAAGGGAGACAGCGGTGTCATATTGCGTGAAAATACTTCTGTGAATTGCCCGGGGTGCGCATTTACAATTCCAGCGAGCGATTATAACCCCTATTCTTGCGGATGGCTGGACAACAGTAGCTGCGGCAAGAGCTGGAACGTGACTGCTAAAGGGCCATACGGTTCGGAGTGGGGCGTCTACGCCAACTTCACAGCCAACTCTACAAACGTCTACACGACAGGCGTGCAGACGGCGTCTAACAAAGTCCGCATCGTAAACTACCTGTGGTGGGAGAACGGCACTTTTGATTCGGCGAAGCAGTTCAACTGCAGACAGCCGGTGAACGTGACGCAGAACGCGGGGAGCGGCGGGAACGGGATTGTGTACATCAGAAATTTCCATTCCAACATGACCGCAACATACACCAAACCGTCTCCTGAATGCAGGATTTACAACTGTTCGAAGGAGATACGCGTCGCCGAGGTGTTTGCGAACGGCTCACAGTCACTTATTGCAAACATGACGATAAACAACACGCAGTACCAGCTGTACAACACGGGCTACATCGACCCCAGCACCGGCAATTACGTTTACAACACTTACTGCGACTCCACTGATATCCTGTTACAGAACAGTCTGACAGCCAACCAGTCAAAGAACTTCATGGTTTACTTCAGAAACCCGACTGCCGAAGTCGATTACTCGTCGCCGAGCCAAGGATTGTCGGCAATAGCGGACAGCGACTTTTCCCAGATAAGACAGGGCGGCGTGGAATATGTGTGGCAGCCGTTTTTCGCATCCCACGTAGACTTCCAGTGGAACAACCAGTCGGACGAGTCCACGACATTCAGGCAGGAGTCACTTGATTCATACGGAAATCTTACCAGCCTAGGCTACAGGCCGCAGGTCCAGGCAGACAGACCGATTAGCGGATTCCCTAAATCGGATTTTGTTACCCAGATACCTTTAGATACAGTATACAATTTCGACGGACACGGCAAAGTAAATTACACATCTTCGCCTTGCAAAAATGGGTTTATAATTGACATACCAGATTTCGACGATACGGTGTACCCCGATACTGTCAGGTCTGTGCAACAAAATTTAAACTCCATTAGACTTGCAATTGTAGCATCTAGCTTTTCTGGCGACAACAGTTCTACTAGAACTGGTTTGAACGATCCACTGTACAAGGCCTTTGTCGATAAGGGAACTCAATGTTACATTGGATTTCAGGGAAGCGCGACCCCTTCAGACCCCGGAGCCTGCAACAATACTTATGGTGATGTAAGAATCGGGGCTATGAAAGCTTGGTACAGATGTTTTTGGTCCAACATAACAATTGGTCTTCCTATAAACACGTCAAATAGTGAAGGAAATCGCTGTGCAGTGCTCGATGTTTATGGTCCAGCTGGTGGAATAGGTTTAAATGGCAGTGTCGGAGGCTGTACTCAAACTCTCAAGTGATGTAAATATGGTATTAAAAAAGTTAGTCTCATTGTATTTTATTTCAATTTTTCTAGTTGTGATTTTTAGCATAGATACTGTAGCTGTTTCTATCGATAGATCTGTCGCATTGAATTTAGCTAAACAATATTTGTCAGATACCTTGCCAACTAGAGTGGGAGCAGATTACGGCCAATTCCTCACATGTTTTAATGGTCCTACTGGTACAGAGGCGTCTGGAAAATATACGTTCTTTTGCCCAAGAATAGTCAACAGTATTCCAGTTTTGGGCAACGGCCTATTTATAGATATTGACCAAAACTCTGGAAACGCATCCCTATCTTATCTGACCTATTCTGGGATTAAGGCTGAGAATTATGATATTGTACCTAAAATGACGTTAAATCAAGCCATCTATACGGTTGAGAATGCGTATCATTCGAAGGTTCTAATTCTGGACAGCAAAAGACTCTATTCAAACTTGCCATTCAGAGAAGACAGTGTTTTTGTCGGTCCGGCACTGGCAATTTATCAGGGGAATCTGATTTGGCTGATGGATACGGAAAGCGGCGCGTCTGTTGGCATAAGCGCCAAAAACGGGACCACTTTGTTCTTTGACCGAGCATTGAGCAGCACCGCAAGACGCGTTGATACAACGTTTGATGCAGGCCAATATTATAAAGACAGACCCCTTGCCTACTTCACGGACAATCCACTCCTTACCGTCTTGTTGGTTGCAGGTTTGCTATCAGTTTCGGTTTTTGCCAGCAGGAAGAAGTTATTCCTTGGAAAGGACAACTGATAATTAATGGAAGCCGATTCGGAGTGGGACGTCCTCGCGAAGTTCAACTGGGATAATGGTCCTAACCAGACATCCGCGGTCAAGACAAGGATAGTCCGGTACCTCTGGTGGCAGAACGGGACGTACGACGCGGGGAAGCAATGGGGGTGCAGGCAGTGACACAATCTTTATTAGTTTTTAGGTGCCATTGTTAATCTGTTCGTATGAGCGAGTCCGAAAAGGTCGTAAAGAAGACCCTGAAGTACTGCCCGGACACGACCTATGCTTACCCTCTGACGATAAAGTCCGGGAACGGATGCTACATAGAGGACCTCGACGGGAAGAAATACCTCGACTTCAACTCCCAGGTGTGCAGCTGCCCCGTGGGATACGGCCATCCGGAGATTCTCGAGGTCATCAGGAAATACTCCAACATAGGAGCGCACAAGATCGGCGGCCAGGACTTTTTCACAGTCGAGCAGGCCGACCTCGCCGAGAAGTTCTCAACGCTGCTGCCGAGGAGCCTGAGCAAGATTTTCTTCATCAACACGGGTGCCGAGGCGGTGGAGAACGCGCTGAAGCTGTGCTACAGGAAGAGGAGCCTCTCGATGAAGGTTCCGGCAAATGACCTTTTCGGCGTTTCCTGTTATGGCGCGTTCCACGGCAGGACGCTTGGAGCCCTCACGTTCAACTACAGCAAGCAGGTCCACAAGAAGGGATACCCGGAGTTCAGGGTGAAGAGGATAAACTTCTGCACCGAGGACAGCGACCCGAACATAGGAGAGATAAAGGAAGCACTGTCGGAGCCGAACGAAATAGCTTTTGTCCTTATGGAACCCGTGCAGGGAGAGGGAGGGTACAGGATAGGGAGCAGGAAGTTCATAAAGACCATAAGGGACGAGACGGAGAAGCACAGGGTACCCCTCATAATGGACGAGGTGCAGTCTGGCATGGGAAGGACGGGAAAGTGGTGGGCTTTTGAGCATTACGGGATAGAGCCCGACCTCCTGACAACGGCGAAGGCTCTGCAGGTGGGAGCAGTCGCTTACAGGGAGGAGTACGACCCGAAGGAGAGGGGCGCGATATCGAGCACTTGGGGAGGCGGCTCCAGGATAGACATGGCTGTCGGGCTGAAGACGATCGAGATTATCGAGAAGGAAGGCCTTTTGAAGAACGCGGAGAAGATGGGAAAGTACTTCCTCAAGAGGATTGACGAGATGAAGGAGCAGTACCCGCAGATCATAGTCGGAAGCTCCGGGCTGGGCCTGATGGTAAAGGCAGATTTCAACACGAAGGAGAACAGGGACTATGTGGAGGACAACGCCTTCAAGGACGGCGGCCTGATGCTTTTGGGATGCGGCGAGAAGACCATGAGGATTGCGCCGCCCCTGATAGTGACGGAGAAGGAAGCGGACGAGGGCATGGACATCTTCGAGAGGCAGGTCAAGAAGCTGGTCGCCGGCCATTAGGCAAATCCTTTCGATGCTTTTCAAAAATAAGAGCGTACGGGCTCATGTAAAATTATGCGAGCCAGTCTATTCGCGGTTTTGCTTCCCTTCTGCCTGATTGCGCTGTATCTTTTCGTTCCGGCTTTTGCCGCGCAGTTCGACATCTCCCAGCAGCAGCTTCAAGGCGACAACATTTCTTACGACTACACGTATAACGGCGTGAATTTTTCGTTGCCGCGTTCGGTGATAGGGAGCCACGCAACATTGACGCGATTCGCTTTCGACACTGATGGCTCGGCATTCCAAACGAATGTGTCCTGCGTCCTGTACAATGTTACTGGGAACTCCGTGATTCTTGAAACCGGGGAAATTGTTCTGGATCAGGATGGCTGGACAGTCTGCGACATGCCAAACAC
>CAYRSM010000033.1:0-15243 GCA_964427125.1 uncultured archaeon | reverse complement strand
CATCTTCGGGCCCGCTGCCATAATAATTAGTTGGGGCGCAACCTTTAATAATTTACCTAGATGCTTGATGCGGCAAGTACAGAGGGTGAAGCAAGCTTTAAATCGTTAACGTGTTCAAAGTAACTTGATAGTTGTGTCGGGGCAAGGTTCAAGCACAGTCCTTTTCAAGGGCGAAAAATACCTGTTCGATACGCAGGATGTCCCCCTTGGTGACCTGAAGCTGGAGCTCAAGGTGGATCCAGAAGACAGGAAACACCGCCTTACACTGAAGTCGGACGGACTTTTTTTAGTGTACGACAAGGATGCGGAGGATGTATTGGACCCGGCTTTCCTCACGAACAACAAGTACAGGCTCAAATTCAACGGCTACGAACTGCCAAAGGATTTGCTGTGCTTCAGCCTGGACAGGGGCTCGCCGTGGGCGTATACTATAAACATAAACGAGACACTGGCGGGAAATGTCTGGCGAAGGGGCGGCATCAGTGAGGATGATTTGCGCATGGATGTCAGTGTGGAAAAGCTTGGCGATGAGCTCAACCCGATTAATGCAGACGCGAACTGCGACGATTACAGGAAGATATACGACTCTGAAAAGCTGAAGGTCTACCGCCTGACAAGGGAGCACGGGCTGCAGAGAAGGCGCGCCAACGTCTTCCTTCCGGAGACCGTGATGATTTCCGATGGCTCATCGTCCATAGCCGACGGCATGGGTGAGGACAAGCGCAATTCGCAGGATATTTTGAGGGATTCGAGGCGCACCAGTGATCACATCCTAGTTGCAGGCAAAAGAGGGCGCTTCATATCCTCAAAAGCCGGCGTTTTCGACATGGACCTGTCCGGTCTTGGCATAGGCGAAGGGACGCTGAGGGGCATTACTGAGGAAGAATACTACGACAATACAGGGCTGCTGCCCAAGGAATATCTTAAACGCAACGGCATGAAAGACTATCTTAAACGGTTTTTCAAAGACAACCCGCAGGGGCGGCTGATTGCGGTGTCCGCGCCGCTGACGATTGCTTCCATCGCAACGATATACGCGTCTCCGAACTTTACCGATTACGTGCTTGCAACAGAGCTTATAAATGCGTCGTTGTTCCTTGCATCCCCCAAGCTGATAGAGATGGCGTTCAAGGTCAAATGGCTCGACAAAGATTCGGACGGCGCGCCTTATACAGGCAGGATAAAGGACTTGGCAGGCAGGATGGGCGTGCACGTGGACAGGATAGGAGTAAGCGACTACAACATTCCCAATGCGTTCACCTATTTCTCACTGCCGAACAGGAACAACCTTGTCTTTACTAAGAGGGTGCTGGAAAAATTGAGCGACGACGAGCTGATGGGAGTGACCGCGCACGAGCTCCAGCATATGAAAGGCAGGGACTCCCTCGTGATGTACGGCCTGTCTTCCGCGCTGATGCCTCTGGCCGCCTTGAAGGCATGGATATTTTTCAAGATGTTCTCATGGACAAACTTTCTTGCCGTCGCATTTGCGTCCGGCACGGCGAACTATGTGATGTCAAAGGTGTCAAAAAACAACGAATACCGTGCCGACAGGGCGTCTGCCGATTACGTGGGAAAGGATTACATTGTCAGCGCACTGGAGAAGATAATCCCGAAAAGGCTCAGAAAGTATTCCTCGAGTTCGCACCCGTCTTTCTACGACAGGAAAGAAGCGCTTAACACAGGCGGGTGAAGCCCTTTCCGCCAGTTCTATTGCTGGGCCGCAAGGATGCTTACCGACGCCTGCCCCTCGACAAAGTAGCCGTATGTCGCCTCTACGTTGACGGAGTAGTCTTGGTTGTTGACCACCGCCGAGCCCGGGCTGGTTATCGTGCAGAATATCACCTTGCCCCTTCCCGCCGACAGCGTTATCTTGTCGGATATCGTGGTGCCTGTCTGCGTGGTTCCGTCCTGCTTCGGGCAGCTCAGCGTGAGGCCGTTCGTGGTCAGCACGTAACCGACCTTGTACAGGTTGGCATAGTCGTTGTTCGGCACCGACACCGTCGGGTCTATCGTGTTCCCGTTCCCCACGTTGTTAAAAGATATCTGCACGGCAAACGTCTCGCCGGAGGTGCCGTAGACTATGAGCGGCCTTGCGCCGGTCGAGTAGGTTACCGATATGGGTCCTGCGCTGGACGACTGAGACATCACCCCTGCCGTCTTTAACAGGGACTGGTACTGTGTAGTCGGCAGCGACTTCAGATAGTCGTTCGTGTAGAACCTGAGCGTAGCCACCGATGACGTGTTATAAAGGTAATAAACCCTGATTCCGGCTGTGAAAGGAGTTGTCACTTTGAGGTTGGATGGTGATGTGACCCTCCACTGGTAGTCCAAGCTTTCCCCCGGAAGGTTGCTGACTGGGTCTGCTGGTCTGAGCGAACTGGGGGTTAGCGTCTTTGTCGCAGGCGTGTCAGAACCGAACGTCCATCCAGTGCCCGTGCTTATGCCGCCAAACACCTGTGCTGTAAGGTTTTTTGCAATGGCCCCGCCAACGTTCTGTATGCTGAGCAGGAGGCTTATCGGCTCGCCGGACCTGACCTCGGCAAAGTCCGGCGCGAACTTTGTTATCGAAATGCCGTTGGCAGCGCCGGTCGCCTGCCCTCCGCCTGTGCTTGTACACCCTGCTAGAATTACTACAGCGGCAAGGAGCAAAACAAGCGATATGTTCTTCATGCTATCCCGACTATAATAATTTGTCTCTGTGATATTTATATCCCTTGGGGTTGTATCACTGCGGAGCCGGCTGCTCTATTATCGTCTCCGTTCTCGTGAAGCTGTACGTGTAGGTGTAATTAAGCGAAACAACGCCGTCCAGCTCGCCGCTCACCGCCTGCCCTGACGACAGGAAGTTGCACGCTATCTCGCCCGGTACCTCCAGCGGCTTTGGATACACGCTGTTGTTGAAGGCGCAGTAGACGCTCTGCCCGAGCTGGTTGGCCGGCTCCACGTTCATGGAGTCCAGCTTTATCTGGCCGGTTGGTATCACAAGGGGCTGTGCAATCGTGCCCTGAGGGCTGCTAGCCTGCTTGAAGTTCATCACCACCTCGAACGGCCTCCCCACAAGGCCCCAGCGCTCCGTTATGACCTGGTTGTCCTGCTTGTAGGTCCTCCCCACCGGCGGCAGTATGTCGACTGACACCGGGCCGTAGCTTGGCTGGCTCTGCGAAAATTGCGATGTCGGCCTTGTCCTGGTTATGCCGTCTATCATCGGCACTGTGGCGCTCCTGTAGCCCGTCCAGTCGTAGCTTATGCTGTATGCTATCACGTACGGCACGGGCGAGAGGATGTTGTCGCTGGGCACGGTAAGGTCGAGCTTGACCGGGCGCACGTCAAAAGGCTCCAACCTTATGCCCTTGCACACAAGTCCCTCTGTCTTTCCATTGCAGGTTGACAGCGCCGCGTTGAGGTTTCCCGGGACGTTGAAGAAGTCCACAGTCACTGTCACGGGCTTGTCGCCGTTGTTCTTCACCCAGAAGCTTATGGATGTGCTGCTGCCAGGGTAAGGGTTGGTCGTCAGGACACCATAATTCTCAATCGTGACTATGTTGTTGCTGTAGATGATCGGCTTGCCGCCTCCCTGGCTGGTGCAGCCCGCTATGATTACCACCAGTGACAGGACGCCAAAAAGGACAAAATCCCTCCTCATAAAAACAAATTAATCCAAGAAGTATAATAGCTTTAACGTATGGCAGGCATTGACGACATAGCAAGCTACTTCACGGACCCGTACAGGGACGGATACACGGTCTCAAAGACTGCGGTGTTCGCGCTGATCTTCGTTGTCGGGGCCTATGCGATGTACGAGCTGCTTAAGAGGCTCAAGATAAAAGTCGACAGGAGGCTTGCAATCGCTGTAGCCCCATTCGTCCTTCTCGGAAGCACTCTGAGGGTGCTGGTCGATGCGGGAACAATAAGCGAGTGGCCGTACAACATCCTCCTCACCACCCCGAACAGCTGGCTGGTCATAGCGGCCTTCACGCTAGGGACGCTGGCGATATCGGTCTTCTTGGAGAGGCACAAAAAGATACCCTACCACAAGGTGATGTTCGCAGTGGGCGTTGTGTCTGTAGCGCTGGCGATGGCTTTCTTGAGGCCGGTCAATCTTTACGGTATCCTGCTGTCCGCAACCTTTGTGCTGCCGTGGCTGCTGCTGGCCGTGTTCTTCAAAAAATGGAATTTGTGGAACAGGCTTGCGCTGCTCGCCCAGATGGTAGACGCCAATGTGACCTTCGTGACGCTGAACTTCTTCGGGACCGCCACTACGTTCGGGTATGTGGAGCAGCATGTCCTCCCTAACTTTTTCATCGGCTTGCTGGGTCCGTTCTCGTTCATAGTGATAAAGGCTGTTGTGATAATAGCCGCACTGGTGCTGGTGGACAGGCTTGCGGAAGACAAGAACTTCGGCAACTACATCAAGCTGATAATTGGCATACTCGGCGCGGCGACTGGTCTCAGGGACTTTCTGCGCCTCGCAGCTTTTGTGTAGAACCGATTTCCAAACATCAGGCGTTTGTCCTGCAGACAATTGCTTTCAGGATTGCTCGCAAACTTTTTCTTCGCTGGTGTTGTGATGTCTCTTCCTTGCTTCTATTGCCTCGTCTATGAACTGGCCGCTCTTCTCGGTCTTGAGCTTCTTCCAGCTGTCCGTAAGCTTGTCTTCCATCGCCATCTGCTTCTCCTGTGCCGAGGGCGGGTTGACAAGCGCCTCCCCTTCCTTCGCTATGGTCTCGCGAGCGAGCTCCCACTGCTCCGGCACGAAAAGCGATGCGACGTCGTCCACCTCCTTCATGTACATCTCCACGCCGGAGTCCAGCTCGGCTCTCAGAGCGTCGGGCGCCTTCTTGTACACCTCCCTTTCCAGCCTGCGGAGGAACCTTCCCATGCCCTTGCCGTACTTTCCGTACAGCTCGTACAAATCCAAATCGTACGCCTCGGCTAGCGATTCCACTGCCCTGAGCTTGGTCTCGCCGAACTTGTTCCTGAACTCGTCTTCCTCCATGTTGTGCAGCCCCTCGAACAGTTCGGTGAATGTCCTTTCCGTCCCAGCCAGCTCGTAAGTCTGCTCGCCAATCCACTCCTTGTATTTCTTACCCCTGGTGAACCTGCCCAGAAGCTCCCTTTCGTTCATTCTGCTGACGTATTTCCTCAGGTCGTTCTCGTATTCCTTGTACAGTTCAGGCACGTGTATCTGGTAAAGCTCGTCTGCTATGGCGCTTCTAACGTCATTCTTGCTCGCGCCGAATTTCTTTACGAATTCTTCATCTTCCATGTCGTGAAGGCCATCGAAGACCTCCAGCAGCGTCCTCTCCGTGCCGCCAACCATGCACTTTCTGCCGCCGTGCTTGATAAGCTTGTACACGTAACCGGGACCGAGCGGTAGCATGACGGCGTCTGATTCCTTGAAGTAGGAAAGCACGCTGTGGCTTAGCATGTTGTCCACTATGCTGTTCTCGAACATCTTGTAGCCGTGCTTCAGCCTCTCGACCATCTCCTCGGACATCGGGGCGTATTTTTCCACAAATCTCTCATCGTTCATGCGCTTCCACATAGTCGCCAGATACTCGTTATCTTTCCATTTGTCCCCGAACTCCTCCTCAAGCTCTTCAAACTCGTTGATCTTTTCGGCATGCGCTATGCGGTCGCGAAGCATCTCGGCCGTGCGTATGACGTAGTGCTCCAGGAAGGCGGCGTATATCTCCGGGCCGCGAGGCGCCACGGGATCCCCCGAAACGACCCCGACTATCATGTCGCTGTCAAGGCGGACCATGCCTTCCTTGCCCTCCACAAAATAGTCCGGCTTTATCTTCTTCATCATGTCGTCCTTCGCGATGTTGTACTTTAGCATGAACTCGTTTTCCGGCATCCTATCTATGTCATGGAAGAGGTCGTCCTCGATTTTGTTGACCACTTTCTTCTTGGTCTCGCCGAACACAGTCCAAAAATCGTGCTTCTTCATCCCGTACAGCGCCTCGAATATCTCCAGCAGAGCCTTTTGCTGTTTGCCGACCTCGTATGTTATCCCGCTTCTGAGCATTATGCCTAATATGGAGTCGCTCATGTGGGCGGGCATTCCTTCTGAGGAGTCCATGCACTTCATCAGTCTTTCATAATCGTGCTTCATCTCTTCCACGTACCTCTTTTTGAGCATATGCGTTTTAGACGCGTAGTACTTGTCTCTGAACCGAGTCTCTGACAGCTCGTCCATGTCGTTGATCATTTCAGCCTCCTCGAACCTGCTCAGTATGGCGTACTTTATGTTGCGAAGGTCGCGGATTATCTGGGGCGGCTTGACCCCCTGCTCTTGCACGTCGTTGCCTTTCGTGAAGACCCTGATTCTTTTTGTCAGGCCCACGTAGTCTACAGGATCGGTCTCCGGTATCTCGTAGGCGTCCATGCTGTCGTGACCGGGGCGCATTATGGGCAGCACGACTTTCCCCTCGCGCTGGTACTTTTCGATGTCGTAATGGCTCATCTTGTATGCACTTTCGTCAAAATCCTCATGCCGGCCTATCGACAAGTCAGAAAATTCCTTGCGCTTCTCACTCACGTTGTGGAATTCTTCCGCCATACGAATCTCCCACCACCTAAATACCAATACAAATAATAACTTTAAATACTCAATAGTCCGAAATCAGAACCATGCGGAATCCCCAAAGTACGTAAAAATAACCTATGGTACTTATTTCGTAAAAAATACGCCCACCGAAAGGCTTATATAGTTTACGAATGAAGCAATAGTAATATGGTTTCCGTACTGGACGAGACAGACAACAAAATACTCGCCATACTGAAGGAGAACGGCAGGGCCAGCTTTGCCGACATCGCGCGGCAGGTGGGACTCTCGGAGGGAGCCATAAGGAAGAGGGTAAAGGTCCTGTCCGACAGGAGGATCATAGAGAAGTTCACGATAGACGTGAGCGAGGCGACCGGCCAGGTGCGCGCCATAGTCATGGTCAAGCTGGCGGTGAACTCCTCCGAGCAGAAGCTTGTCGATCACATAAGGACAATAGCTGGCGTCGCGGACGTCCGTGCGATAACAGGGGGCTATGACGTCTTCGTGGACATACGCTCCTCCAGCACGAAGGAGCTCTACGACAAGATAGCCTCGATAAGGAACCAGAAGGGCGTGACTTCCACCCTGACCATGACAGTCCTGAGATGAGCCTGTACCTAAGTAAAAATCCTAGCCGATGTAAGATATCGCGTCCGTGGACTTTTCCTCTATCTTCTGCTGCTCAGGCATCTCCTTGCTCTTCAGGTCGGACTCCAGCTTCCGGACGTTCTCCTCCAGTATCTTCACAAGGTTCTTCGCGGTGAGCGGGCTTATCACTATCTCGGCGACGCTCTGCCTCCTGAACATGTCTATGAAGTTGAGCCTGACCTGCCCCTCCTTCCTCACGTCGTCCCCCTCCTTGTTCGCCTTCACCACGGTCCCGACCATAACCTCGTCCGCAAAGGTCGGCACCACCGAAGCCGGGATGTTGTTGAGCTGTATGTTTGGGGCTTTTTTCGCGTCTTCCATGCTTATAAGCACCGGATGTAAAGATTTATTAATCTACCAAATAATAAAGGATTAACTATGTTCGGGCTTGACTTTAAGATCAGGGGCGCGAGCCGGCTGGAAACCGCCGAGAACGTGTGCATAGCCTTTATCATAGCCGGCGCGGTCGTGCTCTCGATAGGCATAGGCTCCACCGCGATAACAACGAAGGGGATAACAGCGATTACCGCAATGATGGGTGCCGTGATAACGTTTGCCTCGACGGTCGCTTGGCTGTTCACGTGGCTGGCAAAGGAGTTTGTCGGGTGATTGTTATGTCGAGGATGTACTCTGGTCACAAGGGAAAGCACGGAAGCAAGCACTTCCCGGTGAAGAGGGTGCCAAAGTGGATGAAGCACTCCAGGGAGGAAGTGGTGAAGCTTGTCATAGAGCAGGCGAAGCAAAAGCACGGCTCCGCCATGGTAGGGACGATACTCAGGGACCAGTACGGCGTTCCCGACGTCAGGATAATGACCGGAAAGGCCGTCTCCAGGATAATGAAGGAGAACAAGCTCTATCCAAGCATGCCCGAGGATCTGCTGAACCTTTTGAGGAAGGCCGTCGATGCGCGCGACCACATGGCCAGGTTCAAGAAGGACAGCCACTCGAAGAGGAGCCTGCAGAACTTGGAGTCGAAGATAAGGAGGATGGCAAAGTACTATAAGCGTGAGAAAGTTTTGCCGGAGGGCTGGGTGTACGACCCAGAGGAAGCAAGGCTGATTGTGCAGAAGTGATGACCCATGGCGGTAGTGAAAAAGGCAAAGAAGAAGGAGATGATTGTAGTAAAGTCTCCGGTTATATTCGGCGAGGCGGCTATAGCGGAGGTGCCCGCCACGGACCCGGACTACCTCGTGGGGAAGAAGATAACCATGAACATGGTCGAGGTGATGCCGGAGTCGAACAAGTACTACACCAAGGTCTCCTTTAGGATAAACAAGATAGACGGGAACAATGCTCTTACAGATTTTGACGGTCTGGAGCTGATGAGGGACTACATCTCAAGGATGGTCGTAAGGCGCGTGAGGAGGATAGACGACGTTCAGAACCTCGTCACAAAGGACGGCTTCAAGCTCAGGGTGAAGAGCATGGCGACCGTCTCCAGGAAGGCTTCCGCGAACGTGGAAAAGTCTGTCAGGAACAAGGTCACAGAGATGGTCAGCAACGTGGTGAAGGAGAGCACGCTGGAGGACTTTCTCAGCGGGGTGCTGTCGGACAAGTACAAGCACGAGTTCGTGAAGGAGCTGAGGAGGATATACCCGCTGAGGAACCTGGAGTTCAGGAAGATAGAGGCCGCAAAGTGAGTCCTGTGAAGAACCTTGTGCTAGTTAAAAAATTCGAAGGCGAATTGTACAGTTTTGTGTCCGGCAGTACATTGTATCATATTGCTGTCACTGACTTGGGTGACAAAGGTGTATTGTTGGAGGGCGGCAGATTCCTTGTGACGGTCCTGTCCCCGACGAACAAGTCATATTGCCTGAACTGGGACGATGGGGATTACATCGCGCCAAATTACATCAAGGAAAAATTCTCAGACCTCGGCGACGCGGATGCGGAGAACATAGCCTGCTTCCTAAATGAATATTTCGCGGAATATGCATGCGTCAAAATTCCCAGGAGCCGAGGAAAATCCGTATACGTAAGGACAAGAAACACCAATCTGGGCCGGCAACCGGAGTAGCGTAAGTCTTGCGAGCTTTGCCAAATTTTTCAGAACAGCTTTATCGGTGCGACGAACAGGTTTATCAGCAGCAGGGCAAAGATTATCAAAGATGTCGCTATCGCCAGTCTTCTCCCGCGCTTCTTGCCGGCATACTTTGTGAAGATGTCCTCGATGATGAGCCCCCCGTCGAACGGCAGCAGGGGGAGCATGTTGGCTATGCCCACTCCTATGCTCAGGACTATCAGGATGACCAGGAATGTCTGCCATGCCACTATCGAGCCGACAAGGATGTCGGGCAGGTAGCCCTGGAAGAAAACTTTGTACTTGTAAACTGTGGAGACGTCCATTATGCCTATGTAGGCCCTGCTCGCGTTGAGAGGGTGCGGGGCAGCCCTTACGCCGTAGATACCTGTTGTGGTGTTGATAGTCAGTGTGTCGTTGGGCCTTACAGACGACAGGGCTTTGGACACATCGACCACGTTGCGGACTGTCGTGTTGCCTATGACGTATATCACCCCGCTCAGGCTCGCGTTGTACGCCGGGCTGTTGTAGTCCGTGGAGTTGAACTTCACTCCGGCCTGCTCGAACATCGCGGCGTTCGCATAGTTGCTCGCGTACAGCAGCCCGATTACGATAGCAGCCAGGACTAGATTGCCGAAACTGCCGGCCGCGTAGATCCTCAGCTTCTTGAAGAGGCCCAGCTTCTTCAGCTTCTTCGTGTCCGGATCGACGAACGCGCCGATCGGGAGGGCGAGGAGGAACACTATGCCGTAGCTCTTGACGGGGACCTTCTCCAGCCTCGCGTAGACGGCGTGCATGCTCTCGTGGAAGACAATGATTATGAACAGTGAGGCGAGCCAGTACCAGAAGGGTATGCCGAACACCTGCTGGGGATAGTACTTTTCCAGACCCGAGACTGACGGCAGCACAAGCTTGAAGCACTTTCCGTCCGCTATTCCCGGCGGCAGGAGCTGCGGAAAGAAGGCACAGGACGTCATGAAATACAGGCCGATGAGCGTCGAGACGAAACCTACAATTACGCCAATCGTCCCCGTGTAGGCGATGAACTTTCTTCTCCCGCTGACTATCCTGTCGATTATCTCCTTGCCCTTGTTCCACCGCTTCAGGATTATCCCGTAGCTGAACTCCAGGTTCTTCCTGTCCCTGTAGAGGAGCATGCCCACTATGGCGAAGAACGCAAGCATGGACGCAAGTTCAAGGCTGACCATACTTTACTAATTGATTTTGACGCGAAATAAATGTCTTGATGATACTGATGGGTCAATCATTTCGTCTTTCGATATGCCCGTCGCAAATCAAAATGTTCCGTATCTTTTATTCAGGAATTTCCATGTTTCTGTCAGCCATCATTTTGATGATGAATGCCTGATGCAGTTTTCCGCTGACACGATTAACATCTGTGTGATATGGGTTTTTTGTGGCGAACCCTTCGGGGCTCTTATCTGGGAACATCTCGGCCGCCTTTTCAAAGTCAGCCTTTGCTTTTTGGAACGTTTCATATAATATTTCTGTGCGTCCGTTTGTGTAGGACGTAGCCATAAGCTCGTATATCTCGCCCCTCATCTGGTACCCAACTGAAATGTCCAACGCATCGCCGTGATTTTCGCGCAGTTCTATGCTCTTGTCAATGAGCTTTATTGCCTCGATTAGGCCGTCAGCTGATTCGGCGTGAGAATACAGTGCGTGCGCCTTGTTGAAATTGTAGACGAAATTCTGAGGCTCCAATTCAATCGCCTTGTCGAAATTTTCCAGCGCCTTTTTGTCGCCCAAGGAAGCCTGAAGGCATGCAATCCTGTGGTAGGCCTCTGCGTTTTCGGGAGAGTCTTTACCGTCCACACGGTCGCCCTCGACACTTCTTTCAAAGCACTTGATTGCGCGATACTTGTCGCCAAGCATGGTGTACGCCTCGCCCATGATGAGCATAGACTCGGAATAATGCTTGAGGATTTCCCTGTCCTCGTTCACACAGCCGCTCTTTTGCGCTTTATCAATATCATTCAGTGCGTAAAATGACAAAACGGACATACTTTCGATTGCATCTTTGTACCTTCCCTGCTTCAGAAGCGACCTGCCCTCTTCGAGTTCGGCTATTTCGCTTTCTCGCATCATTTTTGACATTCTGACCACCAAATCTAATTACTTGGTAGTAAGTAAAGTATTTAAATTCGTTTATTGTGAATCCGCGCCTTTCACAGCAGGTTGTTCGGTGAAAAAGTGAAAAACATACAAATCCTGTCGAAAGCTAATGCATAAGGCTATTGCGCCTGTGGTTTGTTATTTCTTCAGCTCCTCAAACACCGGTCCCAGCAGGCTTCTGAGCATCCCGGCCATCCGGTCCACCTTCAACAGGACCATGCAGCCCGAATCGCCGCAGCAGTTTATGCTCACCACCGCCAGCTTGTCCCCAGTCTTGATGCCATGCTTGTTCCTGAGGTCTTTCGGCAGCACTGTCTGGCCGCGTTCGTCCACGCTGACCACCGCTTCCACCCTGCAGCAGTCTTTCATTTCGTCTAGTGAACCGTATTTTTTGTTTCGTCTTGCCATATTGTCACCTGAATATAGTAGGTGGCCGAAGTATTTAAGTTTTCTGAAAATTAAGAATTTACTGAATTGTTTGAATTGGGTGAGTTTGCGCCTTTGCCCGAATTAATCCTAGTCGCGTTCCAGCAGAAGCTTGTCGGGGTCCTGCAGTCGCATGATTACCTCGTTCATGAACCTTGCCGCATAGGCTCCGTCAACCACTCGGTGGTCGAACACGAGGGACAGAGGCATAACCTTCCTTATCTCCACCTTTCCGTTTATCACCACTGGCTTTTCGTATATCTTCCCGGTCGCTAGTATGGCCGATTCGGGGTAGTTTATCACCGGTGTCGAAAATATCCCCCCTATGCTGCCGACGTTCGTGATTGTGAACACTCCTCCCCTCAAGTCCTGAAGGTCGACGGTCCTGTCCCTGGCTTTGTCGGCCAGCTCCTCTATCTCCTTGGCGAGCTCGAGGATGCTCTTCTGGTCGGCGCCCTTCACCACAGGCACAACAAGGCCCTCCTCTATGTCCACGGCTATGCTTATGTTGTAGTACTTCTTGACGACTATCTCCTCGTGCTCCTCGTCCACGGAGGCGCACATCATCGGGTATTTCCTGAAGCCAGCGATGAGGGCCTTTACGACAAATGGAAGATATGTTAGCTTTATCCCTTGTTTCGCGGCGCCCTCCTTCTCGTGCTCCCTTATCCTCGCGAGCTCAGTGACGTCCGCCTCGTCCATGTGCGCGACGTGCGGTATGTGCTGCTTCGACTCCACCATCCTCTTTGCAGTGGCCTTCCTCACGCCCTTCAGCGGGATGCGGTCTACGTAGCCGAACATGTCGTACTTTTTCACGATCTTGATATTCTCTGCCCCCTTTGTGATGCCCTGCTGTTCGGTGAATTTTCTTACATCTTCTTCAGTCACCCTTCCTTCCAAGCCGGTGCCTGTGATTTGGGAAAGATCGACTCCCATCTCTTTTGCAATCCTTCTGGTCGCGGGTGTTGCGAGTGCTTCCTTTGCCAGTGGTGCTTCAGGTGGCTTTGGCGGGATTTTTTCCTCCTCGACTTCGGGCGCCTCTTCGAGATAGCCCACAACGCCGGCAGGTTTCATACCGGGCTTTATCAGCTCTGGCTTCTTTTCTACGGGCGGTGCGGCCGGCGCAACAATTTCACCGGGCTTGCCTATCGTGACAAGAATTTCCCCAACCTTTACAGTGTCTCCCTTCTTGTGGTGTATCTTCAGTATGGTGCCGGCGGCGGGCGAGGGCATCTCTGCTATGGCTTTGTCTGTCTCTATCTTTCCCAGGATGTCGTGCTCCTTTACGACGTCGCCTTCCTTCACTATCCACTCGACAATCTCGCCCTCGGTTATTCCCTCGGCGATGTCAGGAAACCTGAACTCAGTCACCATTCAATTTAATTTTTTGTTTAGCCTACGTAAAAGCGTTTAATTTTCGGAAGTTGCATTGTGTAACATATGTTTTCAACCGTACAAATGCTTAAGTGTTACAGCTGTAACAGTTCATCATGGGCTACGTCCTTGTTTTTGACATCCCGCAAGCAGAACCGGTCGAGAAAGTTAGGATAAACAGGCTTCTCCACAGGGCGGGAGCCAGGCTCGTCCAGCAGTCCCTCTGGAAGCACGAAAGCATCAAGGAACTTATTGGCATAGGAATGAGGATAAGGGATATCGGCGGCCACGCTGAGATACTCGAGGAGAGGTTCCTGTTCTAGAAGCTCATCACGCCTTCTACGCCCTTGATTATCCTGTCAACACTGGGGAAATAATAGTTCTCCATCCTGGACAGCGGAATCACTGTGTCCCACCCCGTTATCCTCTTGACCGGAGCCTCAAGGTGAAGGAAAGCTTTATCGTTTATGATTGCGATAAGCTCGGATGCAAAGCCGCAAGTCTTCGGCGCCTCCTGCACGACCACTGCCCTGCCCGTCTTTGAAACGGATTTTATTATTGTATCTTCGTCCAGCGGTTTCAGCGTCCTCAGGTTTATGATTTCAATCGAATATTTTCCCTGCAATTTTTCGACCGCCTCCTTCACGGTCTTCAGCATCGCGCCCCACGAGATTATAGTCAAGTCATTTCCCTCTTGCGCGACCTGAGCCTCGCCTATGGTGATTGAATATTCTTCCTCGGGCACCTCCTCTTTTATTGCTCTGTACACCCTCTTCGGCTCCATGAACACGAAAGGGTCGGGGTCTCTGATTGCCGAGACCATAAGACCCTTAGCATCATACGGTGTTGCCGGCACCACCACCTTCAGTCCAGGCGTGTGCGCATAAAGAGTCTCGGGGGAATCAGAGTGGTGTTCTAGCGCCCTTATCCCGCCGCCGTAGGGAAACCTCAATACAAGAGGTACGTGGAACCTTCCGCGCGAGCGCGCCCTTATCCTTGCTGCATGGTTGATTATCTGGTCGAGCATCGACAGGGAGAAGCCGTCGAACTGCGCCTCGGCCACCGGCTTGAAGCCGTTTGTCGCAAGGCCTATGCTTACGCCTATTATCCCAGTTTCAGACAGAGGCGTGTCCACCACCCTGTCCCCGCCAAACTGCTGGAGCAACCCCTCCGTCACCCTGAACACCCCGCCGTCCTTTCCCACATCTTCCCCTAAGACCATGACAGTCGAATCCCTGGCCATCTCCTGCTTCAGCGCTAGGTTTATCGCCTGCACCATGTTCATCTTCGCCATTCACTCCACCTTCTGTTCCGCCGCTTCCCGAACCATCTCCGCCTTCTGCTCGAGCATACTTTTCGGCAGACTCTCGTACATGTAGTCAAAACTGTCGGCGGGGTTTTTCGGCGGCGCGGACTCGGCCTTCTTTATCTCCTCCAGCACCCTCGCCTCCGCGCTGTCCCGTATCTTCTTGTCATCCTCTTCTGTGAGCCAGCCCTTCGACACCATGTACGCCTTCAGCCTTGCTATGGGGTCCTTTTTCTTCCACGACTCCAGCTCCTGCATCTCCCTGTACCTAGTGGCCTCGTCAGCGGTGGTGTGGTCCGAAATCCTGTAGGTGTAGCACTCCACCATCGTCGGTCCTCCTCCGCTCCTCGCCTTTTCCATCGCCTCGTTCACGACCTTGTACACAGCAAATACATCGTTGCCGTCCACAAGAATACCGTCAAAGCCGTATGCAAAAGCCTTCTGGGCAAGGGTCTCGCTCGCCGACTGCCTGCTCCTCGGCACGGATATCGCCCACTGGTTGTTCTGGCACAAGAAAACACATGGAACCTTGAACACGCCGGCGAAGTTCATCCCCTCGTGGAAGTCCCCCTTGCTGGTGGCGCCGTCGCCGAAGTAGACAATGACGGCATTCCTTTCATTTTTCAGCTTCATGGCCCACGCGAAGCCCACGGCGTGAGGTATCTGCGTGCTGACAGGTATCGCGACGGTGAACATGTCCATTCCCTCGGGTATAATCATCCCGCGCTCGTCGCCTCCCCAGTACTGGTAGAGCATGCCCATGGGGTAGCCCGCGACGAT
>CAYRSM010000032.1:0-15543 GCA_964427125.1 uncultured archaeon | reverse complement strand
AGCAAGAGGTACATCAACGACGGAGTGCACAGCACAAGCCGAACAAACGAGTCTAGGAATGCAACCCAACATTACAAAACTTTATTATCTGGTTACACCAGAAACAGCACAAGCCGAACAAACGAGTCTAGGAATGCAACCACGTGTCTCACATTACCTTTTCGAATCCTGCCTGCACAGCACAAGCCGAACAAACGAGTCTAGGAATGCAACTGCAAGTCTGGGAAAGTAAAATTAGAATCAGAACGTTGGTTGAAACTACTGTTGATGGAAAATGCAACTTATTATTGCGATGCACATTTTTAATTGATGGAAGGCGGCCGGGGAAACCTAAGGGAGCTGATAGCCTATTCGAAGGGCGGAATACTGAGCAAGGAGATTGTCAGGACAAAGAAGAGCAACGTCACCCTGTTCTGCATGGCCAAGGGGACCGAGCTGTCGGAGCACACGTCCACAAAGGAAGGTTTTGTTTATGTGCTGGAGGGCAAGGGCGTGTTCAGCCTCTCGGGCGAGGACATCGCGATGCTGCCCGGGGTTTTCATTTCAGTGGGCAAGGGCGCTGTGCACTCCCTGAAAGCTGAAGATGACATGTCATTCATCCTTTCCCTGCACAGCGATTAGTAAAATTTTATCCGGGGAAATTCGCTTACCTGCCCTTTGTCCTGACCTTTCTCGGCTTCGCCTTGTTCTGCACCGACAGCCCCATCCTTCCCATCCTGTGGTTGGTCCTGCACTGCTTGCAGAGCATCATGTACCCTATCTTGAACAGTTTCCCGACTTCCTTGATCTGCTTCCCGCACCCGTCGCAGTGATGGTTCATCCTTTTATCACAAACCTCATGCTGTCCTTATTTCTTTTTCTTCACCATCAGCATGCCGGTTGGGCCCTCGATTACCTCGTAGACCTCAGGCAGCTCGGCGGAGTCCTTCTCGTCCTTCGAGAAGAAGAACAGCTTCGCTCCCCCTCTCGCTTCGCGCGTGTGCAGATAGTACGTCGTTCCCTTGCTGTTTTGCTGTGAGTATCCCATGAAAACCGCCATTCCGTACTTGTAAATTATTTTTCCAGAGCTTAAACGTTACTTTACGAGTTTCGTGTCCTCCCACACCGCCACCAGCCCGTTAGACTGCTCCCTCAGGGGGGAATACCCGTGCAGGCATCCCGCGAACATCAGCTCGTTCACCGCCAGGTCAAGCTTGAACGGCGATATCCCCTTCACCTGCCTCTTCGCGAACGGCATCATGTCAAAATCTTTTCTGGCAATTTCCATCAGCTTCCTCGCCTCCCACATCCTGGCGGGCCTGTCCTGCACGTACTTGAATATGAGCTCGTTGCCGGAGTCTATCACAAGCCCCTCGCCGTTGGTCGTGAAGACCTCTATGGCTATCAGCTGCCCGGACTCGATCTCTGTCTTGTCGCTGTTCTTCATGTTTGGTATCGAGGGCGGCGCGTGCTGGTTGTGCCTCTCTATGCCGTGGCCGGACAGGTTCCTTATCGTGTTGAAGCCGAAGCTCTTCACTGTGTCGACAATCACGTCCGACAGTTCGCACACCTTCACCCCGGGCTTTAAAATCTTCATAGCCTCCTCCATCGCTTTTTTTGACGAGTCTATCATCGGGTGGGACTTCTTGCCTATGCAGACGGTGTAGGCCGTATCGACCGCAAGCCCGTTCACCTGAACGCCGATGTCCATCTTCACAAGGTCGCCAGCCTTGAACACGGTTGTGTCGCCGGCCACAGGAGTGTAATGGGCGGCGATGCTGTTTATCGATATGTTGATGGGCCAGGCGGGCTTTGCGCCGAGCATGATGATCTTGTTCTCTATGTTCTCAGCCACGTCAAGCAGCTTTGCATCCTCCTTGACCAAGTCCTTTGAGAACTCCAGCACCAAGTCGGACACTTCCTTTCCCTTCAGGTAGTCCCGCTCGAAATTTTCGTCCATAAGACTTATTTCGCGCCATGCCAACATAAGCTTATGCTGCAGCCCGCGTACAGACCCAAAGCCACGCTGTCACTGATAGCGGTAATCGTAGCAGTTTTTGTGGCAGAGATCTTCTACGGCAACATAGTCGATATGTTCGCGTTCACCCCCGCCTACGCCTTCCAGGAGCCTTGGACGTTCGTCACGTCCGTATTCCTGCACGGCAGCATCGAGCACATCTTCTTCAACATGCTGGCCTTCGTCATCTTCGGAACCATGCTCGAGAGCAGGATAGGCAGCGCGAAGTTCACGGTCCTGTTCTTCCTTGCGGGCATAATGGGCAACTTCGGATACATGATAACCGCATCGGACCCAAACATGCCGGCGATAGGGGCATCCGGGGCGGTATACGGCGTGATAGGCGCAGCCGCCATACTGATGCCGACGGAGATTATCTACTTCTGGGGAGTGCCGATACCGATGATAGTCGCAGCCTTCCTCTGGGGGGCGTCCGAGTTTGCCGGGCTGTTCGTGCCGAGCGACATCGCGAGGGGCTCCCACCTGATGGGGCTGTTCTTCGGCGCGGCGTACGGCCTGTACTTCAGGATGGCGATGGCAAAGGCAAGGCGGACCGTGGACGATCTATAGCACTCTATCCTTTCAGCAGGCAGCAGACAATCTTGTTCCTAGCAATTATGTAAAACGTTTTACATTGCTTGTCCCACGTGGGACACACATGCACTTCAAAATTTTTCTCATCGGACCTTCCAGGACTACAGGCGGTTTTTAATCATGCGCTTCAGTCTGGGGAACCCGTCCAGCCTCCTGTCTATCCACAGCACGGTTCTGTCTATCTTCCTCTCGAAGAGCCTCGCGACTACTAGGGAAAAGACGAACAGGAAAGCGTTCAGGAAGAAAGCCTGCCAGAAGTTTATGGAGCCGAGGATTAACACCACCACGAGGAAAACCACGCCTGCTATCTGGCCCATCAGCCAGGACTTTGTTATGAAGAAGAGCCTGTCCTCCGTGCCTCTCTTGCTGCGCGGCATATTAAAATAGTTTGTCCCGGCTCCGTTAAATTAGTTCATCGCGGTCTTCCACTCGCACTCTCTGAAGAAGCTGCACACCCTGCACTTGTTGGGGTTGTTGTGGTGCATCGGCCTTATCGCCTTGTTGTAGACGCTCTCGAAGAGCTCAAAGTTGCGCCGCAGGTTCTCCTTAAGCGCGTCGTTGTACTCCCGCACGCACTCGAACAGCACGTTGTTGTCGGCGTCCCTCTGGACGACCTTGAAGTAGATTTTGTCGAAGCTCACCGCGCCGGAGTAGTTCCTGACGAAGCCCTCGCAGTACGAGCAGAGCTGCAGGAGCCTGTCTGTGAAGAGCTGCCTGGGCACGGACTTCTTGCTCGTCGTCTTGTCGTCCAAAACTATTATGTTCCCCCTTTCCCTGACCACCTTGTCCATCCTGCCCAGGTAAATGAACTCATTCTGGTTGACGCGCCTTATCGCCACTCTAAGCGTCTCCCTGGGTATGTCGAGGTCGACTTTCTTGTTCATGAGGTCTTTCGCGGTCACCTCCTCCCTAGGTACAAGCTTGTCGAGCTCTTCCAGCTTCAGGTGACGTTCCTGTCCCCTCAGCGCGGCCTCCTTAACCTCCGGTATCAGTTTCTTGTGGAACTTGTTTATGGTGATGTACTGGCAGTAGCCCATGCAACTGGCGAAACTATGAACGGGTATCACTATGGTCTCCATAAAAAATCACACAGCATAAAAATAATCCGCGGGGAAGGTTATAACCTTATCGGGGGTTCGTTTCCGGTGAGTTCCTAATGCATGTTTGTTGTTGTGAATTCTGATGTTAATTGTTGGAAAATTAAACGTACATTACAAGAAAAATAGTGATGTCAGTTTTTCGGCGAGTAACACTTTTGTCCTTCCTAACCCGTATTTTTTAGCGACCCGTTCCGCGACCGGGAAATCTCCATAGTACATAGATTTTTCATAACACTTTTCAGCAGCGTTTTTCACTTTGGTTTCTCCTAGTCCACATTCAGCCACCAATGCCGCATCAAAGAAATAACCGTCATTCATAAGCTTTTCGTACATTTCAGAGCAATTGGTCTCGTGCACATCACGGTAGAGGAGGAGTCCGCCAGCGACGCGCGAGGTTCCAATAATAGCATATTTTTTTGACAGAGTCTCTTTCCTTTTTTCCAGATACGCTTTGGTTATAGGAGAACCCCTTGCCAATTCAATCAAATACTTCTCGCTTACAGCACCCAATATGATGTCGAGTTCTTCATAGTCTTTGCCCATCAATTCCTTTTCCAAATCATCAATGACCATAACATTCACATAATTACTTATCAGTAGTAAAGTATTTAAAGGCGTAATTCCACCGGTCTGTGACCGGTGGTTCTTTGTATTGCAAAACTAATAACTGGTTCAATTGGTTAGGTGCGGTGGATGCGGTGGAACTGGGAAAATCAAGGTGCAGTCTTCTAACCCAGTTCAATTGCCAAGTCTAGGTTTATCGAAGTACGAAACTATTACATGCCCTGTATGTCATGGCAAATGTTTAGTGCGAGTATAACAGCTAGCCGTTAGCAAAACGATTAACAAGTCCACTTAAAGTCCCAAGTCGAAGTAATTTTCATGCACATCGCCATAGACAGCGCGGAGAACATGATTTACACGGGCGTCATCTCAGGCAGTCCAAAGGACATTTTCGACACGTATGACAAGCTAATCGGCATATTCAAGAAGCGCGGCGTAAACCCGCCTTTCCACTGGAGGAAAATATCGAGGAAGGTCAAGGACTCCTGCATGAAGGAAATCGCGCAGACAATAAACGGAAGCAGACTCGTTGCCAACATCTTGAGACATGAGAGGGCGCCCAAGATGGACAGGAAGATGGTTTTCTATGAACTGCTGCCACAATACATTTCACTGAGGATGGCGATGTGGGTTCGGGAATTGGCTGGCGAGCTTACAATAGAGGTCGATGACGACTACAGGCTGGGAAAGCACGACGACACAACGAAGTTCCTGAAGGCGTTGATTTAGGATATGTGCTTCGCCCTGACTGGCATGCAGATAGACCCCAGAAAGGACGGCAACACAATCAAATCCACCATAAGGCAGAAGAACGGCATCCTGAACTTTTACGGGAACGTCGTCCGGTCAAGCGGCTCCAAGGGAGTCCAGATAATAGACCTCATCCTGGGCTATTGCATACAGTACCGGTGCATGGAGTTCGACAGGAGCAGGGTGCACCACTGGAACATATTCAGGAAATAAGTGTTTCTCCTGCCTTGCGACAGGAGGACGAGTTCTCAGGCGCTTCCTAGGCCACGACCCGTAGGGCTCATACCTCGGAAGCTAAAACTCTAAAAGAATGTTGTGTCACAGTCCTTAAAAGCTTTGTCTCACACAGCCATTTGAAGAGTTTCCAGATGAACAGCAAAACATTTTTTTAACTTCAGACAGTGTAAGGTTTTACATGGCGCCGGAAATAAGCGTCGTGTGCGGCAGCATGGCGGATTTTGAAGCGGACATGTACGTCAACTCGTCAAACGGCCTGCTCCTTCACGGCAGCGGGGTGGCGGAGCAGCTGTCGAATTATTCCGGCAGGCTGGTTGGCAGGGACGAGCTGCACGAGTACTGGATGCTGGTCGGGATGTCAATGGAGCCGCTAAAGTCGCCGCTGGAACACATACACTACGTCAGGAGGCGCGAGCCGACTGTGCTGCAGTATGAGAGCCTGAAGGAGATGGTAGTGTGCAGGGATTCGCGACCTCTTAAGATGGGGGACGCGGTCCTGGTGACAGCCGGCGACATCCTAGTCTCGAATGCGGTCGGCATGACGTACGACTGGGCAAAGTCGCCGCCCGAGGTCATACCCGCGACATACGAAAGCGTGCGCGACTCTCTTATCAAGAGTTTCGGCTTTGCGAGAAGGCTGGGGTGCGAGAGCGTGGCGGTCCCGGTGATGTGCACGCGGAAGGGCGGTCTTTCCAAGTACGTTTCATCCGAGGCCACACTTTCGGCTATAGAGAGTTCGGCCGGTTCCTTGAAAAACATATTCATAGTGCTACACAACGACGAGCTTGCCGGCGACAGGAAGTTCTTCGAAGATTTTTACAAGGTTTGAGTGGGCTGTTCCACACAGTACTATACCGAACCGTTCGGAAGCGAAACATTTAAGTAGAATCTATGGTAAGTGGATTGTATGTCAGGCATGCGATGCACCTCTTCTGGCGCCAGGAAGGGCGGGCTTGTCACAATGTACATCCTGCACACGCTGGAGAAGGGCCCCAAGTCGGGCTACGAGATACTTTCCGAGATGCGTGAAAAGTGCGGAAACAAGTGGGCGCCGAGCAAGGGGACTGTCTATCCGATGCTCAACCAGCTGGAGGAGGAAAAGGCGATAAGGCTGAAGAAGGTGGGGAAGCGTTCGAAGAACATTTTTGAGCTGACAGCCGGCGGAAAGAGGATGCTGTCCGACATACGCATCGACAGGGAGAGGCTGAGGGAGCGGTTTGCCCACATGAGGAACCTGTTCTTGGATATTGTGGGCGAGGAAAGGGCGGACATAATGAACATAATCTTCGATATAAAAGAGCAGTCTTTGTCGGAGCCGGGCCGGAAAAAGGAAATAAAAGTTATACTGGAGAAATGCCTTGCCGACTTGAGGAGGGTCTGACATGGCGCTGGCGATAAAGGTCGAGAACCTGACAAAAAAGTTCGAAGAGTTTGTTGCAGTGAACGGAGTGTCGTTCGACATAGAGAGCGGCGAGATCTTCGGTCTTCTCGGTCCGAACGGGGCGGGAAAGACCACGACGATATCCATGCTGTCGACGATGCTGAAGCCGACCTCCGGCACCGCGCTTGTGAATGACTTCGACATACTGAAGAGCGAGGACGACGTGAGGAAGTCAATAGGCATAGTCTTCCAGGACCAGAGCCTGGACGACGAGCTCACTGCCTACGAGAACATGGACTTCCATGGCAGGCTGTATAGGATACCCGAGAAGGCGAGGCGGGAAAAGATAACCGAGCTGCTGAATCTGGTCGGGCTTGAGGAGAGGAAGGACAACCTCGTGAAGACGTTCTCCGGAGGGATGAAGAGGCGCCTTGAGATAGCGAGGGGGCTGCTGCACGAGCCGAAGGTCCTGTTTTTGGACGAGCCTACCCTGGGGCTGGACCCGCAGACAAGGAACCACCTCTGGCAGTACATAGGCAAGCTGAGCAAGGAAAAGTCCATCACGATAATTCTGACCACCCACTACATGGAGGAGGCCGACAGGCTGTGCAACAAGATTGCCATCATCGACAGGGGGAAGATAATAGCCATGGACACGCCCGAGAAGCTGAAGCAGGCGATAGGGGGCGACGTCATCACGGTGGAGTCTTCGCAGAACGACCTGCTCGTATCTTCGCTGAAGGATTTTGACGGCGTCAAGCACGTCACCTCGCACGAACACCTTGTCACGATAAACCTTCAGGATGCGGACACCCGCGTAGCCGAGCTGGTGGCGCTGGCCGCAAGGCTTGGGATAGAGATAAGGTCGATAAGCGTGCAGAAGCCCACGCTCGAGGACGTGTTCCTACACTTCACCGGAAGGAAGATGAGGGAGGAGGAGGCCAGCGGCAAGGACCAGATGCGCATGAGGGTGCGGATGTGGAGGAGATGAGATGATGGACATAGTGTACACGATATGGCTGCGGAGCATGAAGCGCTACCTCAGGTCGAAGAGCAGGATGATAGGCAGCCTGAGCATGCCGCTGTTCTTTTTGGTGGTGCTGGGATTCGGACTCAATTCTGTGGTGCAGATTCCGGGCGTGGGCAGCGGCTACATGGGATTCATAGCCCCGGGGATAGTCTCGATGAGCGTGCTCTTCACCTCGATATTCTCCGGCATCCAGATAATCTGGGACAAGCAGTTCGGGTTCCTGAAGGAGACGCTTGTGGCGCCCGTGACCAGGATGGAGATAATGCTGGGGCAGACAGTGGGAGGCGCGAGCACGTCCTTCATACAGGGGATGATCATACTGGTGCTGTCGATGTTCATAGGCGTGAACGTGACAAGCCTTTACGGCTTCCTGGTGGCGTTTGCCTTCATGGCCCTGATTGGCATATCTTTCACAGCCTTCGGCATAGCCATCGCCTCGAAGATGGAGGACATGCAGGGGTTCCAGCTCATCATGAACTTTGTCATATTCCCCATCTTCGGACTTTCGGGGGCGCTCTTTCCCATAAGCAGCCTTCCCGCGTGGATGAAATCAATAACACTAATCGACCCGCTGACATACGGGGTCGAGGGGATAAGGTACGGTCTGCTTGGCACTTCGCAGATAAGCCCCGCGCTGAGCCTTGCCGTGCTTGCAAGCTTTGCGGCGGTCAGCTTGACCGTTGGCGCATACCTGTTCAGGAAAATAAAGATGTGAGCGTCCCTCGTTTTTATTTTCTCGCGAAGTGATTATGGCTTTATGGAGACACAGGACAACTTGAGCACAAGCAAGCTAACTGTGATGGCCGACTACAGGGAAAGGGAGACGATAGAGCACCTGAAGTCGCTGGGCGCGAATGTCAGCGAGTCGAGCCTTGACGTGGGCGACTTTGTATGCTCCAAGGACGTCGTGATAGAGAGGAAGGGCCACTCGGACTTTGTATCCTCGATAATAGACGGCAGGCTGTTCGACCAGTGCAGGAGGATGAGGGAAATTTTCTCAAAGCCCATCGTGATAATAGAGGGCTACTCGACGAGGGACATAAGCGAGAACGCTCTGAAGGCGGCGATTGCATCCGTCGTGACGGACTTCGGTGTCAGTCTGATAAGCACGAAGAACCCGGCGGACACTGCCAAGACCATCTACTGGATAGCGAAGAGGGAGCAGGTGGAAAACAAGAAGGACCTGTCGCTCAAAGTGGGTAAGAAACCTGTGGAGGAGGCCAGGCTGCAGGAGTTCGTGGTGTCGAGCCTTCCAGGAGTTTCGGGCAAGACCGCGAAAAAAATTTTGGAGGAATACGGTTCGGTGAGAGAGTTCTTTTCCTCGGACAGGGAAAGGATGGAAAAGGTAATAGGAAAGAAGAAGGCTGAGAGGGTATTCGAACTGATAGGAAAAAAATATTCTGGTTAGCATGAGGCGGTGATATGTCGGTGAAGTCAAACATATGGAAGATGTACGCGTTCAAGTTCTTTGCAAGCATGAATTTTTTTGGTGCTGTTCTCGTGCCCTTCTTCACGGATTGGGGCGGCATAACCCTGACACAAATCATGATTCTGCAATCGTGGTTCATGCTCTGGGGGTTCGTGATGGAGATGCCCACTGGCGCGTTTGCCGATTACTTCGGACGCAAGTACTCGCTCTCCATCGGGTGCGTCGTGAATGTTGTGGCGGCTATAGTGTATGCAAGCGTACCCAACTTCTACGTTTTCCTGTTCGCCGAGTTCCTGTGGGCAATTTCGTCAGCGTTCGCGTCTGGCGCCGACGACGCGTTCGTCTACGATTCACTGAAAAGAACCGGCGACTCCAAAAAATCCAAGAAGATATTCGGAAGGTTAAGAAGCTTCAATCTGGTAGGCTACCTGTCAGCCGGCATTGTGGGGGGCGTGATGGCTTCTCGGTTTGGCCTTAGGGCGCCTATGCTGTTGACAGCATTGCCGCTGTTCGTGGCGTTTTTGATATCGCTGTCTTTCAAGGAACCGAAGATGTACCAGAAGGTCGGCTCGAAGAGTTACATACGCATCCTGAAGGATGGTATAAGATTCTTCCGCGGGCACGGCACACTGAAGATACTCGCTCTTGACATGATAGCAGTCTCTACGATAGTCTACTTCATTTTGTGGCTTTATCAACCGATGCTTAAGCAAGCTGGTGTCGGGGTCGAATATTTCGGCGTGGTGTATTCGGCTATGGTCGTCAGCGAGATGGCTGTCATCAACAAACATCAGGTGGTGGAGACGTTATTCGGCTCGAAAAAGAGGGTGCTGTTTTTCAGCTCCGCGATTACAGGGTCAATGTTTGTCATAGGAGGCGTGACCAATTTCCTGCCGCTGGTGCTGGTGTCGATAATCGTCGGCGGGGGCATAGGCCTTTCAAGGGAACCCCTCTTAGCCAGCTACATGAACAAGCACATACCTTCGGAAAAAAGGGCTACAGTCCTGTCCACCATAAACATGGTATCGCGGTTGCCGATTGCCATCCTGAGTCCCCTGGTGGGTGTGATGATTGACTGGTCGGTCAGTTACACGCTGGTAATCCTTGGGCTGTTGGCAATTGCCTTTTCGTTTGCGTCGAGGGTGGAAGAAAAACATCTGATAGAGTGATTCCGTTTACAGCCGCTTCTTGAAGGCTATCGCGCAGGCGAGCAGCAGCGCCAGTCCGTACAGGAACAGCAGGAGGAGGTCGCCGCTTACGAAGGAGAAGCCGTGCCCCTTGATTATGACCTCCCTCAGTGCTATGTTGGAGTAGGTCATCGGGCTCAGCAGCGAGAACGTTTGCATGTAGGCAGGCATGGTCTCTACGGGGGAGAATGTCCTCGATACCAGTATGGCCGGGACGACAATCAGCGGCAGCAGGGCCATCGCCTGCTTCTGCGTCCTGACTATTATGGAGAACAGCAGCCCCATCGCCACGGACGGGATTGCGAGGAACATCGACACGAGCACAGCCAGGACAATGCTCCCCTTCACCACGACACCGAAGAGCGCTATTCCTATTACGAGTATGTAGATGCCCTCGGCGAAGCCAAGCGCCGAAAAAGCTATGAACTTGCCCACGACTATCTCTATCGGTTTTATCGGCGTGAGGTAAAGGCGTTGCAGTGTCTTCCTTACTTTCTCCTCCACTATGTTTATGGTAGTCATGAACATGCCGACGAAGAAGATTCCCATCGACATGACCGCCGGGGCTATGTATGCGAAATATGTTACATCGCCGTACTGCAATATCTGGTCGGTGCTGACCGATTGGGACAGATAAGAGGAGTTGAGCTTCTGAAGCTTTGAGTCTACCTTGTTCGTAAGGTTCGAAACCGAGTCTATGCCAGTCCCGCCAGTGCTCAGTCCCATCGAGGAGATGTTCTGCTTGATGTCAAGAATGTCGTTGATGCTGTCGTTTATCTTCTTCATGTTGCGCCACTGGTCCACCCTGGCCACTATGTCGTCCATCACCACCAGCTTGTCATCCACGGTCCTGTTCATCTGGTCTATCTTGCTCTCGACTGAGTTCACCTTCTGCTTCGTCTGGTTCACCAAGCTCTTGCTCTCCTCTATGTCGCCGATGAGCCCGAAGGATATGTTCTTGCCGCTGTCCAGCGCAATCTTGGACGACGCAACCTTCAGCGTCCTCAGCACCATGAAGTCTGAGCTGTCTATGACTATCTGCACATGTCCAGTTTGCTGGCTGTCTATGTCCTGGCTGAAGCCCTCAGGAACTATCACCACGGCCCTAACCTTGCCTGTATCAAGCATACTCATCGCGCTTGAAGTGTCGTTCGTCGTGTATGTGATGTTGAAATAGGTCGAGCCGGCCACCGCGTTGACCACGCTCTGCTCGTAAGGGCCGCCGTCCAGAGTGACCATTGCCGTTGGCAGGTTGTTCACCTCCAGCTTGTAGACCGAGCTGGAAATCACAAGCAGCACTATCGGCAGCACCAGGAGTATGAGCATGAACCCCTTGTCCCTGCTTACCTCCAGCAGCTCCTTCCTCACGACTTCCGCTATCATTTTTCCTCCACTATGCTGGTGAAAGCCTCGACCAGGCTGGGCTTTTCGATGGATATGTCCACCACCTTGCTTTCCTCGATCTCCATCTTCTTGAAAATCCTGAACACGTCCTTCCCTATGCGGTTGGTCTTGACGTGAAGCTCCTTCCTGTCAAGCTTTGCACCCATCACAAAGTCAAGCTTCATGATATCCGCAAGTATCTTCTCCAGCTCCTTCTCGCTGGTGTCCCGGGCGAACTTTATCACAAGCTCCTCGCCGATGCGCTTTGCAAACTTTTCCCTGAGACCCTCCGGGGTGTCCTCTGCGAGCTTGCGGCCTTCGCTCATTATCAGCACGCAGTCGCACATCACCTCCGCCTCTGCAAGCGAGTGGGTGGTGACGAGTATGCTGGAGTCCCTTTTCATCTTCGTTATCAGGTCCTCGATTATCTTTATGGTCGGCGCGTCTATCCCCGCGGTGGGCTCGTCCAGGAAAAGTATCTTCGGGTCGTTCGTAAGGGCCATCGCTATCGAGAGCCTCCTCTTTATCCCTCCGGATAGGTTGCCGCCCAGCTCGTGCGCCTTGCCGCCCAGCTTCAGAAGCCTTATCAGCTCCTCGGTCCTCGCTTCCCTGTCCTTCCTGTTCCGTATGTAGATGCCGCCGAAGAAGTCGATGTTCTCATAGACTGTCAGGTCGGAGTAGACAGACGTGTCCTGGGGGACGACTCCTATTATCCTCTTTATCTTTTCCGCCTCTGTGAGGAGGTCGTAGCCGCCAACGGTGGCCTTGCCCGCGGTAGGCTTTAGTATCCCGCACAGCATGTTTATGGTGGTGCTCTTCCCCGCGCCGTTGGGCCCTAAAAGCCCGAATATCTCGTTCTCCTCAATCTCGAAGCTGAGCCTGTCGACGGCGGTGAACTCCCCGAACTTCTTCACGAGTCTCTGGGCGCTGACGGTCGTCATAACAGACAAATATTGATTGGGGTTGGGAGATTAAAGGCATTTTGTTTTTTAGGAGTCCTTAGTCCATTACCTTCCCGTAGCCGACCAGCCTCCACCTGCCCTCCACCTGCTTGGATATCACCACCCTGTCGTCCTTCGAGACGCACACCGGTATCTTGAGCGGAAGGCTTATCTCCTTCTTCTTCTTGCTGTCGACCGCGCCCACAGACCTGGCGGTGCCCACGTTGATCAGCAGGGTGTCGCCGACCTTTATGTCCTTCGCGCTCGGCGGCAGGTCCTTAAGAACCCTTTCGATAAAAGAAACCTCCAACGACAGCCTGCTCCTGCTCTCCGGCAGAGTCCCCATCCTGCCTACCAAGTCGCCCACGAGCGAATCCGACTTTGTGATGTACGGGTCGAGGCTTGTCATTACTCCCAGAAGTCCTCCGGGCCCGGCCTCGCCTATGTCCCTGCCGGCCTTCTGCAGCCCCACGACCTTCGCCTTCAGCTGGACGAACTTGTCGCCGCGCCTCACGCCCGGCCTTATCTCTACCTCCTCCCCTACCCTGAACTTTCCCTCAAGAAGCGAGCCGCCAAGCACGCCGCCCGTGAGCTTTCCTATCTCGGTGCCGGGCTTGTTTATGTCGAAGCTCCTCGCTATGAGCATCCTCGGGCTGGCATCCATGTCCCTCTTCACGGTCGGGATTGACCTTTCCACGGCCTCCAGGAGCCTGTCGATGTTAAGCTTCAGCTGCGATGATATCGGTATGACGGGGGCGTTCTCTATGTGGGTGCCCTTCAAAAAGTTCTTTATCTCCCTGTAGTTCTTCAGTGCCTCCTCCTTTGTGACAAGGTCTATCTTGGTCTGCGCAACGACAACGTTCTTTATCCCCGCTGTCTCCAGGGCGATGAGGTGTTCCACTGTCTGCGGCTGCGGGCATCTTTCGTTCGCCGCTATGATGAGTATCGCTCCGTCCATCAGGCTTGTGCCTGTCAGCACCGTGGCCATCAGCGTCTCGTGCCCGGGCGCGTCGATTATGCTCACAGTCCTCTGTGGCTCCGTGTCTGACATGCAGTAGGCGCACTTTTGCGTGGTGTTGTACCTGCCGCACTTTGCGCACCTGTAGATGGTGAAGTCGGCATAGCCCAGCCTGATCGTGATTCCCCTCTTCAGTTCCTCGGAGTGGGTGAGGGTCAGCTTACCCGTTAGCGCCTTTGTGAGTGTCGTTTTTCCATGGCTGACGTTTTCGGTCGGTTTTTAAGACCAATGTCCGAGCATGCCGATGTTGCACTCAGGCAGGAATTTCGGGTCAGTCTCGGTTTTTTCTGCTATTCTCCACCACCTTCACGAAACTTTCGATTTTATCCTCGTGTTTCATATAAGGTAATATTTTGTCTTGAAATAGCTTAATATCGATGTGCCTTCTGTTTTTGTTGCGCGAAATGGAAACATCGTATTTTAAAGTGAATGACTTTGCAGTTTTCGCGATTTTTCTGGAAACCCTCGCATCGAACCCATCAGAAGACAGCAAGTGCTTTAGCATCGTGGCCTTTTCCAGCAGCCTTACCACTTCTTCCTGAGTTTTGTGGTAGCTGAGGCTGAAACCAAACGACCATGACAAGACCTTTGAACGCACCTCTACAGAGCCTTCCGCCTCAAACAATCCCGCGTAAAAACCAAATCTCACGTCAGGTGCTGAGTTCGCCAAAACGGCATACCAATTTTCTATCACAGGATTAAAGATTATTTTTCGAAGCAGCTTGTTGTAGACTCCTGTCACGAACGCATAGTCACCATACTGGCTGCCATTTACCCTTACGGTCGATGTTTTTTGCAGCAACTCGTCGGTTGGAACAAAGCCGTTTCGGGTTACAATATGTAGCCTTATCTGCTCTCTCGGTTGCAACAACGAATGATCCAAGAAGTCCTGGAACTCCTCGATGAAATTCCAGTTCTTATTTACGACAGCGATAGAGCTCTTGCTGTAAGCATTGTCGCCCAGCCATTTTCCCACCTGTTTTGCAAAGAACGCGTCTATGACTATCCCCAAGGGTATGGTCCTTTCGATTATCTTATGGTTTCTTATGCTGGCAAACTTCAGTTCGCATCTGTCATTTTGAAAATTACACTCAGGTATCAAGCCACGTCTCCTTAACTCGTGCACGCTGTCGTTGACCTTATTTGAAACAAATTTTCTGTCCAAATTCAAATGCCCATCGGTGCGATAAAAGTTATCAGGCAACGAAATTGGTTCGTTTTTCAGTCGTTCTTCGAAAGCCTTCGTGTACACATATTCTGCTAGTGCCCTTGACAATGTCGTAAATTCCTCTTTTACCAAATCTACGCACAATGGCAACCGCACCTTGTCTTCCAGCCCATCGACACCGTTCTTAATCATTACAATGTTATTTTCAAATTCCGATGTCGGCATGGAGCTGAGTTCGATAATTCTGTGCAATGCTTTGGCGCCAATATAATGAATGACCTTTCTGCCATCCCTGTATTCATAGCCCCTTCTTAGGCCGAACAGGTTTCTACGTTCTATTTTTGCTTCCTTGCAGACCTGACCCCAATCGCCACATTTTTGTCTAAGAATCGAAAATATTTTTCCTCTAAAGCATCCGTCAAAATGAAACCTGAAGTTGCTGTCCAAAAGGTCTTCCAGCGATATTTTCATTTCCACTATTGTTATTAAACCCAAGCGTCATTTAAACCTATCGACAGTTCATTTCCGGTGAGTTTTACTGCTTCTTTTCCTCTGCCTTCGGGGCTTCCTTCGGCTTTGACGGCAAAAGCTCCTCGAGCTTCTTCTCGCCTGCCTTTACCACCTTTGCGTTCACCTGGTGAAGGTCGTCCGCTATGGTGTTGCCCCTCACCGTCTTCCTCTTCCTCTCGCCCTTTATCACTGGGTGGAATCCCGGCGCGCCGCCCAGGAGTATGCGCCTCCTCCCTATGCCCTCGACGCTAGGCA
>CAYRSM010000031.1:0-15607 GCA_964427125.1 uncultured archaeon | reverse complement strand
GCAACCACCCTTTTATCAAGGGGCAGCGGGTTTACAATCACCAAATAGAAATGTCCCATATGAGACAAAACAAATCACACGGCTACATTCTGGTCTTCGACATACCTGGCAGCGGGAGCTCGTTCAGGAGGAAAATGAACAGGTTGCTTATCTGATTTCTTGCTTCAAGAAAAAGGTCTTGTTTCATCTCGCTTTGATTACAATATACTCGTTGCTCTCCGGGTTCCAGAAGCCGAACTCCGCGTCGTCCTTGACATAGTCCAGATGGAACCCCCTGAACACGGTTTTCTTGGCCGCCTTTTTCGCGCTCCTCATCGGATCTCCATAAATGTGAAACAGCCTCCCGTCAACCAGCACAAGTGAAATCGGGAAAGGGCCTCAAGCCCCTCCCTTGAAAGAGTTTATGATGTCGCTCGCCCCCTTCTTGGTGAGCTTCTCAATTTCCTCCTCCGCAAACTTCACACCGTTCTGCTCGCATATGCCCCTGATGTACGCTTTTTGTTTCTCCGTCGCCGGCTGGCTGTCCATTCTCCTGCCGTTTATGCTGTTTCCCCGCTCGTCCTTCCTGAATATCGCGAACAGCTGCAGAGTGGTCGGCTCGCTGCTGGATATCTGCTGTTCCTCTGCGTACAGCCTGAACGCGTTGTACTCTTTCAGGAAGCTCTCCATCTTTTCGTCCATGTTTTTTCACCCCCTTCGCCTTCCCCTCCTCTTGGAGTCATCGGGACGAAACCGATTCCGCCCTCAGCTCGGCACCGAGCCGAGAATGGAAGCTATAGCGAATGTTATCTGCCTGACCTCGAACCTCGGCCTGAAGCCGAAGCCGTCGCCCTGGTCGCTGAACCTCACGGTGCCCTTGTCCCCGTTTACCGTGACCTGGTACTTGTTGTTGCCGTTCAGGAATCTTATCCTGGGCCTGAAGCTGACTATCCTCAGCGACTCCATGAACCTCGCTGCATAGTCCCTGAACTTCTGGTTGTTCTCGAGGCATTTTCCCCTGAATATGTCGTACACTAGGCCGTCCACGTTCTTGAACATCACCTGGCTAAGCTCCACGGCGTGGTTCTCGTACAGCTTGGTAAGAGCCTCGGGCTTCAGCGTTATCGGGGTTATCTTGGTGTCCAGCAGCTTCTCGAACACCGCGGCAATCTCCTCCGTCCTGCCGTCCCTCCACCTGTAGACTTCGAGGGTCTTGGTGAGCAGATTTATGAAGCAGTAAACCCTCCTCCTGACTATCGTCTTGCCGTTCTGCCTGAGGAACGTGCATATCTCCTCGGCCTCCTGCTCCGAGTAGGACCTCTTGAGGCCGTCCTCCACATCCTCGTTGAACCAGTACTGCACGAACACCTCGTTGTCCGTGTAGTTGCTCTTCTGGGCGGACATCCAGCAGTTGTTCGCCTTCCTCCCGTCCAGCCTCTTGACAATGCCCTGGGCGTCATCCAGGCTTTCGACCTTAAACACAGAGACCACAGGCATTGTATACACCTCCTAATACACTTTTGTGTCTATACATATATATTTAAATATCACTACTAGTATATAAATTTATCGGCAGTTCATTTCCGGTGAGTTGAAAACAATGGAGCAGTTCAAGACTTCGAAAGAGATGGAGTACGACACGGAGAACGCGAAGAGGATACTGGAGGTCCTGACCCAGAGCGAGAGGGGCATGACGATAGTGGAGGTAGCCACAAAGCTGGACCTCAACAGGCACACGGTCACGAAGCTGTGCGAGAGGATGCTCATCGAGAAGAAGATAAACTACGACGAGAGGGGCCCGGCGAAGATATTCTACTCGATAGGCCCGAGCAAGTTCATAGGAAAGATAATGATGAGCCCCATAGACTACGTCTGGGTGGACGTGTTCAAGCAGCCAAAGTACAGGGGGGAGGAGGAGTTCGTCAGGGTGAACCAGACGAAGCACGACAACCTCATAAGGTCGAGCAGCAAGTTCAGGTCTGTGGGGGCAGTGGCGATAACGAAGAGCCAGCTGGCCGAGTTCATAAAGATACTGAAGGACGTGGCAAAGAAGGAGTTCGGTCTGGAAGTATAGGCTCGCGTGTCGCATCCGCGAAAGTATAAATAGGCTAGCGGTAAACATTGTTTTATGGCAGGAATACACACAGCCATACTGGAGATATTGAGTGATTATAGGGGCAAGGAGATTCCGTTGGAGTTCGTTGCGACGAAGCTTTGCAGAAGCACGGACGGGATTATGCCGTACGTCGAAAGGCTTGAAAAAGCGGGCATAGTCAGAACCAACGGAGACTATGTATCATATGCAAGTTGTTGAACTCACCGCTGGGTATTTTTGTGCACGCATCCGATTCCGGCTTCAGACCTTCAGGTAGTTTGCGATTTCCTCGCGCTTCATGAACGAGTCGCAGTAGGAGCACTGGAACGCTCCGCCAGCCTCCACGAACTTTGTGGTTATAGGCTCCTTTTCCGCGTTAGTGATGCACGAGAGGTTAGAGCATTTCAATACACCATTTATCACCCGGGGCAGCTTCACCTTGAACTTCCCTTTGACCTCGGACTCCTCTATCCTGTCTATGGTGGCGGTGGGCGCAATCAGGGAAATGATGTCCAGCTCCTTCTCCGTCAGGTACCTGCCCTCTATCTTGATGATGTCCTTCCTGCCGTACTTTTCGCTGTAAACGTTCATCGCCACCACCATCCTCGACGACGGCTCGATGCCCAGTATCCTCAGCACCGTGAGGCTCTTGCCAGATGGTATGTGGTCTATCACAGTCCCGTTCTCCAGCTTGCTCACCGACAGTTTGCTCTCGGTCACTTTCCCATCACCATGTCCAGAAGCGCCATCCTGACATAAAGGCCGTTCCTCGCCTGCTCGAAATACATCGCGTGCTTGGTGGAGTCGACTTCAGCTGAAATCTCGTCCACCCTCGGTAGCGGATGCAAAATTATCATACAGTCCTTCGCTCCGACCATGCTATCTTTGCATATCTGGTAGCTGCCCTTCAGCTTCTGGTATTCCGTCGGGTCCACGAACCTCTCCTTCTGCAGCCTGGTCACATACAGCACGTCGAGATCTTTTATGGAATCCTTGATGTCGTTCGACTTTTCGTACTTGACGCCATTGCTTTTCAGGAAGCTCTCCACCTCGGGCCTTGGCTGCAGCGATTCCGGAGATATGAAGTTTAGCCTGACGTCGTACTTTGAAAGTGCATAGACAAGCGAAGGGATTGTCCTGCTGTATCGCAGGTCGCCCAGCATTCCTATGTTCAGGGAGTCCATCTTCCCAAACGATTCCCTCATAGTAAAAATGTCCAAGAGTGCCTGGGTCGGATGCTCCTGTGCGCCGGAGCCGGCGTTTATCACGGGCTTGCCTGAGACCTCAGACGCGAATTTTGCCGCGCCCATCATGGGGTGCCTGATGACTATGCAGTCGCTGTACCCCTCGAACATCTTGATTGTGTCGTGCAGGGTCTCGCCCTTTCCCGTGTATGAGGAAGCTGATGGGTCGGCGAACCCCACGGTCCTGCAACCGAGAATCTTGGCGGCAGTGTCAAAGCTGTTGAACGTGCGGGTCGACGGCTCGAAGAATATTATCGACACGATCTTGTCGCTGAGCCTGTCCCTGAACTTGGAGGGCTCTTTCTTGATTTCCCTTGCGTGGTCGAATACAAGCTCGAGTTCTTCCCGTGAGATGTCCTTTACAGATACGACGTCCCTGTTCCTAAAGGAGTCCGGCCTCGCCACTACAATCACAGTTATTTTGGTCGCCCGTATTTATAAAACAGACAGCCTAGCTGCGGCAGGATATTTAAACTTTGTCATTCAACATAACGGTATGAAAGGCGCTGCAAGGTACGCTGTGAAACAGGTGTTGGCAGAAGGCCTGACATATTTTTCCGTCATCAATTCCTCGGAAGCTGACCAAAAGAGAAAGGAGTTGGCCTACAGAGCGGGCAGGCTTGTCAAGGTGATGGTGGAGGAAGTCGGAGAGACGGGCATAGTGAAAAGGAATGTTGACGATGACGCAAAAGCAGAATATGCCAACAAGCAGTATGCTCTTGCAAAAGATTATTTCACAGCGGACAAGCCTCGCACCAATTCCAGCCACGTTTCGAGGAAGATTGTCGAGGACTCCAAAGATAGCCTGTCTATTGCGAAAAGTCTAGACGAATTCTACGCAGAGGCAAACTCGATCACAAAGGACCTGTTGGAGCACGAGGCGGTTTCCGATAAGCCCGACGAGGAGGTTGATTATGAATTCTTGTCGGGGATGCTCTATCAGTTGAATGTGACCTTCCTGAGCTCGCTTGACATTGCTTACGCGGCGTGGCTTGCCGATTTCGCTACGCACAAAAAGCTCTATTTCCGTACAAATCCAGCTTCGGAGGGAGGTCTTTCTGATTGTGAGAAGGCCCTGTACGAAAAGTTGTCGGACAAGTCGGCGCTCATGATGGCCGGAAACCAGATAATGATGACTTGCAAGAAAGTTACCAGCGACGAACTTTCTGAAATGGTAAAGGGCTACAGGAGCCAGATAGATACTGCATCATCCAATCTGGAAAGCCAACTAGAACAGGTGTTAAGCAACGAGACCTCGCAGCCTGACTCGAGGCTTTATGGTTGAGTCGCGGGGGCAATTCTGTATTTTAAGAATCGCCGCCAGAAATGGTAGTATGCAAGCCAGCCGGAAAGTAAGGACTTATCTTGACGATGTCCCAGAAGCCGCAAAGGAGCAGATATCCCGTTCGTGGGGCGAAAGAAAGACCGAGACTTATGTAGCTGCCGAGAGGCGGGACATAAAATTGAAACAGGGGAAAACCTTCAACAAGGTTGTGGCGTTCGAACTGGACAAGGGCTTCTATCACATGTCATCTGGCATAGTCTCCGCAAAGGACACGTCCCCGAAACATTCTGACGTGGGTGCGTTGTGTTCGGGGCTTGTCAGTAATATGGTCGCCGCGGAGAAGGAAAGGCATTGCACTCCCTTGTTCGCCTCTAACGTGTGCGACTGGGATTCGGGATATGCTAATGAGGTTGGAGCTAGCATTTCGCTGAGGGATTCGGTGATAGATGTGTGTATAGAGAACCGCATTGTACTCACCGGGGGTGAGACTGCAAACCTTGGCGACCAGATTGGAAAGAAAGGCATGAGCTGGATGTTCACCCTGCTGAGCAGGTACGATGGGAGTGCAGCATACTCTAAGAAAGGCGCTTACAGCATCACCGATGGTGCCTTGAGCGGCACATTCGGGTGCGTTGCCGATGCAAGGAATTTTGAGATTGTCAATTGTAATGGGATGCCGCTTCTGAAAGTCAACAAAAAATCCAGATTTATGATGACAGCCGACGGAACGGGCTCCAAGTCGATGGTGTGCAACATGATAGGCAAAAGGGCGGACATAGAGGACACCCTTGCTATGTGCTGTGACGATGCCACAAGGGACGGTGCTTTCCCAGTAGTGGCGAGCATAGGCGTGCACATAGGGGATTCGATGGGCAAGAGTCAGATAATTGACAATATGCGCGACGCGGGTAAGAAACATTCTATACCGTTGATTGGGTGCGTCTTTCACGCGTCTGACGACGTAAACACTTATATCATGAACGGCGTTGCCCTTAGCGCTGTAAGAGAAAGGCCATCCGTCACTGCAAGTGAGGTTTTGCCTAGGACGGAACTTGTCTTGCTTTACGAGGAGCAGAGGTCAAACGGCATAACGACCCAGAGGAAAGTGCTTGAGGAAACGTTCGGCAAAAAATGGCACGGAATAACAGCTTCTCGCGCGTTTGACATGCTCAACGAAAAGCTTGGCGGCAAACAGTTAGGGGGTTCCCTGTCTGACGAAGGGAGGACGCTCGGCGAGCTTGTCGCACAACCCTCCACTCCATACTTTAGAATAGACTCCGCTATGCCAGCAAAGATTCTCGATACGATAAAATTCAGGATAAACGTCTCCAGCGGCGGCATGATAGGCAAGACAAGTAGGTTCCTGGAACCGTTTGGTGTGGGCGCCAATTACTCGGACGTGTTCGAGGCGCCTAATCTGATACTGCTTCTGCAGATGGCCAGCCGGCTCGAAGGATCGAAGGGTGTAATCTCCGACAAGATAGCCTACAGCACCTGGGGCTGCGGAAACGGCGTTGTGATTGGTACGACAGACCCGGCTGCGGTGATAAAATATTATGGTGCAAATGGCATACGTGCAAAGGTTGGTGGATGCACAACGTCCGAACAAGAAATAAGCATAACGTCAAAATGCCTCGATTCAATCACAGGAAAAGGTGATCACGTCATAAATCATAAATACACTGAAAAGCCTACAGGGTAAGTCACAGTCGTTTCGCATGTTCGAAAGCCGCGTCCCTAATCTCGCGTTCGGTGAAATACCTGCCCGTCTTTGCAAAGTCGCCGTGAATGCCGCGTCCTATTATTCCGTACCATCTGTCCCCAGCTTCTTTTGCCGCATCTGCAATCCGTCCACCCTGCGTGACCAACCCTGGCGAGTAAAATGCCGGCTTGACGTTCGGGGCAACCCTCTTTATTTCATCCCTGTAGAATGCTATCCTGTCAGGCTTGTTTCCTGGCACCACAAAATTTGTCACGCCTGCATGTGCTCCCGTCACGTACATAGCCACCAACGAGCCATCGCTTATGTAGCCGCCCTCGCTCACCTTGTAATGCGGATGGGTCATCTCCCCGCCGATTATGACTTCCAAATCCTGTCCAAAGGCCGCCCTGATCCATTCGACCTGTGTTGCGGGACCGGATTGTGGCAGGCCTATGATTGCATCGGCGCCAGCCGATTTTATTATTTCGGCAAACCTCTTGCCTGTGTCCGGAATGTCCGTCATGGCCTTCTGATGGTCGTATATTATGGGCTTGTCGGTGTGTTTTCGTGCGGTCCTGACCCACGTGTCCAGCCCGCCCAGTAGTGCCTCGAAGCCAATCTTGTACGCGACTATGAAATCCATGTCACTTGTGGCACGCACTAGTTCCTCGAGCTTGTGTAGAGGGATATCACATGCAGGTACTATGCCTGTCGACCTTGTTATCCAGACCATTGATAAATGTATCTCGTCACGGTTAAAAAATTTGTATTCAGAATCAACGACAGTTAAATTTATCACGCCATAACCCGAATCTCAAAGTTGATGGTATGCCGCACCGCATCGAAGTGACCGCCCTGTCGGATAGGTTCGACACTGTAGGGTCGGGCATCAGGGCAGCAATCGAGAAGATGTTGGGCAAGCGTCTGGAGTCGGTAAGGACAAGGAGAATCTATGCGATTGATGCCAATCTGTCTCTGGATGAGCTGTCGCTGGTGAAGAAGGAGCTTTTTGTGGACCCCGTTATAGAAACGGCGTCACATGCGGAAAACAAATTCGACTGGCTGGTCGAGATAGGATACAAGGCGGGTGTAACCGACAATGTGGGCAAGACCTCAAAGTCGGCAGTGGAGGGTCTGATAAAGAGGAAGCTGGGCGCCGACGAAGGCGTGTACACATCTGTTGTGTATCTTTTGAGGGGAGGTGATATCGCCAAGGAGGACGTGGAAAAGGCGAGCAGGTTCTGCCTCGGTGCAAATTCCCTTATAAACATGATAACCATAATGAGCCATGCGGATGTCGAAAAAGGCCTCTACAAGACTCAGATGCCCGTGATCAGCGGCAAGTCTTCGGCCAGTGTCATGGAGTATGACTTGGATGCCAGCGACGAGGAGCTGATGCGCCTGAGCAGGGAAAACGTGTGGTCGCTGAGCCTGGAGGAGATGAAGGCGATAAGGGATTATTTTGCGAAACCGGACGTCATAAATGGCAGAAAAAAAATTGGACTGGGCAGCAGACCTACAGACGTCGAGATGGAGACGCTGGCACAGACATGGTCGGAGCATTGCAAGCACAAGATATTCAACGCGGAGATCCGCTACGTTGATGAGGAGAGTGGCAAGGAGGAGATTGTCGACAGCATCTTCAAAACTTTCATCAAGAATCCGAGCAGGGAGATTGCCGAGCGGCTGGGCTGGGTGGTGTCATCTTTCGACGATAATGCGGGAGTGGTGAGGTTCAACGAGAGGCTGAACATAGCGGACAAGATTGAGACGCACAACGCGCCCTCGGCTCTCGACCCGTACGGCGGAGCGATAACCGGGATAGTGGGCGTCAACAGGGACCCGATGGGGACGGGAAAAGGGGCAAAACTCATCACAAACGTCTTCGGCTACTGTTTCGGAGACCCTTACAGCAAAAAGCAGCTTCCGGAAGGCGTGCTGCATCCGGCCATAATACGCGACGGCGTGCACAGGGGCGTCATCGACGGAGGCAACCAGAGCGGCGTACCGCTTGGTAGAGGGTGGGAAATTTTCGACGACAGGTACGCCTTCAGGCCGCTTGTGTTCTGCGGTACCATAGGAATGATGCCGGTTGAGATAAACGGCGAGCAGTCGCATATCAAGAAAGTGGACGGCGGCGACCTGATTGTGATGGTCGGCGGCAGGGTTGGCAAGGACGGCATACACGGCGCAACGTTTTCTTCCGCCGAGCTGAACAAGGAGTCCCCCGTGCAGGCCGTGCAGATAGGCGATCCGATAACGCAGAAGAAGATGGGCGATTTTCTTTTGGAGGCGCGCGACCTTGGTCTTTACAGGTGCATAACCGACAACGGCGCCGGCGGCCTGTCTTCGTCGGTGGGGGAGATGGCGGAGCTGAGCAACGGGTGCGAGATGGACCTTTCCAAAGTCCCCCTGAAGTATCACGGTCTGAACCCGTGGGAGATTTTGCTCTCTGAAGCGCAGGAGCGGATGACAGTCGCTGTAGACCCTTCAAAGATTAAGGTGTTCCTCGAACTGTCAAAAAGAAGGGACGTGGAGTCGACAGTCCTTGGTATATTTTCCTCGGATGGCAAGTTCCGTGTAAAGTATGGAGACAAGACCGTTGCCTGTCTGGATATGGAGTTCCTGCACAAGGGGGTTCCAAGGATGAAACTGGTTGCCCGATGGAAAAAATCTGATGGCAAAGAGCCAACTATAAAAGAGCCGAAAGATATTGGCAAAACATTGGAGAAGATGTTGTCGCGGTTTAACATATGCTCCAAGGAAGTCAAAATGAGGCAGTATGACCACGAGGTCCGCGGTCTCAGCGTGGTAAAACCTTTTGTCGGGAAAGATAGCGATGTGCCGAGCGATGCGACTGTTTTGAAGCTGGAACATGGCAGCGACGAAGGTATTGCATTTGCCGAGGGAAAAAATCCGTTTTATTCAGACATAGACACCTACCATATGGCGGCATCTGTAATAGACGAATCGGTAAGGAGGTTGGTCGCAATAGGATGCAGGCTGCCAGACAAGGATACGGTCTTCTATGGTCTGGACAATTTCTGTTGGAACATATCCGACCTTCGTGTCCCCGATGGTGAACACAAGCTTGCCCAGCTGGTCAGGGCAAACAAAGCGTTGAAGGATTATTGTTCCGCTTTCGGGACACCGTGCATATCAGGCAAGGACAGCATGAAGAACGTGTGGAAGATGAAGGAAAAGGTCAATGGAAAGGATGTCGAGAGGACAATCTCCATACCACCGACGCTTGTGTTCTCTGCGCGGGCCAAGTTGCACGATGTTGGAAAGGCTGTGACCATGGATGTAAAAGCTCCGGGTGATTTGGTCTACATCGTGGGACAGACAAAGGACGAGCTTGGAGGTTCGGAATTTTACCGCATGGTCGGGGAGGATACTACCGGCGAAGGGTTTGTCGGAAGCAATGTGCCTAATGTGGACGCGCGTATGGCAAAGTCGACATACGAGAAGATAAACAAAGCAGTCGAATGTAATCTTGTTCGTTCGGTTCATACTCCGACTATGGGCGGGCTTGGCGTGGCGCTTGCCCTGACTGCTTTCGGCGGCGGCTGCGGTCTTGACATCGACTTGGGCAAGGTGCCTCACAGCCTAGACAAAAATTACAAAGTGCTGTTTTCAGAGTCCAACAGCAGGTTCATAGTGACGGTGCCCAAGGGAAAGAGAAAAGAGTTTGAGGGGATTATGAAGGGCGTGCCGTGTTCAAACATAGGAGTGGCGACCGGGGAGCAGTGCCTAAAGATAAAGGGCATTGACGGCAAGTGCATCGTGGATTCGGATTTGTCAAGACTCAAGGAGGCGTGGAAGCGCACGCTGGGGTGACACAATGAAAGCCAAGATATTGATACCGGTGGGATTCGGCCTTAACTGCGAGGACGAGACAGAGCACGCCTTCAGGATGGTCGGAGCCGATGTCAAAAAAGTGCACGTCAACGACCTTTTGTCCAAGCCAGATATGCTGGAAGATTGCCAGTTGATTGCCCTAGTCGGCGGGTTTTCGTTCGGGGACCACATCGCATCGGGGAAAGTCTTGGCCAACATATACAGGTTCAACCTCGGCGGCGAGTTGCAGAATTTTATAAAAAACGGGAAGCTCATTTTTGGCGAGTGCAACGGTTTCCAGACAATGGTGAAGCTCGGCATCTTGCCAGGCATAAACAATGATTACAGGACGCAGACGGTAACTCTGATGAACAACGACTCCGGCAGGTTCGAGGACAGGTGGGTCAGCCTGCACGTAAACCCAGACTCAAAGTGTGTGTTCACGAAGGGTATTGAGAAAATGTACCTGCCGGTGAGGCACGGCGAAGGCAAGTTCGTTACAAAAGATATTAGTGTGCTGGATCATCTGCGCGAGAAAAACCAGATAGTCATGAAATACACGGACGAAAACACGGGGAAGCCGACAATGACATACCCGCAAAACCCCAACGGCTCCGCAGATTCCATAGCTGGGATATGCGACGAGACTGGTAGGGTATTCGGCCTCATGCCACATCCCACGGCGTATCTAAGCCCCTACAATCACCCGTGCTGGACTAGACTCAAAGCTGAGGAGAAGTTGCCAGAAGAAGGCGGGGGTGTGCAGATTTTCAGGAACGCCGTAGAGTATATCGATAACAATTTCTGAATCTTAGCTGAGTATCTTTCCAAGCTGTCTTGTTTCGGCGGCAAGCTTTATTTCCTGTGCTATCCTCCTGCCTGTTGACATAGACGAATCACCATTCGAGTAGACCGTGTACGGCGAGCTGTCCGGGTAGAGGTTGGTTCCGGCGACTATCCTGCACGATATCTCAAACGTTATGTACTCAGTGTCGGGGGTGCAGAAGGTCTCGAGGCAGAACGGTCCGATTATCCCAGGGTCGAAAAGATTGTGCGAAGCCCTAACCACCCTTTCCCCGATGTCAAATATCTTCGGCAGCTGCGACTCCCTTGCAACGAGCGGTATGTTCCCCACAACCGTGTAGCTTGGCGCCACCTTCGCGTCCGAGTGTATCCGGTGCAGCTCGTCCACGTTTGTCTCGTCCCTCCTGTCTATGCCCATTATGCTGAGGCTGCCCAACAGGTCTTTGCCGTCTAGGACTTCCCATCCGTTCTTTGATAGCGGGGAGAAGAAAAACTGGTGATAGTACCTGTTGCCGAGCACATACTCCTGTATCGTTATATCTTCCGAATCCTTTTTGGAAATCAAGCCTTTCCCCACACCGTCGTTTAGCCTGTCGTTCAGTTGTTCCTTGGAATCTATTGTGAAGAATCCCCTGCCGCCCTTTGCCCCACCGAACTTCACAAAGCACGTCTTGCCGTCCACGAGAGTCTCCCGTGTGTACTGTTTGGGCATCTTTAAGCCGGACTGTTTCTCGAGCCACTCCCTTTGCTTTTTCCTGTCGGACTCCCATTCGAGGCTGTGCTTGTTCCCGAACATTGGGACGTCGAACTTTTTCAAAATGTTGTCGGAGCCCACGTACTCCACGAACGAGCCGTGCGGTATGATTACGACGTTCCTGTTCAAAAGTTTTTCCTGAAAGCTTTCGTCGAGGACATCGTGCCAGTCGTTCACCTTCATGAACTCGTCAGGGCATGACGCAGGGAACGCCTCGTAGGTCTTCCTCTGCGTGTCGCTTTTGCATATGCCCAGCGTCCTGAACCCTTCCTGCTTCGCGCCGAGGAATATCTGCAGGGCCGAGTGGGAGCATATCGTGGCCACGGTTATTTTCTTCGCGTCTATTTTTTTTATCGAGTCATTCGCGCTCATGTTACAATTTCACCAAGTCTGTCGTCGGAAACGGCCTGCCTTATCTCAAGCATCGACAAGTCCAGCGGCGCCTCTATCCTGTCCATACAAAAACTTTTCAATTGATTGCGGTACTTCAGCGTGAGCCTCCTCATCTCCGGGGATGTCGGACCCACAGCGGGAGCGCCCGGTATCCTCGGGCTGACATCGAACACGAAGAACTCCAGCCTGTTGTTGTCGTAGGCAAGCGCGCCCTGCAGCGAAAACATGCCAATCATTCCCGGGGGAAATTCCCTTTTGCACGCTTTCAAAAACTTCTCTGCGGCCTCGTATACCAAAGGCTTCTGCGACTCCCTCATTGTTAACCCCGAATGTCCGACCTCCTCGTTGGTTATGGGAACGTTCAGTGACAGCTGGTCGCCAGCCGGGAGGGAAAGTATGCCGTGCAGGTTGGTCTGCCTCCTCTCGTCGAAACCCACAAAGTCAAAATCGTCAAACCCTTTTATGGTCCAGCCGTGGAAGTTGGCGTTGAACTTCTGTCCAAGGACGAACTCCTCCATCCTGGCTTTTTTGAGGCCCGCCTCGTCAATGACGCCTTTCCTGAGAAGTTCCTTTGATTTCTTCTCAAACTCGTCTGGCGTGCCGCACTGGAAGAATGCCCTCTCGTTCTTTCTCTCCTTTTGCTGGACTTTCACGATTGCTAGCCTGTCGATGTCATCGGGCGTGGAGAACTTTTTCGGTATTCTTATCCCGGCCTTTTCCAGCAGCCAGTACTGGTTCTTGACTTCGTTCCTTTCCTCGGCCCTGAGTATCGAGCGGTTGCCGTACATGGGCACGTTGAAGGAATTCTCTATTCCATCATATCCTGCGTAAACTGAGAACGAGCGGTTCGGCATGAAGACTGTGTTGAGCTTTCTCATCCTGTCCTGCACATCCTCTTTCAGTATGTCGGAGAACCTGTCCAGAACGACGACATGGTCGAACAGGTGCCTGTTGTGCTTCGCGTAAAGCTCCTCCCTCCCCTTCTGGCAGACGACAAGCGTGGGAAAGCCGAAGCTCTTGGCGGCTATGCCCACCTCCTCAGCCGAGTGGGAGCCCAGCACGCCGATGGTTATATTTTCCGCGTCGTACTCCTTTACCACGCCCTTCGGGTCAGGTCTTGACATAATGATAACTTTGCACGACCCGGCTTAAAATTCTTTTAGGTTTTTCTGCATAGCCAAGTCCGACTTCTGGGGCACGAAATTTTCGTCAAACACGGGCTTTCCGTACACCCCGTCATAACCTGGCATGTATTTCACCTTTCCCTCTCTGGCTTTTATGATTGCACCCGCAACCTTTTCGCTTGTCACCTTCAGCAGCTCTTCCCTTGGCGCATCCAGCAAAACATTGAACTCGTTGCCGAAGGCCTTCAGGATTTTGTAATTTTCATCGGTTATTTTCTTGGAATACAGCTTTCCCGTGCCTATTGAAAACGAGATTATCTCGTACAGAGGAAGAAGCGTCCTGAAGGGTATCGCGTCTTTTGGAACGAACCCTTCGGGCCTGTCCGCCAGTTGTTCGACCCTGCTCAACACACCTACAGTCAATTTGCGCCTGCATTTGGGGCAGATGCCATTCAGCTTTCTGGTCTGTTCGGGCGTCAAACACACGTTGCAATCCCTGTGACCATCATAGTGGTACTTGCCATAGCTTGGCTCGACTTCCACCGTGAACAGGAACTTGGATTTGTCCTTTTTCGTGATAGCGTTGTGGATTTCCTTGTAATCCATTTTTTCCAGTGAAAATACGTTTGCCTCCCTGCCAAGCCTCCACGGTGTCGCGCTGTGGGAATCGCTGTTTGACAGAAGTGCCACTCCGTCAAGCTTGCTCAGCCTCCAGTTCATCGGAGGGTCGCTAGAAAGTCCCGTTTCCAGTGCGTGTATGTGTTCGGTCTGGTCCCCGTAGCATTCCTCCAGTGAATCAAAACCTGATTTGCTCCCAAGTGCCCCAAAAAAGGGTGTCCATGCGTGAGCCGGATACACAAGCACGTCCTTGCTCACACTCATAATATTTTCCACAAGGCTCGCAGCGTCTATTGTCAGTGTTGGTCTGCCGTCGGATTTCAGGTTGCCGTGCTTTTCAAACATCTCGTTGAGCTGATTCGCGACCTCGAATGACGGCGAGTGTATTACGTGGTGGACTTTTTTGACTTTACCGTTGATTTCGAATATGGTGGAAACCTCGGTCGTCAGCATAAAGTGAACACCGTTGTACGAGTACAACCCGGATTGTGTTTTGTCTAGGCTAGCCTCCAGCTCTCTCATCCAGTCTGGGTGCGTAAAATCCCCTGTACCTAGTATGCTTATCCCTTTCAGTTTTGCGCCCTCCGACAATGTATCTAGGCTGAGGTCCCTGCTCGTAGCCCGCGAGAACCTGCTGTGCAAGTGGAAGTCGGCTATGGCTCTCATTTCCTAGCTCACCCTGTCACAGTTTTAACTCCCCGTATTTCAGCGTGCGCTCGGGTATGAGCAGGGAGGTTTTTTTGTACGCGATGCCCCAGTACTTCAGGAAATTTTCGAACAAATCGGAGTTTGTCACAGGAACCATCACAGCAGTGTTGGAGATTTTGACGCCGCCCGCTTCCCGCAGCATGCCCTTCTTGCCCATCCTGCCCTTCAGGGCGTAGTGGAACATCATCCTCCTGGACGTGGAAAATCCCTTCAGCGAATACAGGAAAAGCATCCTGGAATCGAAGCCGAACCCCTCTGACAGGCGCCTGTTTAACACTAGGCTGTAGCCTTCCGTCAGCACGGCCTCGCGCGGCAGGAAAGACGACTCGAACAGCCCCCTGTAGGTCACTGACGTGACGTCGAAGGCCATCTCAAACCTTTCAAGCCTTTTCCTGAGGTCGTACTCCGTGTCCATGTCTTCCCTGTCCTTGAACAGAAGAAGCAGGTCCACGTCCATCGGTTCCTTTTTGCCGCGCATGGACGATCCGAAAAGAATGATGTCTATCAGCTTCTCCCTGTTCTTCGAATGGAAATTTTTGATTTCATTCACTAATTTTGTATTCTTCAGCAAGCTTCCTGACATGCCTTCTCACCACATCGCATTTTTCTCTGCCGACGGAAAGGGTGTAGCTCGACCTGTATGTCGGGTAGAGTTTGTCAAGTACCGTGTACAGCTTTGGGGCGGACGATTCAAGCACCCTGAACCTTTCGGAGTGGTCCTTGGGCACGCCCTTTCCGGAATTCAAGATGATATAGTCCAGTATGGCGAACAGTGCCTTGAAGTAGAGGACCGTGGCTGACGTGTAATCACCCCTTTCGTACACCAGATCGGCCGACGACAGGAACATCCTGATGTTTTTGGACAGGTCTTCCCTTATACCCATGTTTATATTATAAACATCCGAGGTATTTAAGCGCACGCATGTTTATACTGTAAACACCTGTCTTCATCGACACCTTGGTCATTTCCTCAGCCTCACCACCCTTATCAGGTCGTTCCCCACGCGCGGATGGGTGTCCTCCACCTCGCCCCTCATGTGCCTGGACAGGTATATCGAGAC
>CAYRSM010000030.1:0-15762 GCA_964427125.1 uncultured archaeon | reverse complement strand
CTTTTTAATTTCATCTGGCAAATCTTCTTAAGCTGGGTCCATAGTCTAGTGGTTAGGACGTGGCTCTTAGTTCAAGCGGGCAAACAAAGCCAAGATCATGGTTCGATTCCGTGTGGACCCATCAGCTGTCCGTGTTCAGCAACGCGAATATGTCCCTGTTTATCTCGCCATGGAAGAATTCTAGTTTCTTGTAGTCACCGCCCATTTCCTTTATCTCGTTTATTGCATCATCAATCTTGGCAAGGCCGTCGTTCCTGTTCACCGGATTGAAGTTGTAATCGAATATCTCAACGCCCTCCTTCAACGCGAGGTAAAACTCCTCAACGCAGCCGTTGGAGTACTCCCACCCTTCGTTCATCAACACCTTGCATACATATCTCCTGATAAATCTCCGCCAAAGGGCAAGCCATTCCCGTTGCTGCATGTTTATGAAATCTCCAGCGCTTATGGGGTTTATTACATAGCTGCCGTATTTTGAAGAAGCAATCTTGAAGAATTCGTTGGATTGCCTTTTGTTCTCCTCAATAGTCTCCCGTAAAATATTCGCTCTGCTCTGTGGTTTTGCGTCAATCTTTGTCTTTTCGTAATATGCCCTGCCTGTTGTGTGCGGCGTGGAAACGTATATGTGGTTTCTGTCTTCCGATAGGTTGGGAAACTTTTTCACAAGAAGCAAAAACCTCTCGTTCTCTTTTTCCAGCAAAGGAGTGATTCTGTTCAGCAGGACTTTGTACACAGTAGCCACATCCATTCTACTTGTGTCCAATACCAGATCGAAGTTGTCGGTGTGCCTGAAGTCTATCCTGTATTTTTTCCTGTAATTTTCTACCTCGAATGACTCCTCTTCGGACATATTTCCCACAAGCTTCTTACGCATGTTTTCGTCCACTTTCCTGTGTCCGATGCTAAGGATTCTGTCTACGGCCACATCCTTGTCACACTTGAGAAATATGTTGAAAGATTTTGTAGGGGAACTCCTTGCCCAATGGAAACCAATCTTCGACTCTAGGATGAAACCATCCATAAACCTACATATGTCCTGTTGCCAGCTATCTAGGTGGCAGTCAACTTTGTCAGCATATTTTTCATAATATTCCCTGACGCTCATACCCTTTCTGAGTGCCAGCTCTTTCACGAACCCTCTGTTGACTGAAAAAAAATCCATGTTTGTGTCTTTGGCGAGCCTTTCGGCGACCACGGACTTGCCCGACGCGACTGTGCCTGAGATAGTTATTATCATCGTCACTACCCTGGATGAATTAATAAAAAACCGAGAACTTTAAATAACTTAGATGTACTCAAGCATTATCCCTTCCACCGCGATAGGCTTCAGCGTCTTTGCCACCCTGATTGCGTCTGTCAGCTTGCTCTCGCGCTCGGCGTAGATTTCCATTATCACGTCCCCCTTCCTCATCTTTGAGTTTTCCTTTCCGTACAGGACTACCCCAGCCCCCTTGTCGCGAGGCGCCCCAGCCGCCCTGGCCACCTTCGTGATTGCCGAGTTGTTTATGTTCCTCACGTAGCCCCTATCATGGGCTTTTATCTCATATCTGTATTCGCCAATCTGTATGTCCTCTGGCTTCACATCGGGGTCGCCTCCCTGAGCCTCTATAATCTCCCTCATCTTCTTAAGCGCCATTCCGTTGCACAAAGCCTTGTTCGCATAGTCTTTCCCTATATTGATGTCGCTCGATTTGCCAGCCATCGTCAACAGCACTCCTGCCACCGCAGTGGCCTTCTCTGTGAGGCTGAACGGCTCCCCGCTCTCGTACAGGGGGCCGCAGTGGTACAAAGCTTCTACGGCTTCCCTTGCCTCCAAAGCAGGCCCCACGGTCCTGCCTATCGGCTGGCTTCCATAGGTTATTATGCACCCTACGTTCATCTCGAGCCTATCACCCAGCGTCTTGAACTTGTAGGCAAGCTCCTCCGCCGTCGTCATGTCTGGCGACTTTACGCTTCCCACCGGTATGTCTATGACGACGTTCCTGGCGCCGACGCACAGCTTCTTCGCCATTATGCTCGCTATCATCTGGCTGTTCGACTCCTTCTCCATGGTGAATGCGACCTTGTCTATGAGCATGTCGCCGACCGGGGCTAGGTTGAGCGAACCCCCGTGCGCTATGGCTCCCCGCGTCTTGTACGTTATGCCCCTGAACTCCTCAGCAGAGAATTCGACCGGCATCAGCACCTCCGCTATGTCGGCCGTGCCCCCGGATGATGTTATCGCCCTTGACGATATCTTTGGTATAAGCATGTCATACGATGCTACTATCGGAACCACAAGCAGACTTATCTTGCTACCAGGCACGCCGCCTATGCTGTGCTTGTCGTATACCGGTTCGTCAAATCTTATCTTTTCTCCGGAATCCGCCAGTGCCCTAGTAAGGTGTTCCAGCTCGTCCATATCCATCCCCTTGGCATCAAGATTTGACAGGAAGAGCGACGTCTCGAGTTTCGATAGCTTTTCATTCTTTATATCACCGACTATCGTGTATAGCTCTTGCTTTGTGAGCTTCCTGCCACACACCTTCTTCCAGATGTATTCCTCAGCTTTGCTCATTGAAAGAATAGACCATTGTTAATTTTATAAAGCCTGCGAAAATTCAGTGCTTGGGCTTCGATTTCAGCTTTTTTTCGACGTTGGCAACAAGCTCCCTTACAGAATATGAAAGTAATAATACAAAGTGGTTGTATATAATTTAATAGTGAAAATTATTAAGGAAAGGCATCTGTACCCGGTTGTTGAAAAGTGGTTGAAAAAATATTATCATTGCTTCAAAACAGAAATTAACGTTGGTTCTAATTATAGCCGCATTGATGTTGTCGGAGTTAAAGATGTAGGTGGTGACCTGTCAGGTGAAATAGAAACCATTTCTGTTGAAGTAAAGAGAGGTAATGAACCATTTGCAACAGCAAGTGGTCAGGCATCAGGTTACAAAGTTTACGCACACAGAGTGTATTTAGCTGATATGCGTGAAAATAATTTCACACCGAATGAAATAGCGATTGCAAATCATCTTGGTATTGGTCTTATTAAAATAGACGGGAAAACGTGTAAGGAAATATTGACAAGTCCATACTACAAACCGCTTACGAGTTTACATCTTTTGTTGCTGAAAAATTTAGGTTTGGGGCGTTGTCAATTATGCAGTTGTTTTTTTTGAAATTGGTTCGAAATACAACTGGCGCGCTAATTTAGTAAGGGATGATAGTAAAAATTATTTTAGGACTGCAGTCGAAACCAAAAAAGGGATGGTGTTTTGGAATTATTCTGTGGGCAACCGCAAACGAGAAACGAGGTATCAGCGATCGAATAATGATGACACATATGAAAAAAGATTTATTTGCCCAGATTGCATTTCCCACCTCGACAACTGGACAAAGTCTCAATAAGTGTACCTGCTAAATCCGACGTAACTCGTCTATTCTTACGTTTTTCATAGCGTTAAATTTAAATATAAATAATAATATATTAATTAAAGTGTATATTATGACTCATCTCAATGGGTTGGTTCACCTATGGGAATTGCCGAAAAGTACGACCTACATCAGGGTGAAAGATAACACGTGGGGAAATATATTTGCTGAGTTGAAACGGCTACACGGCACAAATAAGGAGCTGGGTAAGAGACTGGGCATCAGCGGCCGAAATGTTCAGAAAATATGCACCGCCACCACGGAGTCAATTTCGCTGGAAAATTTCACCAATATATCGGAGTTTCTGGTCAAAGCGACAAGTGACGAGTCATTTGGGCTAAAGGTATTGGAGAAGGAACTGCTTTACATCCGCACAAAAGGAGCCAATTCCGGGAAAGTTTACTATCCAAAGTTCCCGATAGATTTCAACTCCGAGGATGGCGGCAAAATCATAGGTGCGTTGCTCGGCGACGGCGGCGTGAGAAAGGACATGAGGCCGTTCTACACCAACAAGGAAAAGGAAAGGATTTTTGAGATAGTCGATAGCATGGAAAAGGTGGTAGGGAAGTTCCGTAGGTCTAACCTAGTGGAAACGCCGTCCCCTTTCAAGCCAGGTTCGATAGTGTATTCCTACGATTTTTACAAAATCATAGGGCGCATCTTGCGCTATGGTATAGGAATGTCGTGCGGTGACAAAGTTGTAAACGACCCTGCTCTGCCAGAATTTTGCTTTGCGTCTTCTGTCAGTTTCAAGAAAAATCTAATCAGAGCATTCTTTACTGACGAGGCACATGTACACAGGGCAGGAGTAGATTTAGCTCCCCAGATTACCCTGCGTCAAGTAAAGCTTCTTGAAAACAAAGAATTTCCCAGAAGGCTGGTCGATATTGGAAAGTTGCTGGCGAGTTTAGGTCTCAAGCCCACGCTATTTTTTGAAACATCATACGGATGTCCTGAAAGGGGTGTCTTTACCATCCTTTTGAGCAAACTGAACGATACGAGATATTTTTATGAAAATATAGGGTTCTCTTCGCCATCCAAAATGGATAAACTGAGATTGTTTTTGGAAACTACCAAGAGAAAAATTTCCGCCGAGGAATATCATAGTAATAGAACTTTCCATTCCGTATCACTTTTGTTTAATCACATTTCAGAGTTGACCAAAAATGGCATGAAGATTACATCTTCAAATATAGCATCGTTGTCGGGCAAAAACAGGGACAGCATGAAAGACCTACTAAAAAGGGCCGCCATGATGGGACTTGTCGAACTACAAACAAAGGGCAAGCCGCTGTGTAGTGGAGGTAGGACTTGCGATGTCTTCCATCTGAGTGAAAAAGGGCGCGGATTACTTGGACTTCAACTTTGATTCTGTCTGATACACAAGCTGTCTTGTCTTTTCCACTGTATCAGGGTTCACGCTAACCGAAGTTATGCCGCTCTTAACAAGAAACTCGGTGAAATCTGGGTAGTTGCTGGGGCCCTGGCCGCATATGGAAACTGTCACGCCCTTTTTGCGAGCTACGTCTATCAGGTGCTTTATCGCCCTCTTTACTGCGTCGTTCCTCTCGTCAAAGTAACCCATGTGTGCGAGCATGTTGGAGTCCCTGTCGATACCGAGGATGAGCATCGTGAGATCGTTCGAACCTATGCTGAAACCGTCAAAATATTTTGAAAACTCGTCCGCCAGGAAAATGGCGGATGGAACTTCAATCATCGCCCAGACCTTGAAATCCTTTCCGCCGCGCTTCAGTCCCTCCTCTTCCATTATTTTCTGGCACTTTTCCACCTCCCATACAGTCCTTACGAATGGCAGCATCACCCACACGTTTTTCAAGTTGAGTGCCTCCCTTACCCTTTTGATGGCCTTGCACTCAAGCCTGAACGCCTTCTCGAACTCGGGCGAGATGTACCTCGAGACTCCGCGCCACCCTATGAGGGGGTTCGCCTCCACAGGCTCGAACTTCTCCCCTCCCTTCAAATCCCTGTATTCGTTCGTCTTGAAGTCGGAAAACCTCACGACCACGGGCCTGGGGGCTATCGCACCGGCAATCTTTGCTATTCCCTCTGCAAGCTTGTCTATGTATCTCTGTTCCTGCCCGATTTCAATCAGATAATTCGGATGCTCCTTTATGTAGGTGGCGATTATGAACTCCACCCTCATCAGGCCTATCCCGTCGAAGGGCAGCTTCTTGTAGTCGTCTATTTTTTCCGGAACGGCCAGGTTCATGTATATCTTGGTCTTGGTCTCCTTGTACTCGTACTTCACCTTTTCCTCGCGAGCCAGCTTTATTATGCCGCGGTATACGGCGCCCTTCTGCGCATCGACCGTTATCATCTCGTTCTCCTTCAGAATCTTTGTGGCGTTGCCTGCCCCGACCACGCATGGTATTCCCATCTCGCGGGACACTATCGATGCGTGCGAAGTCATCCCTCCCTCGTCTGTGATTATCGCTGCGGATTTTGACATGGCAACTACGTAGTCCGGGTTTGTCATCTTTGTTACAAGTATGTCGCCCTGGTGAATCTTTTCCAGCTCCTCTATGCTGCCGACAATCTTTACCCTTCCTATCACTATTCCCGGGCTCGCCGCTATGCCCTTGACTATCGGGCGTTCCTTCACATCAAGCTCCTTCTCCCTCTTCACCTCTGTGGTGACGTTCCTCGTCTGCACTATGTTGATGGTGTTCCGCGCTATGGCGAACTCTATGTCTTGGGGGTGGTTGTAGAATTTTTCGATGTCCATGGCGTACTTTGACAGACCCAAAATCTCGTCCCTTGTGAGCACCTGCGCACCGACCTTTTCCTTTGGCACGTCGGTCGTGACGGTGGTCGTTGTAGCGGCATCCTTCGTCTTCATGCGCTCTTTCCTTCCTATCTTGACATCAAGTATTTTTCCCGCCTTGCTCACTATGTACTTGTCCGGCTCAACCTCCCCTTGTACTAGCGATTCACCAAGCCCCCATGTTGATTCAATGACGATGTTATCGTCACCCGTCGATGGGTTCACCGTAAAAATGACCCCCGACTTTTCGGAGTCTACCATGTTTTGTATCACCACTGCTATGCTCGCGGAGGGTATCTTGTTTTTGGCGCGGTAGAAAATTGCCCTCGATTCGAACAGGCTGGCCCAGCACTTCACTATCGCCTCTAGCAGTCTCTCGCCACCGGTCACATTCAGGTAAGTCTCGTGCTGCCCCGCAAACGAGAACTGCGGCAGGTCCTCCGCTACTCCGCTGCTCCTGACCGCCACTATGGCATGCCCTTTTCCAATACCCTTCGACATGATGTCATATTCCCTCAACACCTCTTCCCTGACCCCCTTGGGCATGCCGGCGTCCGTGACCATCTTCTCCACGGTCTTGGACATCTCGAGCAGCTCCTTCACGTTGTCCACGCTGCAGCTTTCTATTGCCTTGTCTATCCTGTCCTTCAGCTTGTTTTCCTCGAGGAATTTGTCGAACGCATTTGTCGTCACAACGAAGCCGCCGGGGACCGGGAGCTTTAGCCTCACGAGCTCGCCGAGATGGAAACCCTTGCCGCCCACGAGATTGAAGTCGTCCTTGCCGATTTCGCCCAGCGGCAGCGTGTACCCCGTTCTCATTAAGAACTATTGTCCGCCGCCCCGATTAAATCTATTGTGTACATAAACCTATGCATATTCATTGGGCCGGTGAAGCTCCGTGAAAACATTTATTTGTTAGTGTGGGTTAGTTATTACTATGGAATTGGAAGTGGAGAAGCAGGACAAGAATTCCGTGACAATAATAGTCAAGGGGGAGGGCGTCACCCTGCTGAACATGCTGAGGGATGAGCTGTGGAACGACAAGAACGTCACCGAGGCCGCCATCATACAGGAGCATCCGTTCACCGCAAACCCGAAGATAATGCTGAAGGTAAGCACAGGCAGTCCCATTACCACCCTTGAAAAGGCTGTAGACAGAATAAAGGGGAATCTGGAGGACTTTAGGAAGGCCTTCAAGAAAGTCGCTTGAACTGTTTGCCACGCTTGCTCATTTCTACCGACTGTCGGATTATCTCCGTGGAGCACGCATCATGTGTTGAACAATACTCTGCACAACGCTCCGCAATGCCCTTGTCCTTGTAATGAAGACCACATATTTTGCATGCATAAATCATAGCATGACACACAGTCAAACTATTTTTTCCTTCCGCGCGGCACGGGTGTCTCGTCCACATCCATCTGCTCTTCCTTGTAGCCCATCCCCTTAAGAAGCTCCCTTATCCTTCCCCTGTGGTCACCCTGCAGCTCTATGTGGTCGTTCTTGACGGTCCCGCCGCAGGCCAGCTTGGACTTTAGCTTCGTGGCCACGTCCTTCGCGTTGCTTGACACGCCCTCGATTATGGTCGTGGGCTTCTTGAACCTTCTGGTCTCTATGTAGACCTTTATCCTCTCTATACCCTTGTCTATGGTCTTACAGATGCACAGGTCCAATGGCAACCCGCAAACCGGGCATACATTCTGCATTTATTTCATCACTGTCTCTTTTTTCACTGTAAGAACCCTCGCGACTGTCCTCCTTAGCTCCCTTATCCTGCCGGGGTTCTTTATCGGCCTTCTCATCTTGACGTTTCCTCTCTCCTTTAGAAGTTCCAGCCTGGCATCGTACAGTCGCTTGTCCAGTTCTTCCTTTTTGAGCGTCCTTAGCTCTTTTGTCGCCTTTGTCATGGTATATCTTTTATGCTCTACGTCTTTAATATTTAAATCCTTTAAAAAAAGGCCGCGACTTGTCCAATAATTTATGACATCTGCGCCATAAAGACACTTATGGACGATTTTGTTACTGTGAACTACACGATTCTTTTCGAGCCGGACCTGGAGAAGTTTGTGTTCCGGGGCGAGGAGAAGATAGCGGTTAAAATCACCAAACCGGCCAAAAAAATAGTCCTGAATGCGGCAGACCTGAAGGTCGCGCACTGCTCCATCGTCCAAAAGGGGGCATCCATACCGCTAAAGTTCAGACTGGATATGAAGAAGGAAGAGATGACAATATATTTCCCTCGAGTGATGAAAGGCGACGTCGAACTCCACATCGGGTTTGAGGGTGTCCTGAGCGACAGCCTTTCTGGGTTTTACAGGAGCGCCTACGAGACTGCGGACAAAAAGAAGCGATATCTTGCCACCACACAGTTTGAGGCAGCGGACGCGAGGCGGGCGTTCCCATGCCTGGACAGGCCGAACGCAAAGGCCACCTTCGACATATCGATGATTGTAAAAAAAGGTTTGACAGCGATTTCTAACATGCCGATAACGGAAGAGAAGGACGTGTGGGGAGGCAAAAAGCTTGTAAGGTTCGTCAGGACGCCAAGGATGTCGACTTACCTGTTGTATCTCTGCGCGGGAGAGCTCGAACACTTAGAGGGAAGGATGGGAGACATCACCCTAAGGGTGTACTCCACGCCCGGCAAAAAGGAGCAGGGAAGGATGGCGCTGGACTTTTGCGCAAAGTTCGTGGACTTTTACCAGAAGTACTTTGGGATACCGTACCCCCTGCCGAAGCTTGACCTGATTGCCATACCGGATTTTGCGGCCGGTGCGATGGAGAACTGGGGCGCCATAACATTCAGGGAGACTGCATTGCTTTTTGACCCGAAAAACTCGTCAACCATGGCAAAGCAGACAATCGCAGAGGTGATAGCACACGAGCTCGTCCACCACTGGTTCGGCGACCTTGTGACAATGGAGTGGTGGGATGACATCTGGCTGAACGAGAGCTTTGCGACGTTCATGGCATACGAATCTGTGGACCACTATTTCCCCGAGTGGGACATGTGGAGCCAGTTCATGGATTTGGAGACTTCTGGGGCGCTGGAGCTGGACTCCCTGAAATCATCCCATCCGGTAAGCGTCGAAATAAAGCACCCCTCGCAGATAAGGGAGGTCTTTGACGAGATAAGCTACAACAAGGGAGGGAGCATACTCAGGATGATGAAGAGCTATCTTGGCGAGGAAAAGTTCCGCGAGGGCCTGAAAAATTACCTGAAGGGGCACGAGTACGGAAACGCCACCACGCAAGACCTGTGGGATGCCCTGGAGAAAGCGTCACGGTCACCGGTCGGACGAATGATGGACAGCTGGATAAAGCAACAGGGATACCCAGTAGTCGAAGCTGAATTCTCTGACAAAAGACTGACCCTGTCGCAAAAGAGGTTCCTCTTCACAAAACCGAAAAGCGACAAGACCAGGTGGCTGATACCTGTTTCAGTAAGGCTCGACGACAAGGAGACCGTTTCCGCGATGCTGAAGGAAAAGTCCATGACAATGAAGTTATCAGACACTCCAGACTGCTTCAAGGTGAACCTGGGGCAGACTGGGTTCTACCGCGTGAAATACCCAAAGAGCGTCCTAAAGGTGCTCGAGGGTGTTGTGGCCGCCAAAAAACTGGGCAACATAGACCGCTGGGGATTGCAGAACGACTTGTTTGCGATGGTCGTTGCCGGAGAGGCATCGGTGAGCGAATACCTCGACCTTGTGGAAGCTTATTCTGATGAGGACGACTATCTCGTGCTTGCGGACATAGCGGACAATCTTTCATTCATCTACCTCCTGAGTCACGGTGAAAAATTCTGGCCGAAGATAATAGAGTTCAACATGCGTTTCTTCCGCAGAATATTCGCCAGGTTGGGTTGGAAACCCGGAGCCAACGAAAAGCACACAGACACCATCCTTCGGAGCCAGTCCATAAGCGCACTGGGAAAACTGGGTGATGAAACCGTTGCAAGGACTGCCAGGGAAAAGTTCCAGACGTTCCTCGCAAATCCGGATTCGTTGCATCCGGACCTGCGCGGCGCAGTCTTCAGCCTAGTAGCATGGAACGGAGACGACAAAACATACGGGCAGCTGGTAAAGCTCTACAGGAAATCCTCCTCGCCTGAGGAGAAGAGAAGGCTCCTGTCGGCTCTGGCCGGCTTCAGGGACGAAAAGCTCATAGGCAGGGCCATGGAGTTCTCGCTGTCGGCGGACGTCAGGTCGCAGGACCTGTTCATACCCGCTGCAAGGGGCGCGGCCAACATCTACGGCAGAAAGCTGGTCTGGCCGTGGGTAAAAAAGAACTGGGCGAATCTGAGAAAAAGGTATGTCGGCGGCAGCGTGAGCGTCCTGGCAAGGATCATCGACAGTCTCGGGGTGCTGTCCGACAAGGAGGTCGCAAAGGACGTGCAGGTGTTTTTCAGAAAAAGGGACAAGTCCGGCATAAAGATGCCGCTGGCGCAGGCGGTGGAAAACATAGGCATCAACGCAAGATTTTCCGAGAGGATGAGGAAAGAGTTTATTCAAGACCAACAGGGACAAATCTAAATCAATGGGTATCATCAAGACCGCCAAGGAAATAAGGCTGTTGAAGACTTCGGCAAGGATATCGAACTCTTGCATAGGGCTTATAGAAAAGTCCCTGAGGGAGGGTGTGACCGAGAGTGAGCTGGCCCAAAGAGTCCGCAAAAATATGAAAAGCCAGGGGGCAACGCTTTCGTTCCAGACGCTTGTGGGCTCCGGCGACAGGGCATCGATGATACACACCAAGCCCCACACCACCGACCGCATCATAAAAGGACTAGGGTACATAGACTTCGGGGCCAGCTACAAAGGTTACAAGACGGACGTGACCGTGCCTTTCATAAAGGGAAAGGTGGGCAGGAGGGAGGAGAGGATAGCAAGGGTGGGTCTGGCAGCATACAACCTGGCCACGAAGTCAGTCAAAATCGGAGAACCGTGCTGGAGGCTTCATGAAAGGGTGGACAATTTTCTCAGGAAGAACGGGTTCAAAATGATGCACGGCCTCGGGCACGGACTGGGAAAGCACGTACACGAAGACCCAGCAATATTCAAGCCTAGAAAACGACTGAAGGGGAAGAGACTCAAACTGTGGAAGAGGCTGCGGAAAATCACTTTCGCACCCGGCATGGTGTTTACCATAGAACCCGGGATATACGTCAAGGGCTTCGGCGGCTTCAGGATAGAAAACGATTTTCTCCTCACGAGGTCGGGACCAACCATATTGACAAAGTCTCGATTACTAAGGGTATGATATTCCAGCAAACCATTTTCTTGCCGCCGACCAATCTTATTGCATGCCACACAGGAACGCCAAGGCAAAGGAAATCAAGGCTTTGGCCGCCATTGTTCTGATCACAGTCGTCGCACTGTCCTTAGTGGCAGCTAAACAATATTTGACCGGCGGAGCTGTCGGTGTAGTGGAAGGTAAGGTATCCATAGGACCGTTCTGCCCAGTGGAACGCATACCGCCCGCCAGCTGCGGACCCTCCGACGTGTATTCCTCAAGGAGGCTTATTTTCCAGCCCACTTTAGGAAGCCCGGCGTATGTACAGCTCGGACAGGACGGCACTTTTAACGCGAGCATCGCGGCCGGCACTTACAAGGTGGACCTAACCGACTGCGCTTTCATGGGTTGCGGAAGGGCGCTGCCCGAGACCGTGCATGTGACCTCGGGGCAGACAGTCCATCTGGAAATAAGCATCGACACCGGGATAAGATAGCTTTTAATCTTGCTTCGACAGAAATCTATTTCATGCCCTGTTAGCTCAGTTTGGATAGACGCGAATTGTGCGGTCCAGAGCGGCGCCGTCCTAAGGCGAAGGTCGTGGGTTCGAATCCCTCACAGGGCACTGGCGGTCCTTGATTTATGCCGCTCGACACGGAAAGCCTGCACAGGGAGCTGCACACGCTGCACGAGACGTCGATTGTGCTGCTGCTGACAAGCGAGTCCAACCACTCCGAGGTGCACGACTTTGTCATGGAGTTCCTGCTTAAGGAGGAGCATACGCGGGGCATATTCGTCACGACTCACAGGACTGCCGAGCACGTGTTCGAGAGCCTGAAGACCAGGGCTATAGACGAGAAAAAGGTGTTCATAGTCGATTGCTCGGGGAAGGACGTGCCGAAGCACTACCATGTCATGGAGAACGTCATCACGGTGAAATCTCCGGAGCATGTCAAGGAGATAGAGTCCGCTCTCGTGGAGGCCGTGAAGGTCACCTCGGCCAGAAAGAGATTCCTTGTCTTCGATTCCATGTCCGCGATGCTCCGCCACAACAGCGCAAATGCCACGGTGAACTTTGTCAGGTTCCTCATCAAGCTGATAAGGGAGCACGGCATGAAGGGCGTGATACTGGCCAACGACAGGAAGACCGACGAGTCCGTCAAGAGGAACCTCTACGTGTTCTCGGACAAGGTGATATCGGCCTAGGACAGGACTGCAATACTATATTTTGAGAGGTTTAACCATGGACGGCTCCGGCTTTCTAAGATTGTATCTTTCTATGCTTAGATTTTCGGGGTCCACCGCATACACATAGTGCACGATACCGTGCCGTATTTCGTCCGCCGTCACCTTAGGCTTGGCATACCATTCATCCGCCTTTTTCTTAAGAAGTTTTATATCGTCCCAGTCTCTCAGCATTGGAGGCTCGAGCATAAGGGATGGTATGCGCAGCTGGTTCTTTATCACACTTCCGTGCGTTGACAGCAACGACTCTCTGCCCAATTTGGAGAGGCTATCCTGCTTGTAATGCTTGAAGAAATACGATTTCTCGTAGACTACTATGCCAAAAAGGTCCGCGTGCACACTGTATCTTGCTATTTTGCTCACTATCCGCGTGAAGCTCCTGTCGATGCGATTTTCCTTCGTATTTTTTAAATCTACGATGAAACTCTCCGGGTCGAAATAATATCTTATCTCGGCTTCGGCGATGAGCGAACTCGACCTTGCCCCGTTTGAATAGGCGGAATGTATGTCGCATGCCAGTGTGCGATAAGGCTTTATAATTCCGCCCGTTGCTTCAGGTTCTCTGCGGTCATCCGTGTGTCTCGTATATTCAGGAAGCGTGCGCTCCACATCCACACTATAGCCCTGCTTTATCAGCTCCTTGGCGCAGATAAGCTGCAGTTCAGCGTGGTTTTTGCCCAATATGTAATCGTCTGGCAGACTGTCTGCATCAGCGCGATTGTTGAGCTGATACAGCCTTTCATCCAGTTTTTCGTACACTTCCCTGAGATTACTCGATTGCGAGGGGTCTGCAAGGTCCTGCGCCAGAATCTCGAACGTCTCTTTGAACTCCCTCATGATTAAAGTTAATAGCGCAAACTTTAAAAATACTCTGTATATGCTGATAGCGGCCACTTCGGACATACACGGACCGAACTACTTCCGGGATTTCATCACTGCGTTGGACGGCATGAAAGCGAAACCGGACGTCTTCCTGCTCGCCGGCGACATCATAGAGAGGGGGATGAGCTACTGGTGGGACAAGATACATGCAGTCCTGGTAGAGAAGGTGAAGTGCCACATAATGGCGTGCTTCGGCAACAACGAGTTCATACCCGACCAGAGGGTGAAGATATCGAGGATGTTCGGGGATGTGAAGTTCTTGGATGACGACGCGCACATATTGGAGGTTAGAAAGCGCACGATAGGAATCGTCGGCACAATCGGCAGCCTGGATGAGCCAACAAGGTGGCAGAAGGAGCACATATCGGGCATAGAAAAGGTGTACGAGGAAAGGGTGTCGACCGTAGAAAAGTTTCTCGGCAGGATGACGACTGATGTCAGGATAGTCTTGATGCACTACGCACCCACCTACAAGACCCTTGAGGGGGAATACCAGTCGTCCTTCCCCGGAATGGGTTCGTCAAGATACGAAAGTATGTTGGAAAAAACGAGACCCACGCTGGTCATACACGGCCACTCGCACGGGGGGACGAAATTCGCTATGGTCGGCTCCGTTCCTGTGTTCAACGTGGCGCTTCCCCTCAACAAGGAGATTGTCGTCATAGACACTGACAAGTTGAGAAGCGGAGTGACACAGGCGTCTTTTTAAAAATAGGACTATTCCCAAAATTTCCGGCTATTTATATATACAATAATATCTAATAAAATAACCTTTAAGTACCCTGAATATTCAATAAACTTTATAAAGTTTCCTCACACGAGGATTACCTTAGAGTGATTAAACATGGCGAAGAAAGGGTTCGGAAGGAAGTGCCCCGAATGCGGCAGCACGGGCTTCACGGAAGATCCGAGCAGGGGCGAGCTTGTGTGCAGCAAGTGCGGTCTTGTTTTGGAAGAGTCCATAGTCGATACGGGACAGGAGTGGAGGGCGTTCGACTCCGAGCAGATGAGCAAGAGGGCCAGGGCAGGGGCGCCGCTGAGCTTCACAAAGCACGACAAGGGTCTCACAACGGAAATAGGAAAGGGTGTCGGCGAGCTATACAAGGTCCCCAGCAAGAAGAGGGCCCAGTACTACAGGCTCACAAAGTGGCACAAGAGGCTCATCAAGAGCAAGGACAGGAACCTTTCATTCGCTTTTTCGGAACTGCAGAGGATAGTGTCATTCTTGGGTCTGCCGAAGACCATCCACGAGAGGATTGCCAGGTACTATGAGGATGCAGTCAACAAGGGCCTTGTCAGGGGAAGGAGCATAGAGTCTGTCATCGCGGCTCTGACTTACGCAGTGAGCAGGGAGTTGGAGAGTCCGAGGACGCTTGACGAGATTGCAGAGGCGAGCGGCGTCGACAGGAGGGAGATAGGGAGGACGCACAGGTACATCGCGCGCGAGCTGAACCTGAGGATACTGCCAGCCGACCCTACGACGTACGTCCCGAGATTTTGCACCCTTTTGAACCTGAGCGACAAGGTGCAGGCCAGGGCGATAGACGTGCTGAAGAAGGCGAAGAAGTACGAGCTCACCTCCGGCAAGGGACCGACTGGCGTGGCGGCTGCTGCGATTTACATAGCATCGGTCCTTGTGGGTGAGAAGAGGACGCAGAGGGAGATTGCGGACTTGACCGGCATAACCGAAGTGACCATTAGAAACAGGCAGAAAGAAATCGCAGAGAAGCTGGGAATAGAAGAAGAGATTGAAAAAAAATCTAAAGAAGAGTAAAATCTGTTTTCCTCTGCTTTAGCTTATCCATCGCATCATTATGATTCAATATTTTTCTACCCAATTCGGTGATTTTCCAAAACACAATCCTGCCCTTTTGTTCGTTTTCAACCAGCCCGGCTTTTCTCATAGGCGTCAAGTGTTCATCAACTACTGTAGCCCTAACTCTGTTAATCTTTTTGGCGATTTCCTTGGCCTTTAAATGACTGCCATCGGCTAGCAAGCCGAGTATCAAAAACTTGCCTTCCCCTTTTCTAAATTCTTCTCTCACAAATCCCTTCAGCCCTCTTTGAAAATCGGAATATTTTGCGGGGTGCAACCTTATCAATTCGTATTCGCCCATTTTTCTGAAATTTGTCAGGCCGTGAACCATTACCGATTCTTGACCTTCTATTTCTTTATCCTTGTTTGGAATGACCCCCAAACATA
>CAYRSM010000029.1:0-17661 GCA_964427125.1 uncultured archaeon | reverse complement strand
GTGCCGGAAGGAGCTTGAGATACTCGAGAGGAAGCTTGATGTACCGAGCCTTCCACTGAAGAGGATAAGCTACGCAAAGGCTGTCGAGATGCTCAAGAAGGCCGGCGAGCAGATGGAGTACGGGCAGGACTTTTCCAAGCTGCAGGAGCAGAAGCTTGGCCAGCTTGTGGGCGAGCCCTTCTTCATGAACGAGTGGCCGACCGAGCTGAGGGCGTTCTATTCGATGCCTTTCGAGGACAACCCTAAATTGTGCAGGGCGTTCGACCTTGTCTACGAGGGGCTGGAGATCTCGTCGGGCGCTCAGAGGATACACATGCCGGACCTGCTGATAAGACAGCTGAAGGCGAAGGACATGAACCCGGACAACTTCAAGTTCTATGTGGATTGCTTCCGCTACGGAGGTGAACCCCATGCCGGCTGGTCCATCGGGCTGGAAAGGCTGACAATGAAGATATGCGGCCTGAGCAACATACAAGAGGCCACTATGTTCCCCAGGACTAGGACAAGGATAACGCCATAAAGAAATTTCCAAGTTATTATTTTCAATCTAGCCGACATAGACTGCGTACTTTCCGCTCTCGCCTATGTTCATCGCCTTTGCTATCTCGCTCTCCTTGTTCATCACTATGACGAGCCCCTTCCAGCTCGGGGAAAGGTCCGTGGACTTGCACACGGGGCAAGCCTTCTCGTCAGTAAATCGCTTGCAGTTCCTGCACACGCGCATCTTCTTAGGCATAAACAATCACTCCTTCTTTTCCTTCTTCTCCTTTTTCTCTTCCTTGGCCTCGGCCTTCTCCGCCCTGCCCGCCTTTTTCTTCTCGGCATCAAGCCAGTGCACGGCTCCCAGGCCGGACTGCCTCATCGTGAGTCCGAGCTTGTTCGTCTCCTGCTTGCCGAAGCTCACCGATATGACCCTGGCCCTGACGAGGTCGCCCTCCTTCAGGCTCCTCTTGCTCTCCTTGCCGTAGAAGATCATGGTCTTGTTGTTGTATGTTATAAAGTCGTCCATCAGCTGGGATATGTGCACCAGGCCGTCCATGGGTCCCACCCTGACGAACGCGCCGAACTCGGCGTTGTCCACGACCTCGCCGTGCAGGAGCTCCTGCTGCTCCGGCTTGAACGTCAGAATCTTGAGCTTAGCCTTGTAGTGCACGCCCGCGTCGTTCACAAGTATCTTTCCGCTTCCGACCTCCTCCACCGAGACTATGGCCACGACCACGCCCAGCCTGTTGTCCAGAACGCCCTCGTACTTTTCGGCCGCAGACTTTAGGACGGCTTCCTCCACGTCCATGTCGAGCCTTTCAGGAGGCACCCTCACCGTGTCTGAAATCGTGACTGTCCTGTACATAAACTCACTATGTTCGGTATTAGGTTTATATTTTGCTTATTTTTATACTTTAATTCCCCAATTGCCGGGGACATCAAAGCAGCGCGTTTGCCGCAATCAGCGTCGCGAACAAAATCGAAATCGTGTTCAGCACCTTAATGAGAGGATTGAGAGCGGGCCCAGAAGTATCCTTGCTGGGGTCTCCCACCGTATCACCCACAACCGCTGCCTTGTGCGCGTCGCTACCCTTTCCACCAAAATTGCCCATCTCTATGTACTTCTTCGCGTTGTCCCACGCTGCGCCCGCGTTGCACAATGTAAGTGCCAGGAGTAAGCCTGTCAATATAGCTCCCGTCAGCATCCCGCCCAGCGCGGCAGGTCCCAGCACAAATCCAACTACCAATGGGGAAAGTACGGCCATCAGTGCAGGCACAGCGAGCTCGCCTATAGCGCCCCTTGTGCTTATGTCGACGCACTTTGCATAGTCTGGCTTTGCCTTTCCCTGCATCAGTCCCTTAATCTGTTTGAACTGCCTCCTAACTTCCTCGACAAGCAGGTAGGCTATGTTTCCCACGGCCCTCATCGTGACTGCCGAGAAAAGGAACGTCAGCATGCCGCCTATAAAGAGACCCACAACAACCACCGGGTTGAGTATGTTTATCCCGTTCAGCCCCGCCTCCTTTGTGAATGCCACGAACAGAGACAGCGCAGCCAGTGCGGCCGAGCCGATTGCATAGCCCTTGGTGACGGCCTTTGTCGTGTTTCCGACAGCATCAAGCGGGTCGGTCGTGTTCCTGACCTTCTCGGGCAGCCCGGCCATCTCCGCTATCCCGCCAGCGTTGTCCGCTATCGGGCCATAAGAGTCGACTGATATTATTATCCCTGTCGTGGAGAGCATCGCCACCGCGGCCAGAGCTATGCCGTAGGCCCCGCCGAAATAGTAAGCGACTATGACGGCCAGCGATATCATGATGACAGGCACCGCCGTGCTCCTCATGCCGAGCGCAAGCCCGCCTATGATGTTAGTGCCAGCCCCAGTCTTTGACAGCTCGGCAATCTCCTTCACAGGCTTCCTGTCCCTTCCCGTGAAGTACTCTGTTATGTTTCCTATAACCAGTGTTGTCGCCAGCCCGGCTAGCGCCGCCCAGAAAAGAGCCATCTGGTTCAGGTATGAGAAAAGCAGGTAGAACCCTATGGCAGCCAGTATGGACGTGACCGTGATGCTCCTGCTCAGCGCGCCCCATATGGCCCTCGAGTCGGCCTTGTGCGCCCTTACAAAGAAAGTCCCTATGATTGATGCGATTATCGCCACCGCGCTCATCAGCAGGGGAAGCTGTATCTGGGAGCTGCTTATCGCCAGAAGCATCGCAGCTATGATTGTGACGACATACGATTCGAAAAGGTCAGCCGCCATCCCGGCGCAGTCGCCAACATTATCGCCGACGTTGTCAGCGATGACTGCCGGGTTCCTCGGGTCGTCCTCTGGTATGCCCTTCTCTACCTTTCCCACCAGGTCCGCCCCCACATCGGCACCCTTTGTGAATATGCCGCCGCCGACCCTCGCAAAAAGGCTTATCAGGCTCGCCCCGAACGTGAACCCTATTATGGTCCGAGGCGCGCCGTAGACGCTGAGGAGTGCCGTAACGCCGAGCAGGCCCAGCCCGACTACGCTGAAACCGGTGACGCTCCCTCCCAGGAACGAAGTCCTGAGCGCGTGGTAGAGCCCCTTTGTGGCTGCGTTTGTAGTCCTCACGTTCGCCCTCACCGAGATTGTCATCCCTATGTAGCCCGCGAGAGCGGACAGCACCGCCCCGAGGACGAACGACACCACCGTCGCCGTATTGAACAGCAGGTAGAATGCCACCGACAAAACGACCACGAAGACGGCTATCGTCTTGTACTCCCTGGCTATGAAGGCCTTGGAGCCGGTCTGTATCGCGTGAGCTATCTCCACCATCTTCGGAGTTCCGGGAGCCTGCCTCAGCACCTTGATTGCAGCGAACGCCGCGAAAAGCAGCGCCACTATGGAGGATGCCATGGCGACTGTGAACGTGTCAATCATCGGTAACCCACCCTAATCTATAGCTAAATGTTTTCTCGCCCGGATATATATAACTTTTATGTACATACGCCTCAGCTTATCTCCCAGCTTCCTGTCGTCTGTGGCTACCAGAACATTGCTGTCGCGCTTACAGGCTTCTATAATGAGCTCGTCCACATCGCCCTTCTGCTCAATGTCCATCTTTTTCACCTCGCCCAGATGAAGCATCTCGAGAGCCGCCCTGGCGTACTGATTGCCGTCCTCTGACAGGGTTGCCAGCTCCTCCTCGACCCCCGGCACCGCGAAAAGCCCGTAGGAATGCTCTACAAGCCTGGCAAGCTCCCCGCCCAGGTCTATTTTGAACCTGACGACATCGACTAGGAAGTTGGTGTCTACCAGAACCTCGATTTTTCCGGCCATTGCATCAGATTTAATATTAGGTATATGATTAATTGATTATTCGAGGGTTTTATGTCAAGCAAAGGCATTTCCGAGATAATAGCCACGATCCTGATGCTGATGATAACCATAGGCCTTGCGGGCACGGCGTTCATCTACATACAGGGCGTGCTCGTAGGAAGGACGCAGAAGCAGATATCGTTCGCCGACGCGAGCTGCTCCGCGCCGACAACTATGTATATCACCGTAAAAAATCTCGACACCACTCTGAACATCTCTTACAACGAGCTTCTAGTAAGGGTAGACAACACTCCGGCAATAGGCATACAGCTTGGAAACTGGACACCGTCGTCGATACCCCCTCAACAAAACAGTGTGCTTTCTTTGTCGTGCAACTTGGTGTCCGGCCTTAGCTGCGCATTGGGAACTATCCACTCCGTGAAGGCGTTGGGACCCAGCAACGCTGTGGACGGCCAGGCGATCTGCTAGAACAAGCACAATCTTAACTTGATACTTGCCCTAATCAAAATGTTCAAATAAGAGCGAGTAGAAATCTATAATGGGATGCTCGGGTAGCAGAATCCGGCCATGCAAACCATTCAAATGGGCAGAACCGCCTGCAGTAATAATGCGGCAAGCGGTCTATGTGGGTTCAAATCCCGCCCCGAGCTCTGATGGCAAGGTTTACAAAAAAGGAGACTGCCTTCATAAAGAGATGCGAGGTTTGCAGGGTATCGACGTTCTCAAAGAACGGGTGGCCCCATGTGACACCGGTCCTTCACGTGACCGATGGCAAGAACATTTACTTCGCAACGGACTTTGACACCAGAAAATACAAAAACATCAAGCACATGAACAGGGCAGCTGTAGTCATAGACGTTTACGCGCGCCAGCCGCAGGGCATAACAGTGCATGGAGAGGCGGAGATTCTCGAAAAGGGAAAGAAGTTCAAGAATGCCTATGACATGCTGGTGAAGCGGCACTCGTACTACAAGGCCAACCCGTTCAAGGAGGGAGAATCCCCGATAATAAAAGTAGTTCCTGTGAGAAAAGCCAGCTGGGGAATATAACACACGCAGATTGCACGCATCGAAAGCGATTTAAAGACGACAATCTATAGATAACTGTAAGGTGAAAGAAATGGGTGAACGCCTTTGCATTGCAGGCAATTAAGGAATCATTGTCCACACCCAGGACTTTTTCTGAGCTTCTCGAGATGACCAGCCTACCAAGAAGGACGCTGAGCTACAACCTGGCGATACTAAAGAGGGATGGCTGGCTGTCGGAAAGTCACGTTTTTTCGGACATGAGGAAGAGGAGATTCAACAGGAGGTGAAAACATGTTGACTGTAAAATACGCAGAGAATTCTATGACCGAGTCTGCCGGTGTAATGAGCTACGTCATAGAAGGCGGCGACCACGGGAAAGAAGTATGGAAGGTCAGGCACAACTCGCTTGAAAGGTACTGGAAGGGAAGCCGTGCCGGCCACGGAAACTACTGGGCGCGGATGCCGGTCGGGATGAAAGAACTGGTTGCTTCGCTCGAAAAGGGCGGACTCGACAGAGGACTGTACGACAGCATAGAAGAGGCATCGACGCCCGGACTCAGCGGGTCGTGAATTTTATTGTATGAAATGACAAGTGATATTCATGGCAATAAGATTCTTCAACTCGATGGGAAACAAAAAGGAGGAGTTCAAGCCGCTGAAGCCCGGGGAGGCGAGGATATACAACTGCGGCCTTACCGTGTATGATTTTCCGCACATAGGCAACCTGCGCGCGTACACTTTCGCCGACCTGCTGAGAAGGTGGTTGGAATACAGGGAATTCAAGGTCAGGCAGGTAATGAACTTCACCGACGTGGGACACATAACTGGAGATGAACTAGTTGCCTCGGCCGGCAACATAGACAGGATGGAAAAGGCGGCCAAGCGCGAACACAAATCCGTGTGGGATGTTGCGCGATTCTATATCGAAGCTGCGATGAAAGATTACAGGAAGATGAATTTCCTCGAGCCGGAGGTCAGGCCGAGGGCAACCAATCACATAAAGGAGATGATCGAGATCATCGAAGGCTTGGTAAAGAAGGGCTACGCCTATGTCTCGAACGGCTCAGTCTACTACGACATCTCGAAGTTCAAGGACTACGGGAAGCTGTCCGGCAACACGCCCGAGCAGCTGAGGTCCGGCGCGGGGGGAAGGGTTGAGGAGAACACGGACAAGAAAAATCCCTTTGACTTTGCACTCTGGGTGAACGACCCCCAGCACATAATGCACTGGGAGTCGCCGTGGTCCGTGGGCTACCCCGGCTGGCACATCGAGTGCTCCGCGATGAGCAGGAAATATCTGGGCGACACGCTGGACATACACACGGGCGGCGTGGACAACAAGTTCCCGCACCACGAGTGCGAGATCGCCCAGAGCGAGGCGTTCACAGGGAAGGTGTTCAGCAGGTACTGGATGCACCTTGCGCACCTGATGGTGAACGGGCAGAAGATGTCAAAATCCTTGGGCAATTTTTACAAGCTGGACGACATAGAAAAGAAGGGGTTCTCCCCGATGGTTCTGCGCTACCTCTACCTGTCCTCCCATTACCGCTCCCAGCTGAACCTGACCGACGAGAGCATGAAGGCCGCGCAGAAGACCCTGGAAAGCCTTTACGACTTTGTACGCAGGTTGAATGAGGTTAAGAACGGCGCGTACAACGAGGAGCTTGCCCGAAAAATGGACGACGCGAAGAAAAATTTCGAAGAGGCAATGGATGACGACCTTAACTCCATGCTTGCACTGTCAGCCGTTTTTGAGTTCGTAAGGGAAGTCAACAAGGCGATGGAAGAAAAAAACATCGGTGAGAAAAACTCGAAAGAAACACGCGATTTTTTCATGAAGCTGGACAGTGTCCTCGGTCTGAAACTGGAAGAGGAAACCAAGAGAGAAAAGATACCTGACGACATAAAGTCCCTCGCCGAAAAGAGGGAGACCCTGCGCAAGGAGAAGAAGTTCAGGGAGGCCGACGAGGTCAGGAAGCAGGTCCTTGAGAAAGGATGGGTTATAGAGGACACGAAAGAGGGCATCAGGCTGAGGAAAGCATAATCCTATCGCGATGCAATCCAACACTTAAAATGTTTTTTGTGGCATAGGACATTTATGGCGTCGGAAAATGGTCTGTGGTTTGACAAACAAAAGATGGAACGGTACAAGAAGGCCGGCTACAAACTTGTCGGCAAACACAAACACAGCGCGGTGAAACTGTGCAAGTGGGCAAAGTCGGCGATAAGGGAGGGAAAGCTCTGCTACAAGAAATGGTACGGAATCGCCTCGCACCGTTGTGTGCAGATGACACCGACTCTGAATTTTTGTGACTTCAGCTGTCAGTTTTGCTGGCGGACCTTCGGCAAGGACAGGTTCAAATCGGCTGGAGAGTGGGACGACCCAAAGACAATAGTGGACGAAGCCATAGTCGCACAGAGGAAACTTGTCAGCGGGTTCGGCGCGAACCCCAAGATAAGGGAAAGGTTCAGGGAGGCCATGGAGCCGGCGCACTTTGCGATAAGCCTTGATGGAGAGGCGACCCTCTACCCTCACATAGCAGGGCTGATTAGGGAGATAAAATCAAGGGGTTACACCGCTTTCCTCGTTACAAATGGCACTTTCCCCGACAAACTAAAAGAATTGCTTGAGAAGGATGCCGCCCCGACAAACCTTTACGTGAGCGTATACTCTGCAGACGCGGACAGCTATCAGAAGATAACAAACTCGTTCCTGCCAGACGCGTTTGAAAGGGTGACCGAGAGCATCAAACTTCTGAAGGATTTCGAAAAGGCTGGGTGCAGGACGATATTTAGGATGACGTGCGTGAAGGGTCTGAACATGGACGATGCTGAAGGGTATTCCAAACTTATCAAACTTGCAGAACCGAAGTTCGTGGAGCTGAAGGGCTATGCGTGGATGGGAGAGTCAAGGAACAGGCTCAAGAAAGAGAACACGCCTGAAATGGAGGATCTGATGAGATTTGCAAATGATTTGGAAAAACTAACAGGTTACAAAATAAAACTTACCGATGATGCCAGCCGCGTCGTCATGCTCACAAACTAAACAACAAACCAAGTCTTTTATCTTAGCTGTGCGCCTAATTCTATTATATGGTAAAAAGGAAGGGATTCCCGCAGCCGGGCGAGGTCATAATGTGCACCGTGCACAAGCTCACAGAGAACGCGGCGTGGTGCAAGCTCGACGAGTACGTTGAGTTGGAGGGCATGATACACGTCTCCGAGTCCGCCGGAAGGTGGGTCTACAACATAAAGGACGTCGTGAAGATAGGCAAGCAGTACGTTGCGAAAGTTTTGCATGTTGACGCCAAGAGTGCCCACATTGAACTGAGCCTCAAGAGGGTCTCGAGGTTCGACGAGAAGCAGAAGCTCAACCAGTTCAGGAAGGAGCAGAGGGCCGAGAACATACTGAACCAGGTGGCAAAGTCGATGGGCAAGAAACTTGATGTGGCATACAAGGAGTTGGGTTTTGCCCTGCAAGAGGAGTTCGGAGAATTATCCACAGCCTTCGACGACATAAAGGACAACCCGGGCCTTCTGGACAAGATAGACGCGGACAAGGCGTGGAAGGACGCGCTCACAAGCACGATAAATAAGATATTCGCCGGCAAGAAGGTGTCGCTGAAGGCAGAGCTGGAGATAAAGTGCTACGGCGAGGACGGCATAGAGACCATAAGGCAATCGCTGTCGGAGTTCGAGAAGAGGGGCTTCGAGGTGAAATACATATCCGCGCCGAAGTACACGATAGAGACAGTGACCAACGACCCGAAGAAGCGCGAGAAGGAGATGGTAGGGGACTTGGACAATTTTGTGAAGGAAGCGAAGGGCAAGAACTGCGAAGTCTCCTACAAGCTCGTGAAGTGATTCCCGTTGAAGATGAGAAAGTGTCCCTCCTGCAAGACCTACACTCTGAAACAGGCATGTCCCAAGTGCGGGAAGGAGGCTGTAAGCCCGGAGCCGCCGAGGTTTTCACCGGAGGACAAGTATGGTGAACTGAGAAGGAAGGCCCTGACGGAAATCAGACGACGGCAACAGACTTGAAGCACTTCCTCACTATGCTGTCGATTTTTATTTTTGATTCGAATTTTTTAGTTTTGTCCAGCTTCGGCTTTGTAGTCGGGTGCTTCGCGACTATTGAGCAGCAGTCCTTGTACGGCTTTATCGACAGCTCGTATGTTCCTATCTTCCTCGCCAGGTTTATGGTGTCCTCCTTGTTGTAAGCGAGGAGCGGCCGGAATATCGGGATATCGACCGCCTCGTCGGCGACCGTTATGCTCTCCAGCGTCTGGGACGCCACCTGGGCGAGGTTGTCGCCTGTGACTATCGCGCTCACTTTTATTTCCTTAGCTAGCCGTTCAGCCACCCTCAACATGAACCTCCTGAACAGTATGAGGTTGTACTCCGAAGGCGCGCCCTGCGCCCTTATGTCGAACTCGTGGTAGGGCACTGCGTAGAGCTTGGAGCGCGGGTCGTACTCATGCAACTTTTCCAAAATCTCCCTGATCTTCGTGTTTTCGAGGTCCTTGCTTTCCCTCATCGCATGGATGTGCAGATAATCGACAGAGCATCCCCTCTTCATCATCAGCCACGCCGCCACAGGAGAGTCTATGCCACCCGACAGCAGGACAAGGACCCTTCCGCTTGAACCGACAGGAAGACCGTTCGAACACCTCACCTTGTCGGTGTACACGAATGCCCAGTCCTTCGTTATCTCCACGAAAACAGTGACATCGGGATTGTCCAGAGACACATTGGGCTTGAATTTTTCAATCAACGCTTCGCCCAGCATCCCGTTCATCTCCATCGAGTTGTGCGGGAATTTTTTGTATGCCCTAGTAGTATCGACCTTGAACGTCTTCTTTTTGTCCAGCTTTCCCTTTCCAGCCTTCAGGACTGAAGATTTTATTTTTCCCACATCCGGAGCGCACACATCCGCGAAAGAAAACCAGCTCAAGCCAAGCACCTTGGACAGCCTTTCCGTTATGAGAGCCTCTGTCTTTTTGTTTTGGCTGTTCGGGAAAAGCACCATCCTACCCTCCAGCCTGTTCACCTGCTTCAGGACTCCTTTCCCTATCGCCAGCTTTATGTTCCTGACGAGCCGCTCCTCGAAGTCCTTCCTGTTCTTTCCCTTCAGGGCAAGCTCCCCGTAATGCACAAGTACCGCTTTCATACAGAACTATTGCTAGTCAAAGCTCAAAAACCCTGTTGCTGAGCGAGGGCGCCACCGCGTCGAACCCCTTGCCCCTCAGCTCCTCGGCGAACTTCTCGGACTCCTCCTCGTGCATGCAGAACACCTTCTGGGGATTGACATCCTCCACAAACTTGAACAGGTCGTCCCTTCCCACGTGGCTGGAGAAATCCAACCTCCTCACAGCCATCTTCATGTCGAGGCTCAGCCCGTACTTCTCGTTCACGTACTTTCCAGTCTCGAGCAGCACATGGCCTGGCGTTCCCTCCACCTGGAACCCAGAGACCACAAGGCTGCAGTTCCTCATAGAGTGGAGCTTCTGCAGGTAGAACATGACAGGACCCCCCTTCAACATGCCGCTCGTGGTCAGGACAACGCACGGCTCCTTCAGCACGCGCTCCCTCTGCCTGTCGTCTGCTATGTATTCCGCCTTGTCAAGCGCCTTGTCCAAGGACCTGTGGTCGCGCAAAAAGCCCTGGTGCTTGTTTATGATGGTTATCGCCTTCTTCGCCATCCCGTCGACATACACGGGGTAGTCTATGCCGTACTTGTCCAGCACCAAAAGGAGTTCATCAAGCCTGCCGACCGCGAACCCTGAGATGATGGTAACGCCGCTGTTCGCAAGTGTGCCGTTTATGATTTCAATCAAAGCCTTTTCCTGCCCCTCCCTGTCGGGGTGGTTCCTGTCGAAATAAGTGCCCTCCGTTATGAGTATGTCCGCATGCGGCGCCTCGCGGCACCCCTTTATCAGCCTTGTGTCCCTCGTGTTGAAGTCGCCAGTGTAGAGCAGTGTCTTTCCCTCCGTCTTCAGGCTTACCATGGCCGAGCCTGGGATATGGCCGGCATCAAAGAGCCTGGCCTCCACGTTGTTCTTGAGCTTCAGAAGCTTCCCATAGTCCATGGTCCTGAACTTTTTCACAGTCGTATCGACGTCTGCCTCCGTGAACTTCAGCTCTACTCCCTCCTCCCTGTTCACCTTTATGGAGTCCATCAGGAGAAGCTCCGCAAGCTCCTTCGTCACCCTTGTCGAGATGACGCTCCTCAGGCTGTTCTTCTTAACCAGCAGGGGAAGTGCGCCGGAATGATCCAGGTGGCAGTGCGTCAGGAACGCGTCAGTGACCTTGCCCTTCACCTCGATGGGAAAGCTCGGCGGCGTGTCCGACACCTTGACCCCGTAGTCCATGACTATCCTGTTGATGCCGTCCTCTACGAGTATGCCGCTTGCCCCGACATACCCTATTGCGCCTAGGAAATTAAGCCTTAGCATAAACGTAATTTGGATTGGCGCAAATTAAATGATATCATTTCGGACAATGCCTAGATATCGAAGGCTTTTTTGTCTCTGGAAGGCGCGACAGCATCGAACCCGAGCTCTCTAAGCTGCTTGGCAAACTCCTCTGTGGAATCGCCGTGCACGCAAAACACCTTTCCAGGATTTAATTTTTTTACAAAGGCTACCAGGTCGTCGCCGCCGGCATGTCCGGAAAAGTCCAGCTGCTCCACTCTCATGTCCACCTCGAAATCGGTCATGCTCTCCTCGTTGATATAGTGCCCGGTCTCCAAGAGCTTGCGGCCCGGGGTGTTCTCTGCCTGGTAGCCTGTAAGCACAAGACTGTTGTTCCTGCTGTTCAGCTTTTTCATGTAATGCACGATTGGGCCGGCCTGCAGCATGCCGCTTGTGCTCAGGATTATGGACGGGTCGTCCGTGATGATTTCCCTCATGCGATGGTTGTCGATGCGCTTCACCTTCTCCAAAGCTTTTACATAGATGTCCGGTTCGTGCAGAGTGTAGTTGTGCTTCTTCAGAATCTTGCTCTCCTTTCTCGCCATTCCGTCCAGGTAGACGGCGTGCCTGTCCAGCAAGCCATAACTGTTCAAAGCAAGGATTATTTCATCGAGCCTCGCCACGCCGAACCCGGCAATAAGAGCAGTTCCATCATTGCCCAAGGTCTCCTTGACGATTTCCGCCAGCTTCCGCTCCTGCGACTCCCTGCTTGGATGGTTCCTTCCTGAGTACGTGCTTTCCGTAACAAGTATGTCTACGTCAGGGATGTTCCCCTCGCATCCCCTCACCAGTCGTGTGTCCTTGGTGTTGAAATCGCCCGTGTACAACAGGTACTTTCCCTCTGTCTCAAAGCCCACCATGGCAGAGCCTGGGATATGTCCGGCGTCAAGCAGCTCTGCCTTGGCATCGCCACGCAGCTCAATCGGTGCGCGGTATGCCACAGCTTCCATTCTCCTCATGACGCTTTCCACGTCCGTTTCATCGAACTTTGTATCGATTCCCTTTTCCATGTTGACCCGTACAAAATCCGCACCGAGAAGATTATACAAATCCTTCGTCACTTCCGTTGCGTACAGCCTCTTGGCATAATTGTTGCTCACAACCAGGGGCACTCCCGCCGAATGGTCAAGATGCGCGTGTGTCAGGAAAAAATCCGTGACCACACCATCGACTCTGTCCGGGAAAGTCGGCGGCTTGTCCGGCTTCTCGGCCAGCTTCACGCCGTAGTCCATCGCAACCCTGTTGCCGTACCTGTCCTCTACCAGAATACAGCTCCCGCCGACATGACCGTACGCCCCGAGAACCCTGAGTGTCGCCATGATTAACTTACCTTGGCAAACAATTTAAACGCAACTTATAGTTCCAACGCCCAGTTTATAAGCCCAAAGTCGATACGATATTTATGCCCGAAGGCCAAGACGCGGGGTACAAGGACAAAGATGCGGAAATAGAACCCATGAATGGATACGAAGGGTTCAGCATACGCTCCTACAAAAACGGCGACCATTACTGCGCGTACTTTTATCACCAGGAAATCGGCATCGTGGGGCTCCCGATGTACGACAAGACACGCGAGCTGGCTAAAAGCAGGCTGCTGAAAGAGATTGGCGTGTGGGTGACGCCGACCATAAAGCAGCTGAAAGAAGCTTCACAACAGTAAGCTCAAACAAGGCTCTCCTTTTCAAAGTACTTCCTCAGGAACACGCCGAAACCCTCATCCTCGGCCAGAATCTTGGCTATCGCCGGCACATCGGTGAATATCCTGAAACCCTTCACGAGCTGCGCCGCTATGTAGTTCGGTATGCCCTTCTCCGTCAGTATCGCTTCGTCCTTCTTGAGGCTGTCCGCCAGCTTGTCCCTGGCCGTGAGGAACCTCCTCTCCACCTCGACCACCCAGTTTCCCTCCTCCACAAACGGGCCGTTGACAAGGCTGTCCCTGCTTACATACCTCTCGACGAACCTCTTCGCATCATCGTGGTCGAATACGCTCGGCCCCACCCTCTTCTGCGCCTTGGGCAGCTTTGGAAACTCCATCTCCAGCAAGACCGCGGCCAGCCCGTTTCCGTTTGCGTACACGTCCTTCCTCATGACCTTGAACTCGTACTTTGTCTCCTCGAGGATGCTCTGCACCCTGTCCGCGAACTTCCTGAGCTGCGGCCAGAGTATGTCAGGCACCACCTTCGGGGGCTCGAACCTTATGACAAGCATCTCTGTGCCCCTCCCTGTCACATGTTCCTCCAGTTCCTCGGCAGTGATCGGCCTCACCTTCTTTTCCAAAAACAGCTCCCTTGATGGGTTTTCCAGGAAACGCTTTGTCATCTTCTTCAGCCTGAAGAAGTTCTCGGCCGAAAGCGCCGACGCCACGTTGCGGTTCCTGTCGGTGGGGTCTATTAGGATAAGCGGCTCCCCCTTGAACTTGCTCCTGAGGTTCCTGTGATCGCCCTTGCCGTAGAATTCCTCCGTGTCAACAACCTCGCCCGGTGCCCACTTTTCTATCCCCCTCAAAACGTCCATGAACTCGCCGTAGTTTATCACGAGTATCTCGCAAGCATAGCCCGATACGCCCTGCGTCTTCGCGTCCGCGCCGTAGACGCCGTTGGCCTTGCAGAATTTCTTGAGCAATCTTACCTCATCCGACAAATCTGCAGACAGGTTCTCCGTTATGTACTTCACGTGGAATGGGGTCCTGTCAACGGCAGACTTCATCTCCTTTGTGGAGGACACCTCGTAGCAGGGCACTATGTCCACCTCGACGTCCTCTATCTTTCCCCTGACGTACGGGTGCTGCGCGTACTCCACTATGTAGGTCCCCCTCATCCTGCCGATTATGCTCCTGCCTATGTCCAGCCCTATCTCCTCGAGCTCCTCCTCGATTACGCCCTTCGGAAACATCAGGAAAATGTCGAACTCCTTCTTGTCGGGCAGCCAGGTGTCCCTGGTTATGCTTCCCGCCAGGATGGCCCTAGCGTCGTAGCGCTGGAGCTCCTCGTTCGCTATCTCCAGCGTCCTCTTGGCGACGGCCTTCAGCTTCTCCTCGTCCTTCCTGTCGGGCCTGACCAGCTTCAGCGCCTCCCCTATGACATGCGTGTACCCCTCGTCCATACATTAGATTGTCGCGCGATTAACTAAATTGTTTCCCCTGTTCCCGCCGGGATGTGCCTGAAAAACTCAATAATATTGTAATTACCTATGAATGACCATTCACTACTTGTGTATAGTGAAACACCGAAATCTTTATATATCCTGAAAGTACTTATTATAACTGTCAGGTGGTAAATAAATGGTCGAAAAGAATGTCATTGAACGCGAGCTCAAAAAGGCGAAGAGCGAGCTGTTCACTGCAACCAGCCTAAAGGACATGAAGTTCATCCAGAGGAAGATAGCCTACCTCCAGTCGAGGATAAGGGAGGGTGTCTGATATGAACGGTCTTGAAAGCCAGCTGTTCGTCAAGGAGGAGCTGAGCAGGGCCAAGAGGGAGCTCTTCATGGTGTCCAACGTCAGGGAGCTGAAGATGATCCAGGACAGGATAACCTTCCTTAGCAGGCAGCTGAAGACTATCAACGGCAGGGGCAAGTGAGCACCGCGATGGCGGCACGGGCTGTCTTCGCCTATGGTCAGATATCCGAAGGTGCTACTTATGCTAGATTTCGACAAAACACTGGAAGACGAGGGCGTTTCGCTGGGCGCGTTCGAAAAGCTGCTCGGGGACGAGTACCTGAGGGAACGGGCTGTGGCGCACCTGTTTGAAACCGACATGAAAAGAGTGGCTCCGGTGACCGACATAGAGCCGGCCTACTACGAGCGTGTGTACAAACAAACGTTCAGGGTGGGATTTGACGAAAAGATGATTTATTTCAAAAGGACAGCAAAGGCGTACATGTCGAAGGAAGAGTACATAGGGATAAAACTTTACAAACTCCTCGGCGGCAACACCTACGAACGTTTCGTGGTTGATTTTGACACTGGCGTATTTGCGCTTTCAGAAGTTGCCGGACGCAGCCCCAGGAAAATGTCGCTGAATTATATACAGTCGAAGAATTTGGGGAGGGAATTGTCGGTAGGCGCCTGCATAGGCCTGATTGACAGGTACTATGAGAACATCAAGGTCTTGGGCGGCGATGTGGCTCAGATAGACATAGCAGACTATAAACCATTCACGTTAGGCGCTTTGGAAAATTCGTACAAGAATCTGATGCACACGGTCAAGGAAGAAGACATCAAGCTTGACGAGAAGGGTTTTAGACAGGGCATGGTTGATGGAATGTCGATTGTAAGGGAGAGTTTCGAAAGGAACAGAGTGGACATAGTGTTTTACCTGAAAGAATGGGAGAGGCTCCACGACGGAGCGAAAACCCGTGTAATGGAAACAGTCGGCCAAACTGCGTCGGGAAAGCTTATTGAAATACATGAAGATTTGAGGGAAAGGTGGTGATGCAAATGACGTCATTTAACTTTGCTGGACTAGACCCGAAGCTTAATTATTTAAGCTCCCCCAAAATATTCTTATGCCCGAACTGAAGTCGAAGGATTTCCTGTCGATAACCGACGTCAGCAAGAAGGAGCTTCAGGCTATAATTGACACTGCCAAGAAGTTCAAGAAACTGAAGAGGATGCCGCAGTCGCTCGAGGGAAAGAACATCGCGCTTATCTTCCAGAAGCCGTCGACCAGGACCAGGGTGTCGTTCGAGGTGGCCGTGAACAAGCTCGGCGGCAGCCCGATCCCTCTCGGATGGAACGAGCTCCAGCTGGGCAGGGGGGAGACGGTCGAGGACACCGGGCATGTGCTGGAGAGGTACGTGGACGCTGTCGTGGCCAGGGTGTTTTCGCACGACGACCTTGTCAGGATGTCCAATGTTACCAGGATTCCGATCATAAACGCGTTGAGCGATTTTGAGCACCCGTGCCAGACGCTGGCGGACCTGCTGACCATAGACGAGCACATCGGGTTCAAGAAAGTCGAGAAGATAGCCTACGTGGGGGACGGCAACAACAATGTCACGCACAGCCTGATGCTCGGCTGCAACATCCTAGGACTGCCGATGGTCGTGGGGAGTCCGAAAGGTTACGAGCCGAGAAAGGATGTTGTGAGTAAAGTAGATTCCAGACTGATAAAAATTGTCAACGACCCTGTGGAAGCCGTGAAGGGAGCAAATATCGTGGTGACCGACACATGGCTGTCAATGGGGCTGGAGAGCGAAAAGGAGACTAGGATGAAAGTATTTCCGCCGTATCAGGTGAACAAAGGGCTGACCGCCCACGCGAAAAAGGACTACATATTCCTCCATTGTTTGCCGTGCCACCGCGATTACGAAGTCACGTCGGATGTCATTGACGGCGAGCATTCTGTTGTTTTCGACGAGGCCCAGAACAGGTTATTTGCTCAGGCCGCCCTGATGCACCTTTTAATCTAATCGAATACTCTTTGGGGTTGGATATCATCAAGTTGACATCGCCTTCAAGCCTTTGAAATTTTGTTGCACTGAGAATTGCGTATTTGTTCCATACGCTTGTACGCCCTGCCAGTATTTTTTCCATTGACTCAAATTATGCAACTGGCATACATGCACTTTTGGGGCGACCGTTTCCGGTGAGTTCATACGTAACAGGAAAGTTGGTTTTGGGCGGGATTTTTGAAAGAGAACGGGAGTTTCTGCCTTAATTGCACAGCGAGGGGCTGTTGGAGCACATCCTGCCCACCAATGTTGTGAGATTCAGGTTCTGCGACATCAGATTTCGGTTTTGCGTAGTGAGGTTCTCTATCTGCCTCTGCTGCTCCTTCACGGCGTTTATCAGGACCGCCGTGAGCTGCCCGTACTTCACCCCCTCTACCTGGTTGTCCTTGTAGGTGACCAAAAGCGGGCTCACCTTCTCCACGTCCTCGGCTATCAGGCCTATGTCCGCCTCGTCCCTACCCTTCCATTTGAATGAAACGGGGTTGAGCTGTTCTACTGTCCCGAGGCCCATGCCCAGGGGGGATACATTTTCCTTGTACCTCTCGGACGAGGAGCAGTAGGAGAGCGCGTACATCCCCTGTATGGCGAACGCGCTGAAGCAGAGGGTCGATGATGAGGACGAGGCGAGGGAGCCCACGCCCACGTAGCCCGTGCCGTTCTGGATGTAGAAGACCGTGCGCATGGATGCATTTCCCAAAATCGCATAGTCGGGCGCGCCAATTAAAAGGACGGAAGGCCCTGGCGAAGTATAATTGCGGACGTAAATATAATCCTCCTTAATAAAGTCATTTCCGTCGCAGTATGCGTCGAGCCTGTACGTAAAGTTGCTGTTCGCATCCGCGGCACTCAGTACCACAGCGCCGTTTTCCGTTATCACCACGTTACCCCCAGATTTGTATGCCTGATACTTCCTGAAAA
>CAYRSM010000028.1:0-17878 GCA_964427125.1 uncultured archaeon | reverse complement strand
TAAATTATTAAAGGTTGCGCCCCAACTAATTATTATGGCAGCGGGCCCGAAGATGGACGAGTTCGTGTTCGTGCTCATGGCCGGGCTTATCCTTATCATAGTGTTCATGGTGGGCTTCCCGTCCATACAGGAGGGAAACGTCACCAACCAGACGGTCAACGCCACGAACGTCACTGCCGGCGACGTCACCAGGTTCATAAGCCTCGGCGATTTCAGCGTGAGCTACTCCCTCGGGACGGAGGTCGTGGACAGCAAGGCCAACTTCGAGGTCTACAAGGGCTACTTCAGCGAGCTGGGCGCAAACCTCATCGGCGACATAAGCGCCGACAAGCTTGCGATACTGAAGGGCGCCACTCTCACCCTGGCCATAGACAACACCAACAGCCTCGGATCTCTGATGGTAGCCGTGAACGGGCAGGAGGTCTACAGGCAGAACGCGCCAGTGGGGACGGTCATAATACCGATAGACAAGTCATTGTTAAACACGACGGGGAACGTGGTCTCGATACAGAGCGACTTTTCCAGCTGGAGGTTCTGGGACAGGGCTTGGTACAGCATAAAGTCGGCGAAGTTCGACATCCAGTACCAGGGCTCATCGTTCAAGGACTTTGGCTTCTACCTCAGCCCGGGCGAGTTCAACAACTACAAGTACGGCTCGCTCACGTTCGGCCTGACCGAGGGAGCCAGCGCCACGAACAACCTCAAGATAACCATAAACGGCAACAGGTTCTACTACAGCATACCGCCGCTGGTCTCGTTCACACAGGACCTGCCAAAGTACTTCCTGAAGCTCGGCGACAACACTGTGTCATTTTCGGTGGATCCGGCTGCGACTTACAACATACAGGACGCCACGTTGACAATAGTGCATTCGTAGGCGCACGGCGAACCGTGCAAGAGCGCGAACATGGCAGAAAAGATAGAATTTTTTGAAAGCAAAGAAGACGAAGAGCACCACTACAAGAAAGGTCACGAAAGGATTGAAGAAGTTGTAAAGTACACCGAGGGCAAGCATCCATCACTCAAATCAAAGTATGGTACCGAGTCAAAATATGGAGCTGAAATACGCCCCAGGACTTTGTTCGAGAAGATATTGAATGAACTTAGGAAGGGATATGGCGTGAAGAATGTAGTTGAAGACCTGAGAAGGGAGTACGATATGGACGAGGGCGACTTGGTAGGCTTTGTGCACGCCGCGGTCACTTACGTGCAGCTGGAGCGCGAGAAGGAGACGTACACCTACAAGAAGACCGGCAAATAACCGGGGAAAGGAAACTTTAAAGTTTTTAAAAACAATGTTTATTAGTCATGGGCATGTAGCTTAGTCTGGTTTGTTCCGACTACCCAGAAAGAGCAATCGACTTATATGTCAACTAAGCTGCTAGGAAATCGATAGGCGGAAACCCGCCCGAGAAAGGTCCACGGTTCAAATCCGTGCATGCCCATTAATCATCTTTATTTATTTTCAGGGGATTGTTGCTCGGCTTTTGCTTCACCGCCTGCATCCGCACCCCTTACTTCATCCTGTTTTGCATCAGGTTTCGCCTTGTCCGTGACCTCCTTTTTCTTTCCCGCGGAAAACAGCCCGCCCCCAGCCTTCTTCTTCAGGAACGGCAGATGGGTCGTCTCGTTCTCTATCACTTCATAACCACCGGGCACGTTGAACATAGCCCCCGCAGGATCCTTCGAGAAATAATACAGTTTGACATTCCCCTTCTCCTTGAAGTGCAGCCAGAACTTCGTGCCGGCCTTGCTCTTGTAGACGAACGGACTGAACAGACCCATCTACTCGCCCTCCCCCTTCTCGGCCCGCTCCAGCATGGCGGGCCTCCTCTTGCCCCTCTTCCTCAACAGGAACACCACCGCTATCGGTATCAGCCCGAGGAGTATGGCCACAATTAGTATCCACACGTTGGAATAAGCCGTCGATACTATGGTGACAGAGGCTATGGACGCCTTGTATATCGCATTGTTTATGTCGTCGAGCACCTTGTCTATCTCGCCCTTGGCCTTTGCAAAGTCCCCGCTCCTCGTGTAGCCGTCCGCCGCGTTCAGACGGGCGTTCGCGTCGTCTATGTACTGCCGCGCCTCCGTGACGTTGAGCCCGTCCCGCTCGTCGTCGTCAAGCTCGCCCTGCACCTTGACTATGAGGAACTTGTAGTTTGCTATCTGCCTGTCCAGGCTGTCGGCCTCGTCGGATGTGTTGGACCTTACGTCCACGTATATCTTGCCGTCTATCGGCCTCGTCTGGTTGCTGGACGCGGTGAAAAATATCGTCCTGTTGCCGACGGACGTGTCGTTGAAGACGTTGAATGATACGAGGAAGATGGACGACCTGTTCCTGGGCAGGCTGGACACTATCTTGGGGGATATGCCGAACGTGCCGAAGTTGTCGGCGGTGAACTGGAGGTTCACATTGCTGAGGGTGATGTTTCCCGTGTTGTTCACAATCATGTAGGCTGAGGAAGTCGCGCCTGTGTAGGCCTCGATATACTGCGGATAGTCTATGCTCATGTCCGCCTTTCCAATCTCGGGCGCGGCCTGAACCACTGGAGGTGCTGTTGACGATGACGGGGCGCTTGGCGTTACCGGCGGGAGAACGTACCACGGGCAGTCCTTGGGACAGTTCAGATAATTCTCGCCGTACTCGCATACGCCGTTGCCGCACACCGGCGGGTAGCAGTCGTTGGGGCAGTTCTGGTAGTTCTCGTCAATCTCGCAGTAGCCGTTGCCGCAGACCGGCTTCTGGCAGTCTGATGGGCAGTTCTTGTAGTTCTCCCCGTAGTCTGGCTCGCACAGTCCGTTGCCGCACACGCCCGGGTAGATGGACCGGAACATGCTCCAAGCCTCCGTGGTCACGCCGCCGTACATCGCCCTTGCCTGTATGTAAAAGATGCCCTTGTCCGGCGGTATGACGGTTATGTTCTCCATGACCACGTCGCCCGGCCTTACATTGTAATTTACCGGCGACCTGAACTGGTAGATGTTGGTCAGGTTGGAGCTCTTCACGAATATGTCGGTGTACTCGTCATAAGTCGTGCTTCCCGTGTTCTCGAATTCTATACCCACGAACAGAGTCTCGCTCACATAGATGTAAGGCTTGTTGGAAATGGACTTTATCTTGCCCAGTGTCTTCTGCGCGATTGACAGGTCTATCAGCCCGGAACCCGGGACCAGCGCGGCGTGGTACACGTCGAAAGTCCTGTAAGCGCCGCCGTCTGTGACGTTCCACTCGCCGCTCGGGCCGTTCGCGAATTCCCGCCAATTGTACGTCCCCGGCGGAAGACTCCCGTATGTGTAGTAATACGTGCCGTTGGAACTGGAATTCACTGTGTAGTTGGTCATGTTGCCGCTGAAATCGTTCTCGATAAATACTGTAATGTTGGTCCCGGACGAGTTCCACGTGATGTTGAATTGGTAGGACTGCCTAATGTCGGGGGCGCGCAGGGGAAAGTCCGTGGTCATGTTGTACCACTCCGGCTGTGCAAGCGCGGCATTTCCGTATGAAACCATCAAGAACAAAACCAGCACGGGCAGCAAGACAGCGCGGCTCATAAGATCATTTTTGGGCGTCCTAGATTATATAGCGAGGCGGGAGTTCTGCCTAGCGCCTGTATATCATGTACGAAATTACCAGCAGTGCAAGCACGGACAAAATCACAACGATGAAGGGCACGCCGCCGCTTTGCGCATCTGTTGTGTGAGTCTTTCCCGGAGCACTTGTCGCCTGCTCCCGCATGACGCTGCCGTTTCCAGTCTGGCCGGCAATCACAGTTATGTTTATGTCAAAGCTCCTTCCCTGCGAGACTGGAATGGGGTATCCTTTACCCTCCGCATACGCATTCACTTTCACCGCGTAGTTGCCGTTCGCTGCGTCCGCCGGAACGACCACAAACAACTTTTCCGAAACAGCAGGGACGCTACCCATGTACTGGTCGGACTTCGCCGCGGGCAGGGACACATTTACAGGATTGAACAGGATCGACCAGCCCTTCGGAGCGGACGAATCGAAAGAGACGCTAAACTGCTCGGTATCTGTGCTCCAAAGGAGAATCTCGAACACTGCGCTTCCGCCGGGGGAGACTGTCGCCGCGTCGTGCTTTAGCAACGTCCCGAGGTTCATCGCATACGAACTGCCTGAAAAAACAAAAACCGCTATCAAAGCCGCGACAAGCAACTGAAATGCTCGATGCTTACGGGGAAGGGTCGCCACTTTTCACACCTGTTATTACAACGCTGCCGCTGTATCCGCCCGCATAGACTGCGGGTACGTTGAGCCAGTAATAAGTCGTCATGTTCTGCCCCTGCGCCAGCCCCGTCTTCAAGACCTGATAAGACGCTGTAAAGTTGAACGAGTTTCCATAGCTGTTGGTTGAGTTGCCGAAGGTCATGTTGCCCGCGCCGATGGCGTTGCAGCACGAACCCAGCGACGTGTTTGAAAGGTCGGTCGACTTTGTGTAAAGGTCCGTGTCGCAGCTGCCGGGGTTTATTGTTATGTTGTACAGCATGCCCGAGTTTCCCGACGCCGGGTTCTGGCCTGTGCTGGGGGTTAGCGTGCCGAAGTCTATGCCGCTGAATTGCGTTGTTATGTCGACCACACAGCTGACTATGGAAACGGTGGCATTGCCCGTATTGTTGTTGGAAATCGACGCGTAGCTCGAGTTGAACAGGGCGCCGATTTTCCAGCCCGAATTTACCGCTCCGGTGGCATTCACGGTCCACGCTATGTTGCAGAACTGATCCTGCGACAGCGGGTTGCTCGGGCACGGCTTCATCGCCGATGCCGGAGACTCCTGCACGTAGAAAGGATTGTCGCCCTGACTCGTGTTCACAGGAGTGTCGGGGTTCGCCAAAGTCAGGTTGTACATGACAGTCCCGTTGACATGCCCGCAGTTCCCGCCGCGGCAGTACACGGTGGCGTTGATTGTGAACGTCTGGTTTTGGACGATGCTTGTGGTGCCGGATGCGCCGGGAGAAGCCAGCGAGACTTCCAGGTAAGCGGCGGTCACGTTGAAAAAATAGGTCTTCGAGGATGAGGTGTAGTTTGCGTCGCCGTTCCAGTATGCAGTCAGGTTGAAATTGTTCCCTGCCGATGATAGTGTGGTGTAATTCATGAGCGAAGAGCCTGCACCAGACTGCAGGGCCCATCCGGTATAGTTGCTGTCAAGATAGACTGTCTTTCCCGAGATATTCATCGAGGCAGTAAAGTTCGCCGCCTGGTTCTGCCCGTAAGAGCGGTTGCCTTGGGTGCCGTTCAAGAAAAGCGATGTCGCAGCCGAGGAATTCTTCGCTATCGAGTACTGCATGGCATCCGTGTAATTGAAATTGTCCGCGGTGTTGTTGGCTATCCACCTGTACCGGTAGCTCCCGGCAGGCAGGTCCGTGAAGTTTATCACGCACAGCACATTTGTGGATGCGCCGGAACAGCCGACCGTGTAATTTACCAGGCTCGAGTTCAGGTCGGTCTCGAAAAGCACCGTGCTTACCCCGGCGCCGTCGGTCCAGTTCGTCTGAAAGCCGTATCCAGCTCCGGGAGAGTACTGCGTCCCTGCGGCAACAGAGGTCGAGTTGGCGGTGTAATCGGGATTTGGCCCGGCTGAAGCGGACGGCCTAATAATTATCGCAAGAAAAATCGCCGAAAGTACGACGAACAAAATCATTTTGCCGCGCATAAAATACTATTCACCTGCTATTTAGAATTTGTTGTCCGGAGAAGTGCCCGCAAAACGTTGCGGGAAAGTTATTCGGGGAAATTAAAGAAGCCCTAAACAGGCCTTCCCTTCCGCTGGCTCTAGCTTTGCTTTCTAGGTGCTTGCCGTGAACGTCAGCGTCGCTGGCGCAAAGTTTCCGTTTGGCACGCCGTTGGGTATCACAGGTTCAAGGCTTAGCCTCGCGATGTCTCCCGGATATATCGGCGTCGTCAGGTAGCTTGTGCCCGTGCACGATGAGAAGCCCGCACCATTGTCGAACTTGTATATGTATATCTTTGTGCAGGCGGTGTTCACAGCCACGCAGTACCCGTTCAACGGGTCAGCACCGACTGTAAAGTACCCGTAGTTTGCATCGCTAGCCACAGGCGAACCAGCAACTGAGGTGGTCCTTGTCGCAGCCGTACCTATGTCCACACTTGGGCTTATCTTGAATTGAGCACCTGTTTCGTTGCAACCGAATGAAGCGCCACCATCGGTGCCGTTCCCAGCCGCCCAGACGAACTCAGAGCTCGCGTTCTTGTAGAATCCCCAAGACTTGAGCGAGTTCACACCGGTCGCCTGAAGGTTCGATATGCTGTCTGTCCAGTTCCACTCAATCCTGCCAACCCAATAGTACGTGCTTGCACTTTGGTTTGCAATCTTCAGTACGCTGGCAGCGGCATAGTTCCCGGGAACGCCCGTGCCGTACGGCCTCGACGCTTCCTGCGTCAGGGCGTCACCGCTTACATACAGCGATGTCAGGTTGGTCGAACCGGAGTTCTTCACGTCAACCGCGCTTGAAGAGCCGGCCGTTCCCAAGCTCAGCAGGTTCCATGTAAGGCTTGTCGGCGCCACAGTTATTGTCGTCGTTGTAGACACATTGACGGTTACCGTCAAAGTCTGCGAGCTTGTCGCCGCCCAAGCAAATGGAGCCACTGCGCCCAGAATGAATGCTGCAGTCAAAGCTATTGTCACTAGAGTCAGTATTGATACATTGATTCTGGCTTTGGCTTTCACAATATATATGTCGCCCATGTGCAATTAAAAGGGTTTGCTTAACACAATCAATAAATACTAACAGTTACTAATAATATTAAGTGCTTATGGTTATCGATAACATAAAGCATCGCATCCTGGAGGTTCTCCACCAGAACGCTGAGGGCATGACCATACAGGATTTGTCAAGGCATCTGAAGGTCACAAGGATAACGACCACAAAGTACGTCCATGAGCTGCTCGGCGCTGCGACCATATCGGAAAGGCGCGTCGGCGTTTACAGGTTTTTGTCGCTCAACAAGGAGAAGAAGTAGGGAGACATATGGCTGGCATGTGGAAAAAAGCGTTTTCATATGGAAGCCTTGCCTTGGCAATCACTGTACTATTGACATCGGCGGCCCTTGCGCAGGATTACACCGTCGGTGTTTCTCCGAGCAAGATAGATTTGGGTGAGCTTCAGCCGGGCGAGCAGAAGCTGGTCACCTTTTCCATAGTCACAACGTCCAACGACACGATGCTCGTGGGCTTGTCCGCGGAACCGGACAGGATGGACATGGCAATAGGCAGGTTCGGCCAGCAGATGGCAAATTATTCCGAGCAGGACGCCACACCGTGGGTTAACATAATGGAGACGCCGGTCGAGCTAAAGCCGATGAACGAGGCGCTGTCGACCGCTGCCGGCATGATACGCGGCTGGAGGCCGGTCAACTTTGTGATCGGCGTGCCCGCAAACGCAGAGCCGGGGCTGCACTCCCTGTACATAAGGCCCACGCCAACGACCGCGGACGAGAATTTGGGACAGGTGGGGGCGAAGCTGGTGGCGGTGACACCTATACTGGTCTATTTCAATGTTTCAGGGACCGCCGTCAGGTCCGGCGAAGTTGTTGACATAACGCAGGGCGCGTCCAATGCAAACAGCATTTCCATAGACACCCGTTTCCTGAACACGGGCGACACGACGATGACGGCGACAGGAAGCGTGGCTATTTTCGACGAGAACGACAGCCTAGTGGCGTCGGCTAACACCGCCTCTTCAAAGACCGGCCCCGGCAAGACGCAGACACTGACAGCATCCTTCCCGACAGACAAGGTTGTCCCGTCGCAGTACAAGGTTGTCTCTAACGTGAGCTACATAACTGGAATAGCGACAAAGACGATGTTCCTATCCCTTTCAGCCCCGACACCCACAGGAAAAGTAAGCCTTGTCACCCCGCAGGCGTACATGCCGACATGGGCGCTGATAATCGCCGCATTGGTATTTATTGGGGCCGCGACATACTTTATTAGGAGAAGGGGCTGAACAGATGGCCGCAAGAAGGAAGCAGAGGAAGACAATCGTGCACCGCATCAGGAGGCTAAAGGAAAGGCTCGATGAGCACGTAAGGGAGAGGTTTTCATTATATGCAATCGTTGCCGCGCTGTTTCTCATCTTTCTTTATCAGGGTTATGCCTATGCAAACGCCTACTGGTTCAGGCCGGGGTACGTGAGCAACGTGACCGTGGACAAGACGGGCGACCTGCTGTTCAACTACGAGATAACGCGCTATCCTTCCGCCGTGGAGGTCAAGACCATACAGCCCGACAGCAACATAACCCTCGGCTTCGTGACGGACCCGTGGAACCTGAACTTCGGGATAGTGCCGTTCAACGGCAGCTACGAGAAGAGGCAGGTGGTGCTTTTCAACTCGAACGACGAGAAGGTGAAGGTTAGCGTGGTCGCGTTCGGCGGCATATCACCGCTGGTCGATGTTCCCGGCAACGACATCGTCCTGGGCGCGAAGCAGACCGCTGACATGGGCATATACCTCAGGACATACACGTACCCCGAGGGCAACTACAGCGGCGAGATAGACATAGTTGTGAAGAAGGCGTGGAACCCGGTCGGATCGCTGTTTATACAGTAGATTTTGGGAAAGGTATGGTAAGGCATGGGGATTGGCAAAGGATATCTGTTGGTATTGGGCGCAGCCGTAGCCGTACTTGCCGTGTCATCGATTTTCGCACTCAGGATAGACGTGAGCGTGAATGACAACCTCGGCGTCCAGATAACGTCCCTCAACTATGACAGCATATCCGACAGGCCCGTGAGGATAAACCTGGAGACCTACAACTCGGGCAGCATCGGCTACACGGCCAGGGTGAGGATAGACGTGATGAACGGCAGCTCCCTTGTCAGCAGCCTATGGAGCAGGGAGTACGCCCTGACGCCTGGCGACAGGAAGACCGCGGACATATACTGGTTCCTTCCGGAAGCGGGGAACTTCACCTTCGTGCCGAAAATATATTATGCGAACGAGATTTTCGCAGGCGAAACATACCCGCTGCAGATTATTCCGCAGCAGACAACCGATGTTTTCAGCGTCAAGGACTTCAGGGTATACGACGATTACATAAGGTTCCTTGTGAAATCCAACGGCACAGTGCGCGACACCGTCTTCCTTCCTGTCAGCTACACAAAGGGGTGGATATTCGGGCAGGCAAGGCTCGCCTATCTTGACGGCAACTGGACCGAGGTGGCGATTCCATACAAGCCTGCGCTGTGGACGGACGGGCAGAAGATGACCCTGCTGACGGTGTCCGAGGACGGCAGGTCCCTATCCGAGAAGCAGTTCGACCTTGTGCTGGAGACGGGAGTGCAGAAGTATGTCGATATGTTATTGGACAGGGTTGACGTCTTTTTCAAGTGATTTTTCGTAGTATTCCGGATTTTCCATATGGAAAACCATGTGGCACACGTGGAAGCCATGTGGAAGCGGCCCGTTTCTATACACTAGTGTTAAACACAACCGCTAACGACTGCTGATTATTGCTGGCATTTAACGATTGTGTTAAGCATATCCTTTAAACAGCATAAATCAAAAAGCATTTTGTGGGGTACATCACAGACAACCTAGAGGAAAGAATCATCCAACTGCTAGGCACGAACCTCATGTCAGTTTCCCAGGTAGCTTCCATACTGGGTCTGAGGAAGGACATAGCAGCCGGACACCTAGAGGCGCTGAAGAGGCAGGGCAAGCTGGAGCTTTTCGTCGTTGGAAAATCCAACGTGTACACAGTTCCGAGAAGGGTCGAGTCGGCACCTCACCAGCATCCTTCGCACGGGGCAAGGACGATAGGGATAGTATCAAGCAAGGGAGGTGTTGGGAAGACCACGCTTACGATAAACCTCGCCGCGGCGATGATGGAGCTCGGAAGGAATGTGATAGCAATCGACACCGACGTGAAGACATCGAACTTGGGGCTGCAATTGGGCATGTACTATTTTCCGCTCACGCTCAACGACGTTTTGAGGGACGGCCACAGCATGCTGGAGGCCATGTACATACACAAGTCGGGGCTCAGGATAATCCCCGCGTCCTTGGGGGTGGAGACGCTGGAGACGTACAAGCTAAGGGACGCGCTGCAGGGTTCCATGCCGAACGACAGCATTGTCCTTCTTGATTCGCCTGCGGGGCTGGAGTCAAACGCGATGAACGTTTTGCGGGCATGCAGCGAGGTTTTGGTTGTTACTACGCCAGAGCTTCCATCCATAGCGAACGTGATAAAGACAATAGACGCTGTGAGGGAGACGGGGTGCAAGCCCATAGGAGTGGTCGTCAACAAGTACAGGAGGAGCGACCCGCACCAGGTCAACGTGAAGGAGATAGAGTTCGCGTGTGAGCTTCCCGTGATGGGTGCCATACCGGAGATGGGGCTGAGGAAGAGCATGGCGAAGGGGATGCCCGCAGTTATTGCAAGTCCTTATCACGACTTTTCGGTTGCGGTGAAGAAGACCGCGGCAAAGCTCGTGGGCGCGGACTACGAGGAGCCGAAGTTCAGGGCGATAAGGCAGCTCATCGGAGACGGAAAGAAATGAAAGGGATGGTCAAGTTTGCATCGGTCCTCGCAATCTTCATAATCTTACCCATAGTCTCTGCCGCACCCAGCATAAGCAACTTCGTGGTGCAGCCTCAGAGCATATGGCTGGGCAGCGGAAACATACAGGCGAGCATCGACTGCTCGGACGCAAACTACAGCATAGCGGGTGTGCGCGCGACCATAATCGGCAACGGCATGTACCTCGGCAAGGACTTTTCCCTAGCAAACGGCACCACGTACTCGCTGACACTCTACAACAATTACGACATCGACAGGAAGGGAACCTTCAACCTCACGACGGCGTGCGCCAACTCGAACAACGAGACTGCTACATCGTCCTCCAGCTTCACCGTGTCGACAATCAGCGGTAGCATCTCGGCTGTCTCTCCAAACCCCGCGTACACGGACAGCATCATTGAGATTGACTTTCCCATAACCAAGGACGGGGCGCAATTTTCCGGGCCGAGCCCGAGCTTCTACCTTTCTGTGGACGGTCAGCCGCAGGTAATCAGGACTTTTTACTTCGACTCGAACAAGGGATGGGTGATCAAGTTTGACTCGCCATCGTCGGGCAGCCATGCGATATCGCTCACGGCTTCCGTCAGCGTGCCGGGGTATTCCAGCGTGAATCTGACCGGCTCAACTACCGTGCAGGTGAGCGCGCCGTTCGAGTTCGACATACTGAGCATGGAAAACACTCTTGTGAAGCCGGGCGACACCGTCAAGGTGGACCTGCGCGCCTACGACCACGGCAGCCAGATACAGATAACAAAGGACGACCTGAACATCTGGGTCGGCTCCACGCTGCTGAACTACAACCTGACGAAGATAGGAAGCGCTTTCGAGGCGTCGGTGATCATGCCGCAGCTCCAGTCCGGCGTCTACACGCTGAATGCGCAGCTGAGCTACAACGGCAACGCGCAGTCGGACACTGCGAACATATATTATGTCATACCGGTTACGGGAAGGCTGCTGGACTCTGGCAACAACGCGATACCGGCGTCTATAAAGTTTTCGTCCGGGAGCACGCAGTGGACCTTCACGACCAACGGCACGGGCTACTACTCGGGCTCCATACCCACAGGCACCTACACTGTCGAGATAAGTTTCCCTGACTCAAGGCTCACTCTGGGCGGGGCGATAATCAACAGCTTCGACGACCCGGTCAGGTACGGCAGCCTCACGGGAGTGGACATACCCGGGGTCAAGACTGCGAACATATTTTCGTATGCCGTGGGGTTCCCGTTCTCCACAGCTGACATACTTATGAACTACAACGAGGCGGGCGTGCCCAACGAGAACAGCCTTGAAGTGTTCAGGTGCGCCGACTGGAACTCCGCGGCGAAGGCATGCGGCAGCGGCTGGGGCAGCGTGAGCGCCGGCATAGACACAGTGAGGAACACGGTGGACTACAGCGGCTCCAGCCTTTCCGCCTTTGCCATAGGGGACAGGATGGGCCTGCAGTCGGACTTCAGCCTCGACAGGGGCGCGTACTACCTGAAGGACGTCGTGAAGGTTACCGGCATGGCGCTGGACGACGTGAGGAGACCTGTGCCGGGAGCGGATGTGAATTTTGCCGTGGCGGGCGCGGGCATAAACGTCTCCACAAAGTCTGACAACAACGGCGTGTACACTATACAGTTCATCGCGCCGGACAGGGAGGGAGACTACAACGCCACCACCACGCTGGGCAAGGGGATGTACCTGCCGTCCGTGGCGCAGAGCCAGCTCACGGTGTCGAGGAGCAAACAGCTGTCGATAGTCATGCCCACGTCCGTGAAAGTGGCGCAGAACGGCACGCAGGCGGTGCAGGCGAAGCTTGTGAACACAGGTCAGACCGGCTTTGACAATGTTTCGCTGGACGTCATCGGAATACCGTCGGGGCGCTACTCGATTGACAAGACGCCGAGCTCGATAAAGGCTGGCGAGGAGGTCTCCGTGCCGATAACATTTTCGGCGGGGCTGAACGACACGCCGGGGACTTTCACGGCCACGCTCAGGGCGAGGTCCGGCGACTATTCAAAGGAGCAGGTGTTCGGCTTCACGATAATTCAGGCACAGAACGATACGCCAACAAGTTCGTCTTCGACCCTGACCGGACTGTTCTTGCTCGGCTCTCTCGACTTTTTGTTCAAGCCCGTTCAGGTAGATTTACCGGTGCTTCTCGTCTCGCTGTCACTGCTCTCGTTCTCGGCGGCAATAGCGATGAGGAGGGTCGAGTTCGGAAGGAAGGAGGAGATGAGGGAGGACGTGAAGAACACGCTGACAGGAATCAAGAGCGAGATAAGGAGGAAAAAAGCTGGCAAGAAAAAGGATTCCACGCTGGATGATTTTGTCAACAAGGCCGAGGAGCCCGCCGAGGAAAAGGAAATGCCAAAGGCCGCGGCGAAGAGCGAAAAGAAAGGCAGGAGGAAGAGCGTTAAAGACGAGCTCAAAGAGGTCAAGAAGATAATCGACGAGTCCGAGATAAGGAAGGTCGGGCTGAACGAGGAAGAACCCGCAGAAGATGTTGTGGAAGATAAGACGGCTGAACCGCAGGAAGACACGATTGCGACAGAAGAAGTTCCAGAAACAGAAGATACCGAAAAGGAAGAGAACACCCAAGACGAAGTTAAAGATGGGTAAAGATGGCAAGGATAATCTCGATTTTCTCCGCGAAGGGCGGCGTGGGCAAGACCGCTATATCATCCAACCTCAGCTTCGCTCTCGCGTCAAAGTTCAGGAGGAATGTCGCCCTAGTGGACTGCAACATCTCGACGCCTCACCTAGCGCTGTGCCTGGGCATATACCACCCCAAACTTACACTGAACGACTACCTGCGCGGCGAGATAACACTGGATCAGGCCGTGACCACGAGTACGATAAACTACACGATACCCGAGGGAATGAAGTTCGTGCCGGCTGCAATAGAACTGAATGATGTTATCAAGACTTCGCCCGAGCAGTTCAAGGCGGCCCTGAACGACGTGTTCCATGACTCTGAGATTGTCTTTCTGGACGCTGCCCCCGGACTTGGAAGGGAGGCGCTGCTGTCACTGAAGGTCTCGGACGAGGTGCTCTTTGTGGCGACGCCTCACATACCATCAGTCATAGACGTGACAAAGTCGCTGAGGCTCGTGCAGAGGGTCGGCGCAAAGCCGCTGGGGGTCGTGCTCAACAGGGTGAGGTCCAGGAAGTACGAGATAGGCAGGCAGGAGGCGGAGCAGATACTCGACCTCCCGATACTCGGGGTGATACCGGAGGACGAGAGCGTGCTGAAGAGCATGAACTCGAAGATACCCGTTGTGATGTCCGACGGGAACCTCCCGGTGAGCCAGGCTTTCTTCGAGCTGGCGGCGAAGCTTGTCGGCTTCCAGTACTATGTGAAAAGCGAGAATGTCTTTGGAAGGTTGAGAAGGCTAATCGGCATCGGCCGTTAGCGGTGCGCGGACAAAAAATCCATCCGGCAACAAGAAAATATTTTTACTAACCCAACATTGTTGCACCACATCATTCAAACAGCAGGCGCTCCTCCATTATCCTCGCCCTGCCTCCGATGTTCTTGATCAGTGTAGCAATCCTGATCAATTTGTCCGGGTTTCCAGACTCCCACATGCTGTGGTGCACCATCCTCGCGCCCTCGTTCAAGCAGCCTGTGTATCTTTGACCTGAAGCATGTCTCCTCGCGCGGGATGTCGAAGGAGATGAAGTATTTTCCGTCCATAAAACGTGTACGTATAGCACTGATATTTAATAATTTGTATTGTGCCAACTATATGAAAACAAATATATTTTCAACCAGACAAATGCATCCCACCTTCTTAACTGACGCCAGCGGTCGGAGTGAAGCATTGTACCTCCCTGCAGTGATTAATCCGGTCGCTTGTGGAAGATTTATTGTTCAGAGTGCAAAAATATTATAATTAATGAACTTTTTCGGGCGCTCCGCTTCCAAGATTGTCGTGCTGAACTTTCTGCTATTCGTAGCCCTTGTGATTGTGCATGAGCTCGGCCACTTCGCGGTCGGCTCGGCGCTGGGATGCACGGCAAACGGCGTATCCCTATTCGGCGCTCTCACATCAAGCGTCAGCATGTCGTGCGCGAGGAGTGTCAACAGGGCACTAATCGAGTCCGGCGGAATTTTGGCGACCACCGCATTCATCGCAATGCTGCTTCCGTTCAGATTCGGGAGAAAGATGCTTTTCATAACCTCAGGCATGTCGCTCGTCCTCGGTTCGCTCGACTTTCCCGCGCTCTCATACGTCCTTATCACGTCCGGCATGTCCATGATTTCCTTCGGCGAGTACAGCTTCTCCATGTCCCTGCTCGGGAGCAGGATTAATATCACTCAGGACAAATTAACAGTGTAGGCTTATGGCTAGGATAATCGGAGTGATCTCGGGAAAGGGCGGCGTGGGAAAGACAACAATAGTCTCAAACCTGGGGGTGATAATGTCCAGCGTCTTCAGGAGGAACGTCACCATAATAGACTGCAACGTTACAAACTCCCACCTCGCGCTCCACCTGGGCATGAACTACCTACCCGTCACGCTCAACTCGGTCCTGAAGAAGGAAGCCAAGATAGACAGCGCCGTCTACGACCACCACAGCGGGGTCAAGGTGATACCGGCCTCGCTTAACGCTCTCGACCTGGAGGGCGTGGACATGTTCAACCTGAAGGGCGCGCTGAAGCCCGTCTTCAAGCGCACGGACATAATCATTTTGGACTCCGCGCCGGGCCTGGGCAGGGAGGCGTCCGCCGTGCTGAAGGCCGCCGACGAGCTGATGTTCGTGACCATACCGATACTCCCCTCCGTCATAGACATAGTTAGGTGCCAGGAGGTGCTGAACAGGATGGGACAGAAACCCATGGGGATAATCGTGAACATGGCGGGCAAGAGCAGGAGGGAGCTGTCCAAGTTGGACATCGAGAGCTTCACGAACCTGAAGGTGCTTTCAACCATACCGAACGACAACAGGGTTTACGAGAGCACTTTCGCGGGCACGCCGGTCTACATGCTGAACAAGAACGCCGGCGCCGCGGTGGAGCTGGCAAAGCTAGCGGCATACCTGACAGGAACGGAATACAAGGAGAACTCCTTCTTCAAGATACTCAGGAGGCTCAGGCTGTACTGAACATCTGGTTTATGATCGCCCTCATCCTCTCGGCGCTCCTCTCGTCGTTGGGGTAGAGCGGCACTACCTCTTTGTATTTCCTTTTCAGCTCCCTGAGGTCAGAGGCGTTTTTCCTGTCGACGTTGTCCGCCACGATGACATGCCTCTTGCCGTCGAACCACCCGGATACCCTGTCTATTATCGCAGTCTGTTCTTCCATCGGCTTCTTCGACGACATATCGACTATGTGTATGAAGGCCGTGAGGTTCATCTCCATCAGCTCCCGCACCTCCTTGGCCAGGAGGCCTCCCCTTATCCTGTCAGGGACCATCACGAACTGCAGCATCTTCTTTCCGTGAACAAGCCTGCTTATCTTGAAGCGGTTCTTCACGGGGTGCTGCGTGAGGTAGTGGTCGGCAAATACCCTGACGAACCTCTCCTTCTCCGCGCCGCTCGGGCCGTTCACGACTATGGAGGGCAGGCTGAAAAGCCCGGCCAGCTTCACCTTCCTGTAAAAGTAGTAGCTGACAAAGTACGCGAAGGTGGCCATGGCGAGCAGGACCGCGAGGTAGAAGACGAAGAAGTTCTGAGTGACGACCTCTGTCATTATTAACCACTTTTCAGACCCTGACTATTAAAGTTTTGCTCTCCGCGTTGTCCAAAAGCCTCTGGACGAAAAAGTACTCCGCCACGGCTATCATGGATATGCCAAGGATGTTAAGCACACCCACAGCAAGCATCGTCTGGAAGGCCTGCAGGACGTCTATCGAGGCCAGCATCAGGTTGAAACCAATAGCGACTGCCCACAGGCTCCGCTCGGAAAAGTCCTTCAGGAAGTACAGCGCCGCCGAAAATGGCGCCACAAGCGCGAACGCGCTGCCGAGTATCGCCATCCCGGGTATGGGCGAGGGGCAGTTCATCTGCGTGAAGGTGCCGAGGGAATCCAAATCCAGAAGCACTATCCTTATGTTCGAACAGCCCAGGTAGCTTCCCACCACCATATGGCCCAGCTCGTGCAGGGCAAGCGTCGAGAGCGCCACCGCAATGTTCACAACGACTATGTAAACGAACATGAGGACGTAGATGTTGGAGAGCTTGAAGTGCATATGTTAGATTTTGGCGCGGAAGCCCTTATAGCAAAGGTGTTTGGGAATAGTCCGGAATTTATTTTTGTGCAATCACAGGCGGCTTTTTCCCTTGCTGCCTTTTTTCCCCTTCGGCAGCATCATCTTGTACGCTACGCCGGCAACGGCAACAATGATCACTATGACGACTATTATCAGAGTAGTGCTGACTGGGGCAGGCGTCGGGGCAGCAGTCGGTGCCGAAGGTGCGGACGGTGTCGATGGCGCTGTAGGCGCGGACGGGGCGGAAGGCTGTGCCGGCGCCGCCACCGGGACGGGCGGGGCTACCGCGTTGGCGCTTATCGCAAAATAGGAAAGCCCGGGCGAAGTCGCGCTGTAATAGTCGCACGTGCCGTCTTCGGACACCTTGGAAGTTGTGAGTTTGCCCCACTGAGTGCCGCTGTACCTCTGAAGCGCCACGCTGCCCGGATCAAGGTTGTTCGCGGATAAGAAAGACTTTTCAACGCAGAACTTGAACGTCACGTTGTCGATGTCGGACTCGGAAAGGGAATGGACGACGTTCAGATACCTGTAGACGGCGGCGGCGACCGGCTGCGGCACCATGGTCGGCAGGCTGTCGAGCCTGTTAACCGTCATGCTTACAAAATTGACCTGGTCATTCACGTTGATGTCCATCTCGCTGACCCCGGTGTCGGACTTTGTGACCGTGACTATGGCGGGTATGCCCGGAGCTATCTTCTGGACGTAGACGTCCACCCTAGCGTTCTCCACGGTTATCTGTGCCAAGGTGGTGCCCTGGCTCGGAGGTGCGTTCACAGTTACTGTCACAGATGCAGCGGGTGTCGGCGATACGACAATCAGCAGGTTCACCCCGGTGGAGTTGGCGGTCCAGTTGACTCCCCCGGTAGCATTATAGACATAAAGGTAAGTGCCGGCTGACAGCAGCGACGTGTCCGCCAGAGTGCCGTTGGTGCCGTTTCCCGAAGCCACAAGAGTGTTGTTCCTCCAGAGTGTGTAGTTCACGTCGCTGTCCACGCTGTTGGAGCCCCGCGTGGCGTTTATCGTGACGTTGGTTGAATCAGTGACGTTGGAGCCGGATATCGAAAGCGACAGGACGCCGTTATTGCTTACTATGAGATACAGGGTGTTGTTGCT
>CAYRSM010000027.1:0-17974 GCA_964427125.1 uncultured archaeon | reverse complement strand
ACATACGGCAACATGAGAGACTTCCCGCCAAGTCTGGTGGGAAAGTTCCCATTCCCCGACATCACAAAGCTTGTACAACACAAGAAAAAAATAGACGACCTGAAGAGGAGGCTGACAAAGTGCCTGCTCGACAACTTTTTGTACAAACCCGGAAGTGTAAATGCGGGTGAGTTCAAAACAGCTAGGTGCAAGAATACCATAGACGAAATAGACGATTTGCTGGGAAAAATATACGGTCTGACCGAAAGCGAAATGGAGTTTGTAAAACGCTACGACACACACATAAGGAAAGAGAACGGATTTTAAAAATGGTCAAATCTGGGCAAGTAACATTTTTCATATAGTCTCAATAAACTTCAAAATGTCCCCGCCTATATCCTTCCTGAAATAACACCCGTCCCAACTTATTTTCTCCGCATTTGCATACGCCTTTCCTATCGCCGACTTCAAATCCCTGCCCAAGGCCGTGACACCCAAAACCCTTCCTCCGTTTGTAACAACCTTCTGCCCGTCCCTTTTTGTTCCCGCATGAAAAACCATGGCGCCGTCGCCCTGCACGATACTGTCCAGGCCGGTGATTTCCTTGCCCACGTCGTACTTCCCGGGATAGCCTTTGGACGCCATGACCAGACACACAGCGACCCTCTCGTCCCAAGCAATCTCGCCAAGCTCGGAGAGATTTCCATCAACGCACGCCCTCAGGTAGGGTAACAGGTCCGACTTCATCCTCATCATGGTCGGCTGAGTCTCCGGGTCGCCGAACCTCACGTTGAACTCAAGCATGAACGGCCTGCCCTCGCAAATCATGAACCCGCCGTAGAGCGCGCCCCTGAACCCCGTCTTGCGGACCGTCTTCCGCATGATTTTCAGCATCTCACCTTGCAGCTTTTCATCGACAAAAAAATTAGGCGAGACCGCTCCCATGCCCCCGGTGTTTCCGCCCTTGTCGCCGTCGAATATCTTCTTGTAGTCCTTTGCGGTCTCTAGCGAGACAAAATCTTTTCCGTCCGCCAGGCCTATGTAAGACACCTCATTGCCTTTCAGACAATCCTCCACGACAATTTTGTTACCCGCGTTTCCAAATTCTTTTTTAACCATTATGTTTTCAATCGCACCCAACGCATCATCCTCGGAAGAGCAGACGACAACACCCTTGCCCGCGGCCAGCCCGTCGGCCTTAATCACAATCGGAGCGCCTCTCTCCCTCACGTAATCCTTGGCATTCTCAGCATCGTCGAAAATCTTGAAATCCGCAGTCGGAATCCCGTTCTTTTTCATGAACTCCTTCGCGTGGCACTTGCTCGTCTCCAGCTTTGCCTGTCCGGCCGTGGGTCCGAAAGTTGCTATGCCTTGTCTGCCGAACATTTCGACTATCCCTTCAGCGTAGAACTTTTCCTGCCCCGGGACTACAAACCACTCGCCTTTTGACTTGCCTATGTGGTCCAGCGTCTTCTGCAGGCTTTCAAACGGTATGTTGTTTTTTGTCCCGCCGTTTCCTGGCGAACAGAAAACTTTTTCCACCAGCTTGCTCTTTCCCAGCTTCCATTCGAGGGCGTGCTCCCTTCCGCCCGAACCAAGCACCAGCACTTTCATCGCGAACCACTTGTAAAGATATTTATTAGGACGCCTCAATTAAGTTATGTGCGGCATCATCGGCGTATATACATCTTCCTCAGCTGCCGCCCAGATGGTCCTCAGCGGCCTTCACGCACTGCAGCACAGGGGTCAGGAGTCTTGGGGGATAACCATACCCGGGTGCAAGCCTTACAAGAAGCTGGGAAAGGTCTCTGAATTTCCGGGCGAGGAAATCCTTTCGATGAAGTCGCATATCGGAATAGGACACACCAGGTACTCGACTGTGAGCAAGACCCTGCTGAAGAACGCCCATCCCATAAGGATAAACCCGTACTCGTCGGGCATACTTGACAAAAGCTTGGACAGGGACTGCGTCTTTTCCATCGCGCACAATGGCACCATAGAAAACTCGGAGGAAATACTGGAGAGGCTCGTCAGGGACGGGTTGAAATGCTGTGGCAATAATTCCACTGACACCGAGATTATAGGTTACAGGATAGCGCAGGAGCTTGTAAGGAGCAGGGGAGACTGGAAACAGACTTTCAAAAATGTTTCGGGCGAGCTTAACGGCTCTTACTCACTTTTGATTGTCACGGACTCTGGAAAGCTCGTCTCTGTCAGGGACGGAAGGGGCTTCAGGCCGCTCTCCTACGCGCAGAATGCCGACGGCTCGCTGAAGATAATCGCTTCGGAGGACTGTGCAATCGACTACATAGCGAAGGAGCTGGACCAGGAGATGAAGGTCAGGGACGTGGCTCCCGGGGAGATAATAGAGATTGCGCCGGACGGCTCCGAAAGGTCCGGGATTTTTTGCAAGTCGAAGAACACATCGCTGTGCGTCTTCGAGCACACGTACTTCGCCCACCCAAGTTCGAGGATGGACAGGAGGAACATCTACGACACGAGGATGGAACTGGGCAAGTCGCTGTTCAAAAAGTACGCCAGCAGTGTCGATGGCGACGTGGTGATACCGGTGCCGGACACGGCAAGGCCCGCCGCGCAGGGATTCTCCGACGTCTCGGGCATAAAGATAAGGGAGGGGCTGATAAAGGACAGGTACCTGAAGAAGGGGAACCTCAGGAGCTTCATACAGCCGAACAAGAGGAAGGACATAACCAAGAGGATAACCGGGATAAAGTCCGTGATTGATGGGAAGAAGGTCATACTTGTTGACGACAGCATAGTGAGGGGGAACACCACCGAGGAGATACTCAAGACAGTGCAAAGATACGGCGCGAAGAAGATACAGCTCTTCATAACTTTTCCCCCGGTCGTACACCCGTGCTACATGGGCATAGACTTTCCCACTGTGGAGGAGCTTCTCGTGAACAGGATTTACAGCGGGGAGTACGACATAGGAAAGATAAACGAGGCTGCCACCGCCTACTTCAAATCCCTTGTCGACGTGGTGGATTTCGTGGGCTTCAACGACGTGGACAGCTATCTCGGTGCGGTGGCCCTGTCCAGGCAGGATGCGTGCCTCGGCTGCACAATCGGCGACTACAGCGGGCTGAACAAAAGGCCCAGGGCAAGGACAGTCAGGGATGAAAAGTAAATCCTCATTTAACACATGCTAACCGTATCTTCTCTTCAGAAACATCAGCAGGAAAGCGCCCATAAGCAGAATTGTGTTTGTGACGTAGATGAACGGGTCTGCCTTCAGCACGCCGTAGGACACCCAGAACGCGCCGTTCATGATGCCGATCGCTATCCCGGACCACGCCAGGCTCTTCGTGTTCTTCGTCCTGTAGGATGACCACGCCTGAGGCAGGAAAAGGCTGGCGGCTGTCATTGAGCCAAGCAACCCGAATATCGTGACAAGATCTAGCATGAAATAGAGTTTGCGGCGCTGGCAATTAAAACTTTTGCCCTGTAAAAATCCCGGGCAAACATGGCTTTTCCAACCTCTTGTCATGGGACCAGCAGCAAAGCGCATCTGTCATACGTATGACACATTGCTACAGTAACAAATTCCTGGGGCGCTGCAAATGCTGTCGCGAGCGGCGGGAAAAGCGGCATAGTATGTTTCGGGAAGTTTGGCGGCAAAAATGATATACGTATATCATTCGATTGCAGGAAGTGCCGAGTCCGTCCCGTTGCTAAAAAAGGGTTTTCTACAAAGCAAAAACTTTGGATGTAAAACGTTTTACATTGGGTTATCCTTCATGAAATGCTCGGAGATAACGGAATTAAAAGGTGAAACTATCACCGCTCCGTGCAAATTTAAAATAGAAATAGAATATTGTTTTAGTCGAACAAGTGGAATAGCTATTGTGATTAGATGACAAAAGAAAAGGTTGAACACATAAATTACGCACTTGTCGCCAAAAGACACACGCCCATGTATTCGATGCACAAGTACTGGGCGAGAAAACCACATAACATTGTTTCGGAATATATCGCACATTATGCAAAAGAGGGGGAAGTTGTGCTGGACCCGTTTTCCGGTTCCGGTGTTACTGCGATTGAAGCGATAAAACTGGGTAGAAAGGCGGTTGCAACAGACCTAAATCCAGTTTCCGCCTTTATAACTCGGTGTACTGCCATGCCAATCGACTTGAGGAAATTCGAGGATGCTTTCAATGCAATCGAGGGTAATATAAGACCTTTGGCCGACGAGTTGTACGAAACAAAATGCCCGAAATGCAATTCCAAATCGAACATCATAGGAATGGCTTACGATAACGGCACTCCGTTTGAGATGGTTTACGAATGCCCGAAATGCGGCAAGAAGCGCGCGAAAATTACTGAATTTGACGTTAAAAAAGTCAAAAAGATTGACAGCATGGAAATTGGGGAATGGTATCCTACAACAAAGATGTACTACAATGGCAGCCCCTTCCTGAAAAAAGAGAAAAAAGACTCGCTTGACCAACTTTTTACGAAAAGAAACCTGATAGTCCTGTCTAAGATTTTGTCGCTTATAGAAAAAGTTAATGACACCAAAGTCAAAGACATGCTAAAGTTCGTGTTTTCTTCGACAGTTCCCCAAGCGAGCATCATGATGCCGTACGTCAAGGAAAGCATCGGCAAAATATGCAAGGGCTGGACTGTCCACAGCTACTGGGTTCCGCCGCAGCACTGGGAGCTCAATGTACCGATATATTTCAGGCTGAGGTTCGACGAGATTTTGAGGGGCAAACAGGAGTCAAATAAACTCGTTCAAAATTACAGGGAGGGAAAGAAATTCTTCGAGTCAAGCGATGACGCAAACATACTGGTAAAAACGCACAACGCTTTGCAGTTGAATGAAATACTTCCTCTCAATTCGGTCGATTATGTTTTTACAGACCCGCCCTATGGCGGAGCAATCCAGTATTTTGAACTGAGCACCCTGTGGGCTTCGTGGCTGAAATTGGATTTGGACTACAGCGATGAGATTACTATAAACAGGGAACAGAACAAGGACTTTGAGTACTATCACAAGATGATGAGAAAATCTTTCAAGGAAATATACCGTGTGTTGAAACCTGGAAAGTACATGACTGTCACGTTCCACAGCACGGACATTAAAGTGTGGAACTCGATAATAAAGGCCGTGTGCATGGTCGGCTTCAATCTGGAAAAGATTGTCTACCAGCCCCCCGCAATACCTTCCGCGAAGGGCCAGCTGCAGCCGTACGGCTCGGCGGTAGGCGACTATTACATCCGGTTCAGAAAGCCAGAAAAGGACGTGCTGGAAACGCAGAAGGAAATAGACCTCAACACATACGAAGCTGAGGTTGTCGATGCCGCGCAGAGGATAATAGGCGAGCGCGGCGAGGCGACGATATACCAGCATATCCTGAACGGCATCATGGCTGAAATACAGGGCGGAAGGCACGTCCCGGTGGGTGCAAAAAACATCGAAGATGTTTTGAAGGAACACGTGGGAAAGGAGTTCGAATTGATTTCTGTTGACGAGGGTAGGGGGAAAAATAGTGCAAAAAAGTGGTGGCTAAGGGGTGTTGACATTTCTCATTTCAGCCAGCCTACTTTGAGCGACAGGGTCGAAAGAAAGATAGTCGAGGTTCTTGAAAACAACGTCAAAGTTTCATTTGACGACATCCTGCAGGCTATTTTCATAGAATTCCCGAACGCGCTTACACCCGAGACAGAAAAAATAAGGGAAATCCTGCAGGAGTATGCGACACAGATGAAGGGTGACAGGTACTGGATGCTCAAGCCGCAGGTGAAAGAGAGGGAGTCCGAACACTCGGAAATGATATATTATCTGGCGACGCTCGGTAGAAAGGCTGGCTTTGACATATGGATAGGCCAGAAAGAGCAGGGTGAAAGCTACAAAAAGGAAAAGTTGTCTTCCTTTGTCACAAACAAAAATCCCGTCTGGAGATTTATCCCTACCATGAACCTGGACAGGGTCAGGCAGATAGATGTAATCTGGCACGAAGAAGGCAGGGTAAGGGCGGAGTTTGAGGTGGAAAACACCACCGCTATAACCGAGGCTATAGTGAGAGGGTCAAACATACCGCACGACAACATAAAAAGGCTGATTGTCATACCCGAAGAGAGGGAGGGGCTGCTTTTCAGAAAAATGAAGGAGCCTATGCTAAGCGAAAACATCGCAAAGACTAACTGGAAATTTTTGTTCTACGGGGATGTGAAAGGTTTTTTTGGAAAGCACAAAGGCGGTAAAAAAATTGACACGGACGAATTTGAGAAATTGTTCAAGCTGCCCAAAGAAGCCAGACAAGTGCAGAACTCCATCAATGATTTTGCAAAATCAAAGACCAAACAGATTTAAGGACGCAATCATCAAAATTCACGCAAGCTTTTCTATGGCGCCCTTCGTCCAGACTGTGAGCCTGCCCGCAGCCGCGCCGGGTGCAAGATACTCGGCCGAAAGGTTCTCGACCCTGCATATGTCGCAGCCGGTTATGTTCCTGACAGCCTTTCCCAGACCGTCGTCCTTCGTGACAACAAACAACGGCCCTGTCTTGACCTTGTAGCGCCTGCCCCTTGCTTTTCCCTTTCCCGCCCTGATCTTCTTCTCGGCAGTCCTCGCAATCTCCTTCTCCAACCCGAGCTTTCCCATTATCTCCACGAGCTCCTTCGTCTTCGATACCTTCTGCAAATCGTCCTTCACAACGATGGGCAAAGACTTTACATCGGCAGCCTTGTGGCCCCTCTTCAAGACCAGTTCCCTGTTCGCGGTGGCGGCGATCGCGGACATTATCGCCTTCCTCCTCTCCCTGTCGTTTATCTTCTGCTCCCAGACCTTCTCGGCCTTCGGAGGATGAGCGGCCCTACCGCCCACCGAAAAAGGGACAAGCCTTACTCCCCACATCAGATGCGGAGACAATTTTCCGTGCAGCCTCGGCAGCCTGGCCATCTCCCTGTTCATCATGGTCCACCTGTGCCTCCTGTAGCCGTGGTAGTGAGCGGAGCTTCTCATCCCGGCCATCGGGTCCGTGCTGTAGGGCTGCCTGCGGTTGCTCTGGCCCGCCAGCACCGCCCTGAGGATGATGTCCTCCCTGAGCGGCTCGCCGAAGACCTTCGGCAGCGAGACCTTTCCCGCGCTTGTGCCCTTCAAATCAAAAACTTCGACTTCCATCTTTTATCACCTTATAATCTCCTTCAGAGTCGAGGGCACCACGTTGTAGGGCCTCACCGGATGCCTGAGCATGACAAGCCTCTTCCTCGCTCCCTGGACGGAGCCCTCCACAAGGACAAAATCGGACTTTACCAGACCATATCCTGTAAAACCGCTGCTCGGATTAAGTTCTTTCGCGTCGCTTCCTATCCTGATGACCTTCTTGTTGTACTCCGTCCTTGTCTGGAAGCCCATCTGGCCGGCCATCGCCACCGTGTGCTTTACCTTCCTCGGGACTTGCGCACCGATTGCACCGACGTGCCTGAACTTTTTCTTTGCGTGCCTGTCCTGTATCCTGACGCCGAACCTCTTGACGGGGCCCTGCATGCCCTTGCCCTTCGTCACGGCTATCGTGTCGATGAGCTCGCCCTCCTTGAAAATGTCGGAAACCTTCACGTCCTTTCCCAGAAGACCCTTTGCATAGCCTAACTTTTCGCCAGCGTCCTTCCCTCCCACCTCGACCTCGAAGACCTCCTGCGTCTTCTTCCCAACGCCGGTGGACTTTGGCTGCGTCGAAACAATGAGCCTAATCGTGGAAGCGCCCTTTATCGCGCCCTCTGCGCCCTTCAGCATCTCCTCTGTATTGAACTCGCCCGGCACTATCTTCCTGTCGATCTGCTTCGGGAGCTCCTTTGTCCACACCTCTGTCAGAGCCTTCAGCCCCTTTACCGTCTTTCCGTAGAGCCTGAAGCCCAAGACTTTAAGCGGCGGGCACTCCAAAACCGTGACAGGCTTCGCCACCTCCTGGCCGAAAGTCTGCGCCCCCTTCCTGTTGTCCACAAGTATGCACTGGGTCATCCCCACCTTGTACCCGGCAAAGCCCAGGACCTTGAGCTTGTCGCTCGGGACGGTCTCCAGCTTAGGGTAAATCCTAGCGGCCCTGCACCTCGGCCAATACGCTAGCGAGCCTCTCCTCGGCCTTTTCACTGCTGGCATCTAATCAACTCTAATACAATTCCTTTCGGATGTAATAAATAAATTGTTTTGCCCTTTATATCCTTTAGAATCGCGGCCTGTCATAGTTTGCGACGGAAAACCCAGTGGCTAGCCCAAAGTACGGGTATCGGAAACTTGGGAACAGTCCTAAAACAAATTTCCTTTTTATGTGGTTTTTTCCAAGCAGTTATTGGTAACATATCACGCCAGCAGATTCAAGAGTTGCATTGCTGTCCGTGCCTCTGTTTTTGATTTTTGCCACGACCAACGCCTACGGCCAGCTAGGCAATGGAATGGTTGTACAAGACAACGCATCGCACTCACATGATATGCTGTTGCTGTTTTACGCCGTTACTTTCATAGGGTTCGCGGGCCTGCTGGCCTACCTCAAGTTCCTGTGCGACGAGAAGTGGCGCCGCCGTATGAGGGAAAAGCTGGCCAAGGCGGCAAAAAGCATAAGGCATAAGCTGGAGCGGCGGATATAAAAACAAGCAAAAACATCCTTTTACAATGAAACTCGCAGCTCTGTTTTCCGGGGGAAAGGACTCCACATACGTCATAAATTTAGCCAAGCAAGCGGGGCATGATGTGACTCACCTTGTCACGATAATCTCCGGGAACCCCAGCAGCTTCATGTACCACACGGCCAACATAGGGCTCACGTCCCTGCAGTCCGAGTGTCTGGGCATACCGCTGGTGAAGGCTGGGAGCCGCGGAGTGAAGGAGGAGGAGGTGAAGGACCTGAAGGCCGTGCTCAAGGGTCTGCCCGTCGACGGCATAACCGTAGGCGCGATTGCAAGCAAGTACCAGAACGACAGGGTGAAGAGGGTGTGCGACGAGCTGGGCCTTAAAGTCTTTGCGCCGCTGTGGGGGATGGACCAGATCGAGCTTCTGAAGAGAATCATCGACGCCGGATTCGAGGTTATATTCACAGCCGTCGCAGCGGAGGGCTTGGACGAGAGCTGGCTCGGCAGGAGGCTTGACGCAAAGGCGATCGGGGAGCTAAAGGCGCTGAACGAAAAGTACGGCACCAACCCTGCGGGCGAAGGAGGCGAGTACGAGAGCCTTGTGATTGACTGCCCGATGTTCAAGAAGAAAATCGATATAAGAAAGTCTGAAAAGGCATGGGACAATAGCACACACAGCGGCTATCTGGATGTGAAGGAAGCTGTTGTGGTTGGCAAGGATATTTAAGTTTTCAATTTCAAATCAGATTGTGATGTCGAATGGCTTACGACAATGACTTTTACAATGCCTACAAGAGCTACCTTGCGGAGAAGACCGTGAGGAGGGCGCACGACCGCGTGTTCGAGATAGCGATGCTCGACGCAAACATGCAGAGCGTGGTGGACTTCGGCTGCGGGATGTTCAACGAGTTCTACGTCTACGCGAGACCGAAAACATATATCGGCGTGGACATCAACGTGGAGACAAGCCTGAAGGGAAACAAGAGGCTGGTCAAGGCCGACTACCGCTCCTGCGAGAGCCTGAACAAGCTGGTCACACCCGATTCGCCAACGTCGTTCACAAGCTTGTTTTCCACGGAGATTACCGCACCGGCAAAACAAAACTACAAGTTCTACGAGATGGTCTTCGAGCATATCCCATCAATCCAGTCAGGGCTGGTGAGCGGCTTCTACTACGTGAGCAAGAAGGGGAAGAACCCGATAGGCGAGGCGGGCGGGCTGACAAGCTACCAGACGCTGGAAGAAATAGAAAGCGTCCGCTCCGATGTATTCGACGAGAGCAGGATTGTGATGCACGTGCCGTCGAAAATGTTCGGGCAGGACGTCTACGAGGTCTGGAAACTCTTCGCAAGAAGGAAAGTAATCTAAGCTGCACGCAGGCGGTGTAAAAAGCTTTTATCTAGCATTGTCCAGAAAATCAACTGGAGAATAGGTTGGCTGAAAGACTTTCTAACTGCAACTACAACCTGATGAAGCAGCTCACGAAGACTATGCAGTTCCTCTGGAACGCGGACAAGTACATCGAGGACGCGGAGAGGGAGGGCCACTCAAAGTGCGCCGAGATGTGGAAGAGGATAAAGGTGGACAAGGAGAGGCACGCCGACATGCTGAAGGACATGATAATGACCGTGGCTGTGAAAGAGGGACTCAAGTAGGATTTGGCAAACGGACTGTCTGGTGTCAGCCCGGGTGGCCTGTTTTTTATTTTACAAGGAATCAAATTGTTTTCAATGGAACACGGGATAGACCTTCACATACACACTAACAAGTCCGATGGGAAGCTATCACCCAGGGAGGTGGTGATGCTCGCAAAGGAGAGGAGGCTGAGAGCCATAGCAATCACCGACCACAACACAGTCGCGGCGATAAAAGAATGTCTCGACTACGGCAGGGAGTTCGGCGTGGAGGTGGTGCCCGGCAGCGCGGAGATAAGCGTCAAGAACGAGGAGGAGAGGAGCCTGAAGGAGATCCACATGCTGGGCTATTTCATGGACTATGAGGACGGGAGGCTGCTGGATGTATTGGGAAAGCTGAACGAGTCAAAAAGGGTCTGGCTGCAGAATCAGGTGAAGGTGCTGAACGAGGCTGGCTACAAGGCGTTTGAAAATGAGATAAAAGAAGTTGCCGGGCCTGCAGTGCCAAGCAGGCCGCACGTCTGGGCGGTGGTGGAGAAATACAATGCCGGGAAGATAGGCCGCGAGGAGTTTTACAACAGGACCGCGTTCGACGGCGACCTGTACGTCAAAAAAGGTTTCGAGATAGCCCTGGAGGACTGCGTAGCTCTGATAAAGAAGGTCGGCGGCATACCAGTCTTGGGGCATCCTGGCTTTTACAAGACAGACGAGGTGGTAAAGCTCGCTGTCGATGCGGGCGTAGAGGGCATGGAGGTCTATTATTCGTACGCAGGAGCATTCGGGCCAAAATCCAAGGATGTGGTGAAGCACGTGGAAGACCTTGCAAAAAAGTACGGCCTTCTGAAGACGGGCGGCTCGGACTTTCACGACGTGGAGCACGGCGTCATGCTCGGGTCCGTGGACGTGCCGTACAGGCTATTGGAAGAAATGAAGAAGCGGATAGCCTGAGAAATTTCATGACTTTACTCCAAGTTGACCCTTCGTGAAGAAATAATGATGCCTTATCCCTAGGTTCGCCAGATTCTCGACCGCGCCTTCAGTCCTGTCCACAATCGTTACCGTGTTTTTTACAATTGCATTTTTGGGGCGCACGAACTGCTCAAGGCACTTTATTATCGAACTCGCCTTTGTGGTCACGTCCTCGCAGACTATGTATTCGGCGGGACGAAGGTCTCCCATGACTTCCCCCTTCTTGTGGTTCAGGCTCACACACTTCCTCCCCAGATAGTTGGCGGCAAGCTCGGCCACCCTTGCCCCGCCCCAGTAGACGCCGGCTATCTCGCAATTTGTACCGTGCTCTTTTTCAAGCTCCAGAATCTTGTTACCCACAAGCCTTCCGACAAGCTCGGCGCCCTCCGCGTCCTTGAGGACCGGCTCCGCGTCTATCTTGTTCTTTGACTTGACGCCTGAGGCGAATGTGAAATCCCCGTACAGTATGGCTCCGCGCTCACGGAAAAGTTCCATGAGCCTGCTTACGTCCCTGTCCACAACAATCTGTATAACTTATGAATAGGTTGATGCTTTAATCTTTCCCTTGCACCGAGCAAGTTTGTTCTTCTTGAGAAATCGTTGTCGCATATGCGACAAGCAGGAGCTGCCACCATGTGTCCCAGCTGGGACATGTTATGTGAAACATTTCACAAATGTATCAGACAGGAATGCACGCTGTTTTAAATAGTATTTCCCGCAAAAGAAGTTCATGAGGCTGTTCCACGCGTTCCTATTCTTATTAGTTTTTCTTACACCAGCCTCATATGCGTGGGGAAGCGTGACGCATGCGGCACTGGCGGAAAAGGTGTGCGCCGATTTCAACTGCACGTGCACAGCGGAGGCCAGACAGGGAGCGAACATGCCCGACAACACCTTCAGGGACTTTGTGAACCACCACTGCTACAACGCTAGCTCAAGTTGCCCGGAGTCCAAGGACGGCCTCTGGAAGTGCCCGACCAAGGACAGCTGCCCCGCCTACAGGAAGATGGACCAGTGGCTCCTCTCCGCAAGCAACGCGACAGGCTGCGAGAGGTGGCGCGACATCGCAATCGCCTCGCACTATTTCTTAGACACGAAGGTGTTCTGGCACAACGTCCAGAACGACAGCTATGAGAACTGCCACCAACCGTTCGAGAGCATGGTGAACGAGAATTTCCGCGAGGGGGAAAACGGATGGACGGTCCACCAGTGCGGTGTTTCCGTGAACTCATCAGAATTCGAGCCTTGGGTTCAGGAGTTCGAGAAAAAAATAGACTTCGAGGGGAAGGTTCAGGACGTGCCGCTGTTCAAAGAGTGCGGATGGTGGTGCACGATAAAGAATTCAATCACAGGCTGGCTGTTCCTGCTGTCAAAGATATGACTGGCGGCGGATATTCACAAGCCAATGTTCTTTAGTGTTTCCTTTGGCAATTGTTTGAAAGCATCCGAGTAGAGGGAAAGATAGTCTCTGATCGGATTTCCGTACCATGTCTTGTCAGATATCCTTGAACCGTTCTTGAACTCTTCTATCCTATACCCTGCATCGGTGTTCGTGACTATTTCGACCTTATAGCCTCCGCCTATCAAACCCCAGTCTTTTACTATGATGTTGCCGCCTGGGACTTTCATGACATATTGTTTCTCCCATGTTTCAACAGGCAGGTCCAAACCACGTGTTTCGTGCACGGATATTGCTTTAAGCACACCACGCTTCCACGGCCCGATTCGGGAATATTGCCATTTCAGTGTGACAGTTGACATTCCTTACCATCTTTGTATGATTGAATCTGTACTTGTTTATTTGGAAGCAATCTTTAAATGCGTTGTTTTTTTGTATGTTCTATGCTATATTTTACAAAGTATAGTTTAAATTCGTCATCGCAACATAAAGGCCTAGACAAGCACCCTGACCTTCTTCCTGTTGGCGAGCGCCCTCATCAGCTCCTTCCCTATGTCGGAGTTCTTGTTCATCCTCACAAGGCTCTTCTTGCCCACGGTTGCGGAAAACAGGAACTCGCTGTCGATGTACACGCTGGCCATCGCCCCGATGAGGCTCCTGTCGAACACCAGGTCTATGGAGTTGCCGCTCTCCTCGACGTAAAAGTGTGCCTCCTTCCCCAGCGAAGGTATCCTCGGCTCGATGTCTATGTGCAACCCCAGCCTCTCCTCCAGCCTCTTCACGTTCTCGCCCTCCCTGCCTATTATCCTCGGCACGACCTTGTTGTCCACCTTGACGATGACCTTGTTCTCGCTCACCACCTCGACCTCCGCGTCCGGGTCGTACTTCCTTACCTCCTGCTGGACCCTCTCCGCGGCCAGCTTCTGCATCGCGGGCCTCTTTCCCGTCTTCTTCTCTATGGGCAGCACCACGTTCTCCTCGCCGAAGGTGTATATCTCGTAGACCAAATCTCCAGTCTCAAAGTCCCTCACCTCGACAATAGGTCTGGCCAAATCGTCCTCCGTCATGCCCGTTGGTACTCTGACAAGTATGGACAGCTCCAGGACCTTCTTCACCTCGCCGTCCTTCACAAAGATTATCGTGTCCACTATGTGCGGTATCATTCCCAGCTCCATCCTGCCCATGAACCTCTGCAAAGCGTCGATGGCATTGCTCGCGTGAACGACACCCACCATGCCGACTCCGGCAAGCCTCAGGTCGGCGAATATCTCAAAGTCCTTCGTCTTCCTCACCTCGTCGTAGACGGTGTAGTCGGGCCTGACCATCAGGAGTATGTCCGCCGTCTTCTCAAAGTCCCCCTCGAGCGGTCCGTAGTGCGTGACCTCCGGGCCGACCTGCAGGCCCTTCGGCGACTCCAGCGTCTTCACAATCTTCCCTGTGTCCTTGTAAAAGTCCGCAAGGCCTGATGCGAGCGTGGTCTTTCCGGAGCCGGGAGGACCAGCCACGAGTATCCCCTCGGCCCTCTCCTTCAGCCGCTTCATAAGCTTCTCCGAGAGTTTGTAATCCTCCAGCCCCAACTTTACTATTGCTCTCACTGCAGTCACTTCCAATCCGTCGCTGAACGGCGGCCTGGTTATCGATATCCTATAGGAGTTGAACTGGATGACTGTGGCGCCCGACCTCATTATCTCCAAGGTTGCCGTGTCGCTGATGCGCGTCGCCTCCGTGATCTCCTTTATCATCTTCTCGACTTCAGCCTTTTCCAAAATTTTTTCCCCTACCTTGACCAACTCAAACCTGCCCGGCTTTCCCCTCTTCGCCATCGGCACGACACCCTCCTTCAGGTGCACGCTCATTGTGTCCTCCGTGAAATATTTCTCGAACTCCAGCCCTGTTATCTTTATCTCGTGTGCTACGTGTTTTACCTTCACGCCCTCGGCCTCGGCCACAAGGGCCTGCACGTAGTCGCAGGTGAGAAGCGTGGCGTTCTCCTTCTTTGCGACGTCCCTGATTATGGCGTCTATCCTCCCGGACTTTGCGAGTCTTATCTCCTCCATGCTGGGCCTTCCGCCGACAAAGATTATCCTCATCCTTTTCTTCGCGGCCATGCTGCGTATCTTCTTCATCTCGTCGAGCCCTATGAAACCAGGCTCGCGACCCCTCGACGCCTGCGCCTGCATCTCGTCTATCACGGCCACGGGTATGATTATCTCCAAGGCGCCCTTCTGCTTCTCAACGAACTCCCTGAGCGTGCCGTGGATTATGGCGCTAGTATCGACGACAATCCTGCTTGCATTGGTCATCTCATCAATCCTAAACTTCAATTGGTTTGGAGTTATTAAAACGAACCACTGCGTAGACGAACAATGTCAAAGTATATAAGTGTTACCATCAAGTGATTAATAACGGCGATAGCATGATGAACTACTATACCATGTTGAGAAGAGGTTATGAACAATTGGGCACTGGCGTGTCGCTCTATGACATATACGTCATCACCACCCTAAAGTGCAACCTGAGGTGCAGACACTGCTACATAGAGGCCGGCCCGGAGAGAACTGAGAGCATGCCGATGGAGCTCCGCAAAAATATTATAGAAGAATCTGCAAGGTACAAGGCGAACAGGATAACTTTCAGCGGAGGAGAAGTGACTACGGAGATGGACAAGTTCATAGACACTTTGAAGTACGCCAAGAAGACGAAAACACAAACCGGATACCCCAGAGAAATACTTGTCCAGACGAACGCACTTTTCCTGGTGGGCCTTGGCGATGACGAAATCAAAAAGGAGTTGAAAATGTTAAGAGACTCAGGGGCCACGGGGATTGACATAGCCAGCCATGATTTTTATCATGGCGTGGACAGCGACAAACTCGAAAAAATCGGACGGATAGCGCACGGAGTTTTTCAAGAAGGGGCAATATTGGCTGAGAGGGGCTGGCGAGGACGTTGTCCCGATAGGAAGAGCCAAAACTCATGTTCCGCGGAAAGACTGGCGCCCGGGCAGAAGCTGCGACATTAACGACACACACGGCTTTCCCAGAAGCATAGGCATATCGGTGGACGGAGATGTAAGCCCGTGTGTTTGCTGGCAGGCATCACCCATAGGCAACATTTCAAACGAGACCCTTGACGAGATGTTCGAGCGCTATGAGTTATACGACAACTCCCTCAAGAAAATATACGGGAAGGGCGGGTTCCACAGGCTGGACGACAATGTCATCTCCGAGCTGTGCATGACCAAGGAAGAGTACGACGACCTTCTCAAGGAATTCGAAGGTAACGGCTGCGCGGCGTGCGTCGGCTATTTCAAAAGGCACGGCTAGCGTGATGCAAATTTTGTCGGAGGACTTCAGCTAGACTTTATTCTGTTTTATCGGCTTGCCCAGGCTTTCCAGCGCTTCCCCTTTCAGGAACCTTGGCAAAATGCTCTTAAGCTCTTTTATCGGCGCCCTGACCTGCTTCGCGCTGTCCCTGTCCCTGAGGGTCACGGTATTGTCCTTCAGGCTGTCGTAATCGACGGTGATGCCGCCGGGCACGCCAATCTCGTCCGCACGCGCATACCTCTTGCCCACCGAGCCGCTGTCGTCATAGTAGCATAGGAAATCATTCTTGAGGATACTGAGCACTTCCTTTCCCTTCTCGGCCAAACCGTCCTTCTTCATGAGAGGGAAGACACCAAATGACATCGGGGAGACTTCTGGTTTTAATTTCAATGTGACCTTTGCCTCGCCAGCTTCCACTTTTTCCAAATAGCTGTCTATCAGGAGCGTGAAGATTATCCTGTCCAGGCCGAACGAGGGCTCTATCACAAAAGGGACCACCTTCTTCTTGGCATCCTCGTCAAAGTAGCTCAGGTCCTCGCCGCTGAACTTTGCGTGCTGCCTCATGTCAAAATCTGTCCTGTTCGCTATGCCGCACAGCTCCTTCCACCCCCACGGGTAGTTGTACTCCACGTCCCAAGTCTCAAGAGAATAGTGCGAAAGCTCCGTCTTGACGTGCTGCCTGAGCCTGAGGTTCTCCGTCCTTACCCCTATGCCGGTGAGCCACCTCAGCGCTTCGACAAGCCAGTAGGCGTGCCACTGCGTCTTTATGATTTTCCCATCGACGAGTTCCCTGATTTTCATCGCCCTGTGCTCCTGTTTCTTGTCCTGCATCTGCTCCGTAAGCACGTTGACCTCGTAATCAAGATGATCCTGTGTAAGAAGCGGACAATCGTTTATCCTGTCCGGGTGTATGAAGTACTCCATCTCCATCTGGGTGAACTCCCTCGACCTGAAGACGAAGTTCCTAGGGGATATCTCGTTCCTGAATGCCTTTCCAATCTGGGCGATGCCGAACGGAAGTTTTTTCCTCGACGTGATTTGTATCTGCTTGAAGTCAGAGAAAATCAGCTGCGCCGTCTCCGGCCTCATGTACGCGACAGACTCGTCGCTCTCCACAGCTCCGACGTGCGTCCTGAACATAAGGTTGAACATCTTCACCATGCTGAACTCGCCCTTGTCGTCCGGGCAGACAATCTTGTCCCTCGTTATGATGTCCTGTATCTGCTGGAGGGAAAGGCCGTCAACGGAGATGTTGAGCTTGCTCTCCACGAGGTGGTCCGCCCTGAACCTCTTGTGGCACTTCTTGCATTCAACCAAAGGGTCGTTGAAGCTGTCGACATGGCCGCTCGACTTCCAGACCGCCGGATGGGTGATTGTGGCACCGTCCATGAGAACAGCATCCTCGCGCGAAGTGACAAAGTTCCTTATCCAGGAGTTCTCAACGTTCCTCTTCATCAGCGAGCCGCTATTGCCGTAGTCGAAGAACCCGCCGAAGCTGCCGTATATCTCGGACGTGGGGAAGATTATGCCCCTCCTCTTGCAGAGGCCGATTACTTTGTCTACCAAATCTTCCGAAGCCATAATTTGTAATTTCGCATTCTAAGTTAATAATTCAACTATTTTCTGCAAGATAGCCAGCTCGCTTCAGAAGTCCTCTAGCGTGCGCTCCATCCTGTATCTTAAGACTGTCTTCTTGACACTATCTTCTGGCAAGTCAAGTTCCACAGAAATGACATCTTCGTACAGTTCTATTGCAGATTCGTATGCCCTGTCCTTGTCTTTAATGTATATCAGGTTCAGCTTTACAAGTCTGTCGAGAAGTTCCCTTGTAAGCGAATACATTTCCTCTGCCATAGTTGGATAATCGCCTGCGAAGTTTAAATAGGTTGAACTGAGATGGCGTTGCGATTCATCTTCCAAACCATTTTCCAAGGCTCTGCGAGGACTTTGCGTGGTTGATTTTCGCCAAGTTACAACGACGCTTGTTTCTACATTTTTAGGACGCCCGCGATAAGAATTTTATGCCCAAACGGAAGGACATATTTACAAAGGAGAAACGTAGCTGGATAATGTCC
>CAYRSM010000026.1:0-18030 GCA_964427125.1 uncultured archaeon | reverse complement strand
CATACATTGTTGTTGCCCCCTTTTATCAAGGGGCAGTAGGATTACAATCACCAAAAAGAAAAAATCAAAAATTAAAAAATGAGGACAAAGTCCTCCAAATTTTCCTACTCCTAGAATGGGTTGTACCAAGCCTTGTTGAGTTCAGCAGCCTGTTCGTTCAGGTCGTGCTTGGCGCCTCTCAGGTCGACTATCCTTCCTATAGGCTCGTGGGCCTTCGCCTTCGCGGCCCTGATCTTCTCTTCAAGCTCGGCCACTTCTATGTTGATTGGCGCGAGCTCATCCATGTTTATCTTGTCAATCTCTGCCTGAGCCTCTGCCGCAAACTCGAGCGTGACATTCACCTTGTCGCTCTTGAGCTGCTCGTCCAGAGCCGTCTTCTCGTCGTAAGCATCCATCCTGGTCGCCACAGAAGCGTGGCCCGCCATCAGACCGCTGTAGACCGCCCTCGCGCCGGCCTCGCCAGTCTTGTACAAGGTGTGCACTGCGTAGTACACCACCCCGACGACGTCAATCCCCGCCTCCTTGAGGCACCTGCCGCCTGCGTACAGCATTTCCAGGCTGTCTGCATGGCTCTTACCCCTCTTCTCGGTGTATCTGTTGTCGACCAGTTTCTTTGCCTCGCCGTTCTTGGTCTCCAAGACATCCATCTCAGAGTTATACTTTTCTTGTATGTCTTTTGCTACCATGGTAATTTCACTCATTTAATGTCGAACAACGAACTTTAAATACCTTGCAAAAGGCACGCTTTTTGCGGCACGGATGGGTTGCGCGTCAGGCATACATCGTATCATCGACTTCCTTCTTCACGTCCTTCGCCTTCTTCGGGTCTATCTTTGCAAAGTCAAGAAGCCCCTTGTACATGTCCAGCTCCCTGTAGGAATACTCCCTGTTGCCTATCCTTACCCAGTTGTCCGTCTTCTCCGCGTATGCGAACAGGAAGTTCGCGTACTCGGAGACGCGCTTCTTCTCCGACTCGACAGCAGAATAAACATCCATGCTCTTCTTCCCGCCCTTCTCGTAAGCCACCACCTCAGGGTCGCCGCTCTCGCTGAGCGCGTGCGAGTGCCACGCGTCAATCTCGTCGAGCTGGCCGTTCAGGCCCTCCGAGACCTCGTCAGTTTGGTGGTGCACGCTCTTCTTTCCCCCTTCCTCCGTGATTACCCAGGCGCGGCTGTACTCGTCCCCCTCCGCCGCCACCTTTCTTCCCACCAGGGTCAGCTTCCTGCCGGTGGCCCTGTGCCTGAGCTCCGCTATCCTCACCTTCTGCTTGTACGAGCGCTTCATGTTGCCCTCGTACTCCATTATCCTGTGAGTCTTCTCCACGTCGTACTCGGACAGGTCCTCCTCTGCGCCGCCGGAAAGCTTCACCTTGGACTCCATGCTCGGCTTCTGCACGCCAGAATTGTCAGACAATGACGTGACCTTGGTCTCGTTCTTGTACAGCCGGCCCTTCAGGGACACAACAGGTATGTCCAGCTTTGACATCCCCTCCTCATCGACTATGTAGCTTCCCAGATGGTCGTCGTAGTGACCCGCCTTTACGCCATTTCCCTCAAGCTCGCTGGCCATTATCTTTGATGCTGGAGTGGAAAGCACATGCTTGTACTCGCCGGTCTGACTCTTCCAGTCAAAAGTGTCGTGCGATTGTATCGGCATCACACCCTCGGTCTCCCTGAGGTAAAGTATTATGTTGTCGGAAGGCGTTATCTCGGAGTCGCCGAACTTCAGTCTTTTCTCTGTGATTCTCAGGATCTCGTACGAAGTGTTCAGCTCCTCCAGCGTCGGGAGTTTGGCGTCCTCTTCATCGTCTTCCATGAAATAAATTTCGTCTCTAAGCTTTAAATCGCCCTATTACATCACGATGTTTATCTTTTCGCCGCACTTTGGGCACTTTCCATCCTTCAGGTTTACACTGTCCGCTGACATGCCACTCCTCTCCGCCAGCAGCTCGCCGCAGCCCGGGCACAAGGTGTTTCCCCTGTCGCCGGACACGTTCCCGAGGTAGACGAACCTCAGACCCTCATTTTTGGATATGCCGAAAGATTTTTTTAATACGTTCAAAGGGGTGTCTGGCAAATCCATTAGCCTGTATGTGGGGTAGAACCTGAGTATGTGGAATGGCGTGTCCCTGCCGAGGTTGTCAACCGCCCATCTGGCCAGCTTTCTGAGTTCTGTCATGCTGTCCCCGTATTTCGGTATGATCAAGTTTGTTATCTCGATGTGCATCTTCCGTCTTTTCATCTCCAGCAGAGAATCGAATATGGGTTTCACATCAGGCACGGACGACAGCGCCTTGTAGCACTTCGGGTCGGCCGAACCCTTGAAGTCCACTGTCACTGCATCAAGATAAGGCGATATTGTCCTGACCGCTTCCGGTGTGATGTAGCCGTTTGTCACGAATGTGTTTTTTATTCCTGCCTTGTGCGCCAGCCTTGCAGTGTCTAGGGCGAACTCTAAAAAAACCGCCGGTTCCGTGTAGGTGTAGCTTATCGACTTGCAGCCTTCCGACTTTGCCATATCGACAATCTCCTGCGGAGAAAACTCCTTCCCCACAGCATCTTCGGAATTGCCGTCGCGGAACACCTGGCTTATCTCGTAGTTGCAGCAGAACCTGCATGCGAAGTTGCACCCCGCGCTTGCTATCGAAAATGTCTGGCTGCCCGGGTAAAAATGGTACAATGGTTTTTTCTCGACAGGGTCCACGCCCATCGATATTATCTTCCCGTAGTTGAGGCTGCGTAGCTTACCCCTGATATTTTTCCTAACAAGGCAAAAGCCTAACTTCCCATCAGGTATCAAGCATTTCCTTGCGCACACTCCGCATCTTGCGCCGCCCTTTTCCCTTCTCCAAAACATGGTCTCTTTCATTTCATCAGCAGGGTACTTAAAGGTTGCCTTTCAACTAATAAGCGTAAAACGGGGCCGGATTGCTGTGAAAGGCGACATTATTTATTCGGTGAGGAGGGACAAGGGCAGGCTGACCGATTTTTTGGCGCGGCTTGTGAAGACTCCGTCCCAGAACGGCATCGATGATGAAAGGGCGGTCGCCGACATCATCTCTTACGAGCTTGAAGAGATTGGAATCGCGGTGAGGGAAGTCGGGAGCTACGAGAGGCCCAGCCTGACCGCAAGCATTGGAAAGGGAGGCAAATCCATAATCCTGGACGCGCACACGGACACTGTGACAGCGGGCGACGAAAGCATGTGGAGCCACGACCCCTTTTCGGCAATCGTGGAGGACGGCAGGATGTACGGAAGGGGTGCCGCGGACAGCAAGGCCGGTATAGCGCAGATAGTCTACGCGTCTAAGGCACTGCTCGAGCACGAGTCGGATTTGTATGGCAGGGTAATCCTCGCATTCGACTCTGACGAGGAGAGCGGCAACTTCGGCGGGATGATGAACCTGCTGGATGACGGCCTGAGAGGAGATTTCGCGATAATCGGCTACCCGGGCAACGAGGAGCTGACCATAGGGGCGAGGGGGCTGCTGAGGCTCAGGCTGACAGCCTACGGCGACGCCGCGCACACAGGCAGCAGGGTGTTCAGGGGGAGGAACGCGGTCTACGACATGTGCTGCGCGGTGAACCTGCTGAAGGATGTCAAGCTCGAACACAGCGAGGACCAGTATTTTTATTTCGGGCCCAGGCTGACCGTGACCATGGTGAGCGGAGGCATCGCATCGAACTTGGTTCCCGACAGGTGCGAGGCGGAGATAGACATACGGACCGTGCCCGGCATGGACAAGGACAGCATAATCGGAGCCGTAAGATCGGAAACGGAGAGATTGCCCGGTGCGAGGTTTTCCCTGCAGGAGATTGTATACCACCCCGCCTACAGGATAGACGAAAACCACGGGATGGTGAAGATACTTTCGGACGCCCGCAACGGCGCGTTCGGCAAGCCACCCAGGATAGAGTGCGCCGGGCCGACCAACGCGGGGAACCTGCTCCACCAGTACGGCATCCCGGCGGTCTGCAGGTTCGGGGCGAAATCCGGCAGATCGCACAGCTATGACGAGTGGGTGAGCATTTCGAGCGTGGTGGACATGGCAGGGGTCTATGGCAGGTCCGTGCTGGAATTCCTGAGTCAGGACAGTCCCTGAGGTATATCAAGTCATTTAGCAAGCTTGGCCGAGCAGTACCCCACCACGCTGAGCCTGTCGCCTGTGATGTCCCCGCTGGTAGCGTACCTGAGAACCTCGCACTTCTTCGCCCCTATCCTCTTGGTGCAGAGCATCATCGTGGTGACTGGGCCGTAGCCGCATGCGGATATGCCCGAGCGCTCGACAGCCTCGTGGAACTTTTTCGCGTCCAGCGTCTTTATGACGTCGATGGCCTTCGCGTCCTTCTGCCATGCTGCGTCGTGAGGCACGTAATGGGATAAGTCGGAGCTGGCTATCACCACGGCGTTCCTGCCCTCGATTGCCTCGCCTATGGAGTCGGCCAGGTCAACGCAGGCGTCGTAGCTCTGGTCCAGCATGCAAACGGGCACAAAGTTTATCTTTTTGTAGACGAACTGGAGGAAGGGAAGCTGCACCTCTATGGAGTGCTCCATCAGGTGCGCGCTGGAGTCGTCCGTGAGGAAGCCGCTCGCCCCAATCATCTTCTCGGCCATCTCAGTGTCCACATGGGCCTCGCCCAGGGGAGTCGCCCACTTTCCGCTCTTCATTATCGAGACGGACGAGCCTATCCCGGTGTGGTTCGGTCCTATGATTATAAAAGTGTCAGGTGCGGCGTTTGACGAGAGCGAGTAGTAGGAGTTTGCAGCCACCGGCCCCGAGTACATGTACCCTGCGTGCGGGACTATGAGCCCGACTATGTTCCTGTGCGCGCCCTTGGATGCGGGAAGCTTGCCCGGGCCCAGCTTGTGCAGGAAGCACTCCCTTATCTGGTTCTCGAGGTCGTGCCTGCCCGACTCGTAGAACTGCCCCGCGACGGCGGGCTTTCTCACCATCATAAACGAAATAATGAAGTCGGAAGCTTTAAAATGATATGGCGTGTACAGTTTTACGATGAAAGAGTCCACAAAAAAGTTCGCGCTCGACTTTGCAAGGTCGGTGATAGAGAATTTTGTCTCATCGGGAAAAATGCTGGCCGTTCCCAAAGGTTATCCCAGCGAGCTCGACGCAAATGGCGGTGTATTTGTCACCCTCAATAAGCACGGTGATTTGCGGGGCTGCATAGGCATACCTTACCCGGTCGACAGCGTGATAAAAAACCTCAGGGAGGCTGCCGCGAGCGTGACCAAGGACCCGAGGTTCCCGCCGCTGGGAAAGGGTGAGCTGAAAGAAATAGAAACGGAGGTCTCCGTGCTGACCGAACCCAAAATTATCAGCGTGAAAGAGCCTTCAGAATATCTGGGCAAGATTCGAAAGGACATAGACGGCCTGATAATAAGGAAGGGATATTACGAGGGCCTGTTCCTACCTCAAGTATGGGAGCAAATCCCCGATAAGGTTGACTTTCTTGACAATCTGTGCATGAAGGCGGGACTGATGCCCGGCGACTGGAAGTCGGATGGCGTGGAGCTGTACAAGTTCCAGGTCGAGAAAATAGAAGACAATTAGGAAATGTTCGTTATGGTCAACATTATCATCGTTCACGGCACTGGCGGCAGTCCCGAGGGCAACTGGTTCCCGTGGCTGAAGGGTAGGCTGGAAAAGCTGGGATGCAGGGTCTTCGTGCCAAAATTTCCTACGCCGGAAAACCAGTCGCTCGACAACTGGATGAAAGCCTTCGAAGGGTACGCTCATTATCTGGACGAAGGTTCAATTGTGGTCGGTCACAGCCTCGGCCCTGCTTTCCTGCTGAGCGTCCTGGAAAAGTACGATGTGAAAATCAGGGCGGCATTCTTCGTAGCGGGGTTCGCCGGCCTGCTCGGCAATACGGAATTCGACACCCTGAACAGGACTTTTGTCGACAAGAAGTTTGACTGGGAGAAAATCAGGAGAAGTTGCAAAAAGTTTTACGTCATCAACTCTGACAGAGACCCATACGTGCCAATTGAGAAGGGTGAGTCACTGGCGAAGAACTTGGGAGTCGAGCTTACCGTGCTCAAGGATGCCGGTCATATAAACAGCGAGTCGGGGTATACGAAGTTCGATATGCTTCTTGGGAAAATCAAAAACGAGTTGAAATCCTAACCTGAAAATTTACCCGCCGTCATTGCGACAGTTTTAAAAACACTTGCCCACAAGCTTTAATCATGGCTGTGAAAAGCAGGCTCCTGTACGGAGGCAATGTTCCCATGCGGGTGGCCGGCTTCATGTCGGGGAGCGGCACCAACCTGGTGAAGAACATAGAGCGCTCACTCAGGGGCGGCTCCAACTACAGGTTTGTGGTGATTTTCACGGACACGGAGGACGGGCAAAAGTGCAAGGCACGGGAGATAGCTTCCAAGTACGGACTGCCGTGCGAAGTCCTGGACATAACGAAATTCTGCAACTCTCAGGGATACAAAAGAAAAATTGACGCGCCGATGTCGGTGCGCGAGCAGTATGACAGCCAAGTTGTCGGCATGTTGAAACAGTACAAGGTGGACTGCATCGCGCTCTGCGGTTATATGAGCATAATCACGAGGAGGCTGATTGACAATTACGGACTTATTGTGAACGTTCATCCCGCAGACCTTTCGGTGAAGGACGAGAAGGGGGCAAGAAAATACATCGGCATGCACGTTGTAAGGGACGCTATGCTCAATGGCGAAAGGTTTTTGCATTCCACGACCCACATCGTAAGGGAGAAGGTCGACTGCGGGGAAATTCTGTTAATCTCTAAACCAGTCGCAATTGATTTGCCGAGCGGAATGGATTTTGGAATGTTTAAAAAGGCCTTCGAAATGTCAAAGGCTGCGGCCGAGTATGCTGCAAGGGTCGATGAGATTGTGCGCAAGAACCAGTCGCGCCTGAAAGAGCTGGGAGACTGGGTGATTTATCCGATGACGCTTGAGATGATCGCCAGCGGAAGGTTCGGTATTGATAATAATGGGGTTGTGTGCGTGGATGGCGCGCCGACAAGGGACGGTTACAGATTGCAATGACAGCGAACATACTTGATGGCAGCATGGTTGCGGGAAGGATAAAGGAAAAACTGAGTGAGGACGTAAAACTTTTGCAGGAGAAGCACGGCGTAACTCCCGGCTTGGCTGCCATAATCGTGGGCAACGACGAGGGGTCCAAGAGGTACGTAAGGCTGAAGGTGAAGGACTGCGGAGAGGTTGGCATACGCTCGGAGAAGCACGAGTTCCCGGAGGACACGAAGCTGGACGAGCTGCTCGATTTCATCGGAAGCCTGAACTCCAGACCCGACATACACGGCATACTGATGCAGCTGCCACTGCCGGCGAGGGGGATGGAAAAGGAGCTTTACAAAAAAATATCGACACATAAGGACGTAGACTGCTTCAACCCGTTCAACATAGGGCTGATTAGCTCGAGCAACTACACTTTTGACGGCAACCTTCTTCCCTGCACTCCCAAGGGCATACTCAGGTTGCTGGACAACTACGGCATAGGAATTAGCGGAAAGCTTGCACTTGTGATAGGCAGGAGCAACATAGTCGGGGAGCCGGTGTACAAGCTGCTTAAGGACAGGGACGCAACGCTGGTGACTTGCCACTCCAAGACGCCCGACGAGCACGTGAGGCACTTTGGAAAAAAAGCGGACATCATCATAAGCTGCGTGGGCAGGAGGTTCTCAGAAAAACCGTTCGTGCTGGGCAGTGACATGGTCAAGGAAGGTGCCGTGGTCATCGATGTTGCCAACAGCTACAAGGAGGGCAAGGTATACGGGGATGTGGATTTTGAAGATGTAAAGGAGATTGCATCATACATAACTCCGGTGCCCGGAGGTGTGGGCCCGATGACGAGGGTGATGCTCATGGAGAACACTATAATAGCCGCGAAGAAATCCCTGGTGGCCGGCAATGGATAAGAAAGTCCTGCGCGAGGAGATGAAAAACCTGAGGAAAGGCATGGGCGCAGACGAGGTTTTGTCAAAGAGCAAGATTGTGCAGGATAAACTTCTCAAACTTGGGGAGTTCAAAAATGCCGATGCAGTGGCTTTCTACGTGTCCAAAAAATCCGAGAACGAGGTGGACACGGAGTATGCAATCAGAAAATCCCTGGCGATGAGTAAGAAAGTGCTTGTGCCAATCAGTGACAAGGATACAAGGACAATCACGTTTTCCGAGCTGAAGGATTTCGACAACGATTTGGCTCTCGGGCAGTTCGGCATACGCGAGTCCAAAAATGACAAGTGTGTGGATACGACTGCAATAAAATTGGTTGTCGTCCCAGGGTTGTCATTCGATGTTAGAGGCAACAGGATTGGATACGGTTTCGGATATTACGACAACTTTCTCTGCCTTCTGCGTCCTGACGTGCCCAAGATAGGGCTGGCGTACGACTTCCAGGTAGTGGACGAGATTTTCCCCGGCAAAAACGACATGCCTGTCGACAAGATAGTGACGGAGAAGAGAGTCATCGATTGCTCATAATATGTCTATATGTTGCTGGGTCGAATTATTAAATCCTTAAATGAAATACTAGAATATGGCAAGGATACTTGAGACGACCGAACTAAAAAATCTTCGTGAAGAACTACCTGGTCTTTTGATCAATGCGAGGAACAGTAAGAGCCAGCCGTCTAAGCAGTTGGTTTTTGCTGGATTTATTCAGAAAGTGTTCGGCATTAAGCCAGAAGAATTTGGTGCGAAAATGGAAATTCCAATAACGAGCAAGGTTCTTCTAGTTAGGGGGAGAATTGATACAGTCTTCGGAAACCTGATTATTGAGTTCAAGGTGAACCTTGATAAGGAGCTAGATGATGCAAAAGACGAGCTTAAGAAGTATTTTCAGGCAATGAAGGAAAAATTTCCTCGAACAAATTTCTTGGGAATGGCTACGGACGATCTTAAATTCAAGGTTTATAAACCAGTTATCGATGACAGCGGCAATGTACAGGCAATTGAAGAGATGGATTATTTGAACCTGGAACAGCAGAAGGATGTCGAGAAGATTTTCCTGTGGTTCGATTCTTATTTGTTTACTTCAGAAAGAATCCCACCAAGTTCTGATGACCTGAAGAGGCGTTTCGGGGCTGAAAGCCCGACTTTCTCGTTTATGAAGGACAAATTGACTAGACTATTTAACAAAGTCGCACAAGAGCCCACGATAAAGACCAAGCGAAATAACTGGGAAAAATATCTGGAGATAGTTTACGGGGAAAAAGTCGCTGGTGACGAACTCTTCATGATGCATACGTATCTAGCTACGCTCGCCAAGATTATGGTCTTTTTGCACATTAACAAAGGAAAACTTCCATCAAGGGGACAATTGTCAGCCATTCTTGACGGTAAGGTCTTCGATGACTTCGGAATAACCAATTTCATCGAGGAGGATTTCTTTGCATGGATTCTGTTCCCCAGCATTATAAACGATTTGAACGATTCAGTGATGCGGCTTCTTACAGAGCTAGTTGTATACGACTTGGGTGAACTTAACGAAGATGTATTCAAGGAGTTGTATCAGGAACTTGTGGATCCAGTTGTACGTCATGGGCTTGGAGAATATTACACACCAGACTGGCTAGCAGAATTCATATTGAAAGACAAGGTTTCGAAGAACCCTGATGCTAGTATATTGGATCCATCTTGCGGGTCTGGCACATTCCTGTTTACAGCAATTAGACTAATCATTTCTGAGATGAAATCCAGAGGCAAGTCGCCGGCGCAAATCCTCTCTCACATTCTGAACAACATAATGGGAATAGATATTCACCCGCTTGCGGTAATAGTTTCCAGGACAAACTATCTTTTGGCATTAAAGGAACTGCTTGCTGAACGAAAGGAACCAATCAGTATTCCAGTGTACCTCAGCGATTCTATTAAACTCCCTGAGTTTATTTCCGAGGTAAAACAAAACAGGAATGTTTACCGTATCGAGGCGGTTGACAACTCGTTTTTTATGGTGCCCGAAAAAATCGCAAATAAACCTTCTGCATTCGACGATGCGATTAATGACATGCATCGATATGCAAAAAGGTACGAATCAAGAGAACTAGACAAGCAATCCACACTACAGTCATTTTCGAACTCTATCTCCAATAAAAAAGACTTGGATACAAGTGACATGCGCGTATTCAAGCATGATATGGACACCTTGCTTGATTTAATCGATCACAAATCTAATGCAATCTGGACTTTTCTACTCAGAAATATCTACCGACCGATATCATTGAGTCAAAGAAAATTCGACTTGGTAGTTGGTAATCCGCCATGGATTGCGATGAACGTGATGAAGAACCCTAACTATCAGGCATTCTTGAAGGAGAGCAGCATTAAGTTTGGTCTTGTGAACCGCAGGAGCCCACATTTGGTTACTCATATGGAAATCGCGACTTTGTTTTATCTGACCTCTGTGCAGCTTTATCTTAAGAAAACAGGAACCATCTCCTTTGTAATGCCAGCTTCGGTTATCAAAGGCGATCAGCATGCACTTTTTCGTGCAAGTCGCTTCAACGGGATAAAAATCGGCTTTAAAAAGCTCATTGATCTGAGCAAGGTCGAACCCCTCTTCACAGATATTTCATGCGTTATAGAATCTTCCAACGAGTCCAAAACAAAGTATCCGATAAGCGGTGTATTGTGTTCTGGAAAACTGTCGCGTAAGAACGCTACATTCGAGGAAGCCTCAGCGCAGCTAAAATTTGAGGACACGAAGTTCAACTTAGTATCGACTGAAAATCGGAACTTTCTGCAAGAAGTCAACCTGGCATCCAAAGTATCTTTTTATCGAAGCAGTTATTTCGACAAGTTCAGAGAAGGTGCTATACTAGTTCCTAGACCATTCTGGTTTGTGGGCGTTGTGCGTCATCCAGTTTTAGGGGCAAGTCTCAATCAACCATTTGTCAGGACTTCGGTTCGCGCAAAAATGAAAGGCAAAAAGCAATATGCAGATGTGGATTTCGAGGGTCAGATTGAATCAAAATTCCTCTACGCTACGGTGACTGGCAGTGAGATGATCCCCTTTGGTTTGATAAGCCGCAATCTGACAGTTCTACCAATCGAAGAGGCTGCCGACAAGTATAGGATAGTCAGCAAAGAAGAAGCAGAAATACGTGGGTTTCATCATCTGGCAAAGTGGATGGGAAACGTTGAGAAAACTTGGATATCAAAGCGTGGTTCCAAGGCAGGCGGCTCCAGCATATATCAATGGATTGACCACTGGCACAAGTTGACGGATCAAAGTTCCAAGAAACGGTATGCCGTGGTTTACGAATCCGTAGGGACATATTTGGTTGCTTCAGTCATCGACAGGAAGGACTATGTAATCAGCACTTCAGAAGGGAATCTCCGAACTAGTGGAACCCTCATTGATTATTCGACCATCTACTATGAAACTTCCAGCCGTGAAGAAGCTGAGTACCTTTGTTCGGTCTTTAACTCTAAGATTATGGACGATTTAATAAAACCAATGCAGGCGGGAGGACAGCAGGGACCACGAAATATCTGGAAGAAGACTCTGGAGTTGCCTATACCTGAATTCGACCCGGATAACAAGACCCATAGGCGACTGGCAGAGCTTGGCAAGATATGCAGCAAGAAAGTCCAGTCATTGCTACCCAGTTATGTAGACCAGCACAACATAGGTAAGATACGTTCCTTGGTTCGTGATTCGCTTGCGGACGAGCTTCATGAAATCACCGACTTGGTATCTGATATGCTCAAAGTCGCAGGCCGTGGCAAACCAAGGTTGGCCAAATATACTGATACAAACTGAACAGGGGCGGAAAAACAAGATATGCATTATGTAGAGATGAAATACAAATGTAAAAATAAAAAAGTGCGCTGACCGGGATTTGAACCCAGGTCCCTGCCTTGGCAAGGCAGTGTCTTAGACCACACCAGGCTTACGCTGGCTGGACTATCAGCGCATCGTATAAATTATTAGAGGAAGGGTATTAATAAAAACCCAGACTACTTTTCGTATATTTTGCCGATAAGCTCAAAAGCCAAGTTTTTACCGTCCACGTCGGGACCCATAGCAATGAACACAAGGTTGTTGTCCCGCCACGTATACATACGGTTTCTGAGATTTCCATATATTTCCACCGAGTACTGGTCAATGTCATGCCCTTTGAAGCTCAGGGTGTTGTTCATGTAGAACTTTACCGTCGAAAAATAGTTTTGAAAGTCTTTTATGACTGACGTATAATTTTTTGTTGCATTCCACTCGTCGCTGAAACGGTAGAGTTTCAGCCATGTGGGGAAATAGGTTACGTTCATGCCAGTCTTGTATATTGCTTCAATCGTGATGATAGTGACATTCCTTTCTGAAGAGAATATTTCCTCTGTTAGCGTGAGGTTGCTGGGCAAATCCTTTTCGGGTATAAATTTAGACATAGAGGATAATGGAACAGGCTTTGGGAACAAAACCGTAATAGAATATGCGAAAAATATTGCAAAGAACACCAGTGTGGCAGCTATTCTTATCATTTTAATTCTTCTCGATTTCGCAGAATCGGTCTTCATCAAAAATCTCCCTCATCATGGACACAACTAGAAATTGCCGAACACGCCGCCGAAGCCGGACACGGCCCTGTTCTCCTCTTCCTTAACAATGGTGATTATCTCTTCCTTCTCCTTTCCCTCGAGGGACTTTGCCATGCTCCCGGCCAGCTCCAGAGCCTTCTTGCACTGGCTCTCAAGGCCCGAGATGTAGATGTAATAATCTTTCTTGCCTATCGACTTCCCGTCCTTTATGACCACTGATGCCAAGGATACGATCGAATCCTTCAGCAGGACGTCCTTCACCTTGCCGAAGTCCTTCGCCTCGACCAGCAGTACAATCTCCATCTTTTCCCACTAAACTTAATTATCCATTTGCATTTTAAAGCTATTTTCGTGGGAGAGAATGTCGATGCCAGAAAATTCCTCGGCACGATGGTGAATGCGAAGATAGACAGGCCGATCGGCTCGAGGCATACGAAATACGGCTTCGTCTACATGCTGAACTACGGTTTTGTGCCGGGCACGAAGTCGGGCGATGATGAGGAGCTGGATGCGTACGTTCTTGGAGTGTCGGAACCAGTAAAGGAATTCTCCGGGAAATGCATCGCAGTGATACACAGGCTCTACGACGATGACGACAAGCTTGTCCTGTCGCCGGACGGGATGGATTTCAGCGACGAACAAATCAAATCATTGACTGATTTTCAGGAGCGTTTCTTCAAGTCTGTTATAGTGAGGGGGAGAAGATGATAAAGGCGATAGCGTTTGATTTGGGCGGGGTTTGTTTCGAGGACGGAACGAAGGCTACTGTGGAAAGAATATGTGGACTCGTCGCCGTGCCAAAGGAAAAAGTCGACGAGGTCTTCAAGGCCGAACCAAAGCAGGAAGGTTGGCTGTATCGTTTGGGCAAGCTCACCAAGGACGAATTTGTGGGAATGTCTGCAAGAAAGCTTGGCGTGACCATCCAAGAGTTTGAAAAGTTTATCGAACTTTGGAATTCCAACTACATTCCAATCAAAGGTATGAAGGAATTGATTTCCACTCTAAGGAAAAATTATAAACTGATCGTCTTCTCGCGAGTCCCCAAGGAAAGGTTCGAATACCTTGACAATAGATATTCGTTACGCGACAGTTTCGATGATTTTGTGCTAACGTACGAAACTGGGCTGAACAAAAAGGACGTCCGCATGTACAAGCTTCTGCTGGAAAAGAGGGAGTGCAATCCTGACGAATGCGTGCTCATAGACGACAAGCAGGAGATGCTGGAGATAGCCAAGTCGGTCGGCATACAGACGATACTTTTTACCGGAGCAGAAAAGCTGAGGCGCTGCCTTGAAAGCATAGGCATCAAGGTTTAATCTGGGCAAAGCTTAATTGGAATAAGGCACGATAGTGTTTTTGATGGCAGCCAGAAGGGGTAAGATTCCCTACGGGGTCAGCGTCCTGCTGTTGCTCGTCTCTGTGGCGATTGTTGCATCGCTGGCGGCAAACGCGTACTACATTTACTCATACAAGCAGCCGCAGACCGCGGTCGTAACGCTCCCTACGATAGCGGGGAACATAAGCAATTCGACCGAACTTTCATTGGACGGGTTCACCAAGATAGATCGCAATGACATCAACGTCAGCGAGTTTACGGACTATGACAAGTTGATACTTGCGAAAGGTTGCACTGGCTTGATTGGTCAGATTGACCCAGTCCAGGGCGCATCCATACAGGACGCGCTTGATAATGCACCATTAGGCGCGAGGCCGAACACACACGACCTGATAAAGGACATCTTCAATGTGACGGGGATTAAGGTGCTTATGGTAAAGGTGGTGGATTTGAAGGGCAGCAGCTACGTAGGAAAGCTTGTCATACAACAGGGCAGCATGATTGCCAGCCTAGTCTCTAGGCCGAGCGACGGCGTTGCGATAGCTCTCAGGACCGGCGCGCCGGTCTACATAAACACGACGCTGTTCAACGAAAAGGGGCAGAACGTCTGCAACGGAACTGTGGCGTAGACTGGTTTTGGGAATAGTCTGAAAAATGCAATAGTTCTTAAATGTGGAATACCACATATTAGTCTATGGCGGCCAAAGCGGACAGAGTCAAGACTGACATAGAGGGCTTCGACGAGCTCGTGGAGGGCGGCCTTCCGAGGAATTCGATGACTCTCATCTCGGGGTCTCCCGGGACGGGCAAGACGACGCTTGCGCTTCAGTTCCTCCACAGCGGCGCCACAAGCTACAAGGAGAACGGCGTCTACGTCACCCTGGGCGAGCCGATAATCAACCTCAAGACAGCGGCAAAGAAGCTCGGCATGGACTTCGACCGGCTGGAGAAGGACGGCAAGATAGTCTTTGTGGAGTACGACCTGATGGACAGGGAGTTCCTGCAGAAGATAGAGAACGCCGTGAGGAGCATAGGGGCGAAGAGGCTCGTGATAGACTCCCTTGCGAGCCTGATGTCCTACGCGCCGTTCATGGAGTCCGCAAAGGAGGGCAGCGAGAGGATGGTCGAGTGGGGCAAGGATCTTGTGGTCATGCCCGCCGTCATAGGCGAGAACATGGGGAGGATATTCATGCACAAGCTGCTCCAGAAGCTGAGGATGGTGAACTGCACGACGCTTCTCATAACGGAGCAGCCCGAGGAGGACAAGTGGCTAAGCAGGGACACCATAAGCGAGTTCATGTGCGACGGCGTGATTGTGTTGAAGGCGCTGTCGCTTACTGGGGAAGTCGGTAGAAGCCTGGCCGTAAGAAAGATGAGGATGACGGAACACACGCTTGACGTTCATGGTCTGGTGATAACTGGCAAAGGTCTCAAGGTTCTGCCGGTGGAGAGGGGCGTCAAGATTTAGGTTGGCAAAGTACAATCTATTTGCATGAGAATAATAGTTTTTCATCGTGCCCTAGCTACGCCCGAAGATGACTGGTATCCTTGGTTATCAGGTGAACTGAGTAAGGACGGTGTGGAGACGGAAATACCAGTGCTGCCGTCATTGCCGCAGTTCGAATCATGGACGGGCATCGCAGACAGGCTGTTGAAAGATGCTGCCGAAGGCACTATAATCATAGGGCACAGCCTGGGAAACACCGCGGCTTTCAAGGCAATGGAAAAATTTTCAAATGGCAGAAAGATATGCGGCATGGTGGCCGTTGCACCCGTGTACAAAGTCGTTGGTGAACTTCCGGAAGATTTAAAGCCGATAGGGAAGTTTTTTGAACGACCTGTAAATTGGGCGAGGGTAAGGAAGGCATCGGAGAAGTTTGTTGTATTCCACGACAGGAAGGACGACCACGTCCCTTTCGAGAGCGGCGAGACGATAAGCAGGAAGCTCGGTGCGAAATTGATAGCGACAGACGGAAGGGGGCACTATCTTGATAAGACTTTCCCCGAGGTTATCGACATCCTGCACGAAATGATGAAGTGAGTTTCACATTTTTTTCAAAGGGCCCAGGTCGCTGACGCCGTTCCAGTCAAATTGCCCCTTCGGCCTTATGAGCTTGGCTATGTCCCTTTCCTTCCACCTGAAGAACATGTCCCTGGTCAGCCTGGTGGTTATGACCTGGCCCTCCTCGCCGTACGGCAGAATGGTTTTGCTGTCATCGATGTCCGCCACGTCGAATGTCACATACGGGTGGTTGGGGTAAAACTCCCTTTTATATCCCTTCGCTGGACTGAATGCCCAAGTCCAGAGTATGTTGCCGTAACATTCCTTGAGCAGCCTGCCGTCGAACTTCCTCTTCACGTGCTCGTACTCCCTTTCGTTGACCCCGAACCCTCCGATGAAAAATGCCGTGTCATCCGGGACATCGTCCAGGTCGACCTCGCATATTATCGGCCCGAGCGTTATTATCACTCCTATGTTGTCGTTCTTTTCCAATATGGGCTTCAGCTCCGTTTCGTAGATGTGTCTGGCCACCTTCACCTTTGTCTTCTCGTCTGCAAAAAGCTTCTTCAGTTCCCCCAGATTGTCATTGAGCACGTGCATGTCCCTTGCTCCAAGCCTGTGCGCCACGCTTTCCATCGACCTCTGGAAAAGCCCGGAAGGCCCGTATGTCAGCAGGTCTCTTCCCTTTTTCACGCCGTAAATCGAAAAGTTCCATTCAAACCAGTCCATCATGGCATCGAAGGTGTCTTTCAGCCACGGCACAGTCTTCCTGGGCCCGGTTGTGCCTGATGACATTCCATAGTACATCTCCTTTTTCTCCCTGAGTATGCTTCTGGGCACGAAATACTCCGCGCTGTGTGCCCTGATTGTGTCGTCCGTCTCGACGGGCAGGTGAATCCTGTCCTCCATGGTCCCGATGTCCTTCCTGAAGTTGATGCTGGGGAATCTTTCCTGCAGGTCTTTGCAGTACTGCGAGCCGTCCGGGCCGAAGTGAAGTTCGACCATTTCTTTCATATGTTTGTCGGCGTCTATCTTTTTCCTGTACACCCTAGCCACCCATGTCCTTCAGCAATCGCTCAAAATTGGCACTGAAATTCCCTATCATCTCTTCGGTCTGGTGCATCACGGGCTTCTCGTCATAACTTTTCTTGACCATCATGATGCAGTCGTATCTTTTCCCGCCTTCACAGTACCATGCCGGAATGTACGAGGTTATTTCAAATCCGATGCCGTACAGATCCTTTGCCAGGCCTTCCTTGTCGGCGAGCACAAACGCGAACGCGTGCTCTACCTTGAACGGCGGCTCTTTCAGGAAATTTTCTATGGCCTTGGTTATATTTTTGTTGTCGCCTTCGTTGTTTCCTGTAGAATCCACTATCTGAACCGAATGGCTCAGCCGCATGTAGCAACAGCTTATCCCGAAATTGTCCATGAGGCGGGCTTCATTCACCGGTCCGACGATTGACATTTCCGGGTAGTCACCAAACTCGTTTCCGAACCTTATCCTGGAGATGATGTTTTCCTTCACGAAACTGTCCTCCATGAGCTTGCTTCCTGGGACAGCAACCCTAGACAACATCTTGTTTACATTAGCGTTTATCCCGACCAGATGGTATTCTCTTTTCCTGTCGGTTATGTGCATGCCTCCGTCGTAACCTGTCGCAAGGAAAGGGCTGTAAGCCTCTCTCTGCATTATCCTGTACATGCCGAACGTCCTGGGAAATCCAAAGGTCAGGTCACAGTCTTCTTTAGCGTAGCATGCTTCAAGGACGCTCTTGTACAGGGCGCTTGCCATGCCGCCTCTCCTGTAGTCGGGGTGCGTGGCTCCCCTGCACGTCTCATAAGTCCTGTTCCACCTGCTCGGCATGCCTACGGTGCTTGCAACAACCTTGTCACCGTCGGTGGCCACGTGCCAGATGTCCCTGTCTTCGCGCAGTATCTTCCTGACAGTCTCTATGTCCCTGCACTCGTCGATGCCGTACCCGCCGTTATACACCAAGTCAAACAAGCCTACGATCTGTTCGGCGTCACTGGGCAGCACCTTCCTGATTACCAAAGGTCTTGGTCCCTTTGTCACAAATTTATTTTTGGTATTTGGAACAAATTAAGGATATATTTTTGGGAATATTCCTAAAATTAT
>CAYRSM010000025.1:17431-18502 GCA_964427125.1 uncultured archaeon | reverse complement strand
TGTCGGGCTTTGGATCTGGAATCTAAAGCGCAGATTGCAAGATGAAGAGAAGACACCCGAAGACAGCAGTTCGAAACCCAAAAAGGGCGAAAGTCTGCTCGGGGCTATTTTCCTTTTTTTCCATCTAAAAGATTTAAGGCTTTTATTGAAATAATAATCGCTAACACAATAAACATTGCAACAGAAAAGAATCCAGTAAGATATACCGTGTTAGGGTATGTAATCTGAAGCCACCATAAAAATTTCCTGCAAAGGTGCCGATAAAGGCGAACAGTCCGAACATAACCCCTGTAAGAGAAGCCATTGCAAAATCTATTCTCCTCTTTTTCAAGCCATCTGCCATTAAATAAATCTGGACTATTTTTGATAATAAAGATTCAATGTATGAGTTGATGTTAGCATAAGAATTTCATAAATTTATCCTACGGACAAGTAATCTTTATCAAAGGGCCAATAGGTCAAATGGTTGATGCAAAAACCAGGCTAATGGTAGACCGCCTGCATGGCAATTAAACCAGATTGCAGGAAGTTCAGGGTTCGAATCCCTGTTGGTCCATCACAGAAACCTAGATGTCAGTCCTTATCTCGGTGCCTGAGCTGTAGTACTTTCCGCTGGCAAGCAATGGCCAGTGTTGCGGCTCCTTCCTGCCGAGGCGCTTCATCATCCTGTCGAAGACACCTTTCTTGGCCTTCGTGTAAATCAGGCAGCTCATCTGCAGCATGCTGTCAAAGGTCAGGAACGCCGGGACGCACTTTATCAGGCCTTTCTTTCCCACCCTGTAAAAGCCAAGCATCATGGCGGCATTGGACATAAGGAACGGCGCGATGCTCAAGGCGAGTGAAGTAGTATCTCCTCTTGTCGCCAATTCGTAGGCGAATGCAAGCAGAGACACCCCGGAAGACACCTCTATCGTGGCCGGCACGGATCCCAGTAGCTTCTGTACCATCCCCCTCCCCCCGAAAATGCTGCCCATCTCGTAGCTGTACCACCTCACCCTCTGCCTGAAGTACTGCCTCACGTTCTCCACCTCTTCCTGCCATATCCTCGCGCTGGTTGGGGCGAGCTTCCAC
>CAYRSM010000025.1:0-17331 GCA_964427125.1 uncultured archaeon | reverse complement strand
CTGCCATATCCTCGCGCTGGTTGGGGCGAGCTTCCACCCCCTGTCATAAAGTCGGAGCGCCATGTCGACATCCTCCACCAGGCCCGTCCCGTGGCCGCCCACATCCTCCCAGGCGCTCTTCCTAAGCGCATAGTTGGCCCCGCAGAACGGCTGGAAGTCGGTCAGCCCCCTGCTTCCGGCAAAGGCGACATCGAACAGCCAGGCGTCCTCAACAGCCCTCAGCTTGGTGAAGTTGTTGAGCCAGTAGTTGCCGCAGGCTATCGGTCCCATTGCCGCGCCCACATTCTCATCCCTGAACGGCTGGACCATCTTCTTCAGCCAGTCCCTTTCCCTAACCGCATCCGGGTCGGTCATGGCAAGCACCTCGCCGCATGCAATCTTCTCTATGGCCGCATCCAGCACCGGGGCCTTCCTGTCGCACTTGCTGCCGGGCCTGTAGTACTTTATCAATTCCGGATAGGTGCTTACATACCTCTCTGCTATCTCCCTGGTCTCGTCTGTAGAGCAGTTGTCGTAGATTACCAGCTCCAGCTTGTCCCTCGGGTAATCCAGCTCCAGGAAGTTCCTGATGTTCCTCTCTATGACGTTGCCGGCCTGCCACGCATAGACCAGAACACTTGCCTTTGGAAAATAGTCATAGTTTTGGGTTTCATCCGGCTTCTTTGCGTTGATTGCATAGGCCATGTTTATAGCTGGGGGTATTGTCAGAAGGGCGGGTGAAAACAGCTTGCCCAGGGCGAGTTTGAGTTCACCGAGCATTAAATAAAGTTCGCGGCTAATCTTTAAAAATGATGGCACACCCTTCGAGGAATGGAGCGTAAACTCTAGAATATCCTGAAAAAGGAAAATATGTCAAGGCCGCCCTCAGTAAAAAGCAGCCTGCAAAGCGCCGTTGATTATCCTGCCGTACCTGGAAGCGTGCTCCATCCCGCTGTGCTTGTTGTACATCATCAGGGAGTAAGCCCCGTCCCCGATGTTCCAGACTATCGGCACTATCGGATTTATCACTCCGGACATGTTGGCGACTATCCTGCCGTACCTGAGGAACTGGTAGGGAAAGAACTTCTCCTCCTTGTAGAAGTAGTTGGAGATGAAGCCGTCCATCACGCCCCATGTAAGCAGGAAAGCCTTTATCCAGCCTGTAAACGAGAAGAAGACCCTGAACATCATCCCGCCCAGGATTATCATCGGGAGCGTGAACACCTCGGCTATCCTCTTTTTCAGCTTCTTCAGCCTGCCAGGGGTTGTTTTCTTGCTCATGCTTTCACCCTAAGGTAATACAGTATACATATTTTTTGGGCTTTATAAGTATTATTATTTTCGTAAATAGATTTACTTGTAAATTTGTACAATTGTAAACTTTAAATACCCCCAAAACCAACATATTGGCATGGCAGAAAAGGCGAAAGTCAGGATGCTGAGAGTGGGGGAGAAGGTCTGGGATGCGCTGATGAGGATGAAGCTGGACCAGAAGAAGGAATCGATCGACGACCTGCTGATGGACTTGCTCAAGCTGAGAGAGGCGCCGGCATCGAAAGAAGTCAAGGAAGCGACGCCCGAAGAAGTAAAGAAACCTGAAGAGAAAGCGGCGGCAAGCTAGACTCGGCTCGAAGCAGAGACTGGCACAACAATGGAAACTAGGACTCACGTAGCAGATTGTTTACAAAAGAATTTGCCAGCCTAAACTCTTAACCTGGCCTTTCTCCACCTTTTGATCTTATCGACGTTCACCCTTCTAGTCCTGGCTCTCTTCAGGCCGAACTTTCTTATGTCAGCCCACCTAGGGGACATCTTGATGTTCCCGATCTTCGCCAGTTTTATCTTTTTCGTAAGGCTGTCAATCGACATAGTAATCACTATTATGACTTAACTGGCTTAAATTGTTTTTGTTCAGTATTTTCGGCGCACCCAAGAGGATTTTTACTGTATGCAGACCTGGTTCTTCGTGCAGTCGGCAGTCCTGGTGTAGATTATTCCCGTTGAAGGCCCGGTGCAGTTGGCGACAGCCCTGACTATCGTTATGGAACTGAGAGCAGAGCAAGCCGTGTTGGACACGTTGCCGGCAATCAGCTGCCCTGGGACTATCCATGTGCCAAGCGATGTACTTGTAGTGTTTGCGCCGCATGTAAGAGACACTATCGGGTTGGAAAGATTCAAAGTGCCGTAATCGTAGGAAACTCTGACTCCTATCGATGTGTTGGCGAAAATAGGGTTGTACGTGGAAACCGACATCACTGAAGTGCACGCTATCTGGTCGTTTGAAGACTGCGAAACCTGCGTGGTCTGCGTCTTTGCATATCCGCTTATCCACAGGCTGACAAGACCTCCGACAGCAACAGTGAATGCGATAAGGAGGATGGATGCAATCAGCGGGCTTATTCCCTTCACAGTCCGCACCCCTGTCCCTTCCTACATTCGGTTGCTATCGTAAAATTGGTGCTTGTTGACGGCCCTATGCATATTGCCCTAACCCTCTCAAAATCTGGTGTGGAGCCCGGCCAACACTGGGAACCCATGTTGAGCTGCACAACGAATACACCGCCAGGCACAACCGATGCGACACTGGTTGATGCATTAGTGTTTGACTGTGCGCTGCACGCCGCATCAATCACGGGATTGTTAAGGTTCAGTGTGCCGCTGTCATAGCCGACTGTGACCTGCAATATGCCAGTAGAATTTGTCCACACCGAGCTCTTTATCGCCATGACCGAGTTGTAGCACTGCACCTGGTCCTGCGATGTGGTCGTTATCTGGCTAGTCTGGGTCTTTGTGTATCCGCTTATCCACAGGCTCACGAGACCTCCGACTGCAACTGTGAACGCGATAAGAAGGATTGATGCGATGAGTGGCGATATGCCTTTCATGTTAGCAGACCTTTGATGTTAATAATTTATGGGCATCGGTTACATATAAATATATTGCACCAAAAGGTTATGAGTAGTTATGGCAGAAGAAAAGATTGTGACGATAAACCTGAGGAAGAAGATGCTGAAGAAGGGCTTCTGGATGAGGAACAAGATAGCGGTGAACAGGATAAGGGAGCTCGTGGGCAAGGCATCTAAGGCCGAGAGGGTCGTCATTGAAAGGAAGCTGAACGACAAGGTTTTCTCCAACCCTTTGAAGAAGGCGAAGGTGCGGATCGTCAAGATAGACGACAAGAGCGTAAGGGCAGAGCTGGCAGGGTAGGTTATGCTCAGGGTAATGCAGGCCGACTTTCAGGGAGACCACAATCTAGGACTGTTCTCAAAGGCCTCCGACAAGCTGTGCCTGACGGGCAACGTGATGACCGAGAAGGACTTGGAAAAGGTCAGTAGCATGCTTGGAGTACCGGTCATAACCGCAAGCATATCGGACACGCACCTCTGCGGCATTTTCATAGCGATGAACTCGAACGGCGTGATTTTGCCAAGGACTGTGCACGAGCACGAAGTCTCAAAAATAAAAGAGCTGGGCAGGAAGTTCGGTTTCAGGGTGTGCGTGCTTGATTCAAAGTACACAGCTACGGGCAACCTTGTGCTGTGCAACGACAACGGAGCCATAGTCAGCAAACTGTTTTCAAAAAAGGACAGCGAAAAGATAGGGGACTGTCTGGGAGTCGAGGTTGCAAATTCTACCGTGGCAAAAATGGACACTGTCGGCTCTGGCGGGATAGCCACAAACAAGGGTTGCCTGCTTCACAGGGATGCGGAGGAAGAGGAGATTAAGCTTGTCAAGGATGTGCTCAAAGTGGACGTGGACATAGGCACCGCCAACTTCGGCTCGCCGTTTGTCGGAAGCTGCGTGGTTGCGAACAGCAACGGCTGCGTCGCGGGATTGTCCACCACGGGGTACGAGATAAACAGGATAATGGAAACCCTGAAGTTCCTGTAGGTTTAGAACACTTCACGCCTTGAAGGATGTCATCTTGCACTTGCCGCAGTAGAACCGGTCTTTGTGTTCTCCCATGTATGTGCCGCTGCCGCACCTGGGGCATACCTTTGCCTTCTTCTTGACCATGTCCCCTGCCTTTATCGGCTTGTGCTTCATTGTCACACCAGTACTCTGTAATTATCTTTTACGCGCTTTTAAAGTTTTAATGTCGCAAAAATCAGGAAAACATTTCGATAAAAATTTACCTTATGGCCCCGAATTCCACCTTGACGCCGCCTATCTTTGAAGCGACAAAATTGTAGAGTACCGCCCCGATTGCGCCGGCGATAAAGCCAAGTATACCGTAGAATATAGGGAAAAAGACTATCATGAATATTCCCGCGCCTGCGAAATACACCGGCGTGCTGAGCGATGGGCCGACGAACGCCATAGAGATGAAAAAGACGACTCCCATGACAAATCCAAAAACTGCCATAATTACAGCGTAAATCTTAGCCAGCGACATCGGGTCTATTCTTTTTATGACGACCATGCTCTCTAAATAACAATTGGTTTTTGACGTTAAAAGCTTGGCAAGTGCTCACGCAGTACGCGGCTTTTCTCCCTGCCAATGCCCCGAATAGGAATGTTCAGACTCCTCGCACCCCATGAACATCATCTGCATCCAGTGCTCGTCCTTGTGTATCCGGAAGTTTTTAATCGGTATGAATACGGTCTGCGTGGGGTAGCCTGTATAGCCCGAATCGCCGACGGCAGTCTGGGACTTTATCACGCCAAGCCTGTTCAGTGTCGAGCGGGGAAAGAAGAAAGCCACTGCGTTCTTCGGTATGCTTACCCTGTTAGCCGACCGTATCTCGTACACGCCGCTAACCAGGCTGTAGAAGCCGTCCTTGCCCGGCTTTACCAGTGTCTTTTCCGGACTGATTTCCCTGACATCGCCGTCAAGCACGGAACTCGCATCGCTACTTATAAGGAAAACTTCGGAAACGCTCAGGTCTACACCATTTGGATTAATTTTGATTTTCGGAGGCTGTTCTACAAAATTTGCCACGCGCTCGCCAGACCAGACGGTCATGCTCAATGCGCCTTGGCCGGTGCCTTTGCAGGAGCCGCCTGACCCTCAGCCTTCTTACCTACGACCTTTATCTTTGGCTTCTCCTTGTATATCTTCGCCCTGACTACTGCGGTCATCGTGCCCTTCTTGGTGAGAACGTAGTTGATGATTATGTTTTCCTCCGGAGCGGAGTACTTTGCAGCAAGCTCCTTCACTATGGAAGCCTTCGCCGGGGTGCTGCCGCCCTCGTGCCTTATGCTGAACTCCAGTTCCTTCCTTCCCAGATAAACGTTCTCCTTTTCCCTTGTTATTTCCATGTCCATTTAAACCCACCTTTATAACATTCTTCTAATCTTTTAACCTATAAATATCTTTTTGATGCAAGAGTCCGTGTTCAAGAACGAGGGCGCGCTCAACTACGACTATCTGCCTGAGCTGCTGCCGCACAGGGAAAGCCAGATAATACAGCTGTCGGGCAACCTCGGCCTGCTCGCGGAGGGTAGGCGGGCGCAGAACGTGTTCATCTTCGGCGCGCCGGGTATTGGAAAAACCGCCTCGATAAAATACGCCTTCAGGAAGTTCGAGGAGTATTCTGGTATAAAGACAGTGTACATCAACTGCTGGGAGTACAACACGGCGACTTCCGTGCTCTCCAAGATAACACAGGATTTGGGATATTTTGTCAGCAGGCGCGGCTGGCCCAAGGACGAGATAGTGGAAAAGCTCATCGAGTCGCTCAACAAGAGCTCGAGGTCGCTTGCTGTGTGCCTTGACGAGGCCGACCAGCTGATATACAAGGACCCCTCCGTGCTTTACGACCTGACTCGTCTGGGGCAGAGCCTCAACAGGCCGCTGATGCTCATCTTCATCTCAAACAACCCGTTCATCTTTGCGAACACCGAGCCGAGGATAAAGAGCACGCTAAACCTGGAGGAGATAGAGTTCAAGCCGTACACTTTGTCGGAGATGAAGGACATAATCAAGCAGAGGGCGGAAGCCGCGTTCTTTTCCATAGAGACTGGCGTGACGCTTCTGGTAGCGAACATTGTCCTGAATTACAACAGCGACATAAGGGTGGGACTCGACTGCCTGCTCAAGGCGGGCAGGCTTGCAGAAGAGGACGGGTCTGACAGGCTGGGAGTCGCGCACGTGAAACAGTCCGTGCTCAGTCTTGTGAAGGTGAAACGCGAGCTGCTGAAGGAAAAGATCAACGACAACGAGAAGGCCATCCTGAAGGCGCTCGACGGCGGAAAGGAACTCACCTCGTCAGAACTTTACGCAAAGTGCTGCAGCGAAGCGGGCGGCGGGTTCGTGACGGAGAGGATGTTCACCAACTACATCGACCATCTGTCGGAGATTTCACTAATCAACGTGAAGAGGAAGGAAGGCGTCCACGGTTTCACAAGGATGATATCCAAATCCGAATGAAGGGCTCTTTCAGCGGAACGCCCTGATCACATCGTTCCTGGCGACTATACCTACAAGCTTTCCCTTGTCAACCACCGGCAGCCTGTTAACCCCGCCGTCTATCATCACAGAAACCGCCTCCTCCAGGCTGGAGTCCGGGCTAACATGCTTCACGTCCCTCGTCATTATGTCACCCACCGCCGTCCCCATCAGGTCGTCTATCCTTTTTTTGAAATTGCCCTCGACTATGCTGCCGCTCAGGTTGACCAGCAGACTGCTTGTCTTGCTATTGACCTCGGTGGCGTCCTTGTAAAGCTTTTGGTTCACAAACCTAACGATGTCGGAGTTTGTCACTATGCCGACAAGCCTGCCGCTGTCCACTATGGGCGCGCCGGATATGCCATACTCGGAGAACTTCCTGCTGATCTCCATTATCGTGTTTTTCGGGGAGAAGTAGATAACCCGCTTGTTCATGAACTCCCCGACTTTCTTCATGAGTAAAGATTGTCACCGGTTTATTTAAATGGCTGTTCAGTAAGGCTGCCCCAGCCCGAGCGATATCGTGTAGGGCTCGAACATGTCGTCGTTGGGGCCGCCGCCGACCGCGCTTACGTAGGACGTGCTGTACCCCACGGCCACGTTTGCCAGGTTGCCGGGCGGGCTGCGCTTGTTTGACGCCCAGAACAGGAGTGATATGAGCAGGAGCCTGTGGTCGTCCCCAGCGGAGTCAAAACCAGACCTAGCGAAGTTCGCCACCCAGGCTGTCCTGAAATAGCTGGTGCCGTTCACTATCACGGCTGGCACGGGCGTGTTGGAGCCCGAGTAGGTCCCAACGGAAAGGAAAACCCTGCTGTAGTCGCCGTCGGTCTGGTTAACCCTGGAGGTGCTCCCCAGGACAAAATCCCTGAACGCGTAGCTCTGCCTGAACGAGATGCCGAAGCTTGTGGTGTTCACGTACTTCATGTAGAAGGTGGAGCCGTTGATGGGGAAGGTCGCGCCCGCAGACCTGTTCATGTCGGCCTTGCCGTTGCTGTCCGTGTCGAAATAGACCGAGCCGCCGCATATCCAGTACTGGTAGGTGTTCTGGTAAAAGCCGAACGTGCCGTTGAATATCGGACCGCTCGTGCACGGAGTCGCCGCCCCCTCCGTCGGCACCGACGAAAAGCCAAGCAGCGTGTAGTTGGAAAGGCTTGTCACTGTCAGAGGTATGTGGTAGAAGTACTTGTAGGGGACGTAGGATGTGTCACCTGCGCTCTGCGGAACCCTTATGACGCCGTTCGAGGACGCGTATGCCCCCGAAGACGATGACACTCCGAACACGCTGTTCTGCACGCCGCCGGCCGAAGGATAGTTCAGCGGGAAATCGGCCATCTCCACGATGCCGTTGCCGCCGCTCAGGTATTTCAAAAGCGTATCTTTGACAAGCGCGGAGCTGTCCACGGCGCTGCTGTAGTTGTCTATCAAAAGCACGTCCGGCGCCTCGGCGGAGCAGGGGTTTATGTTTTCCAGAGTGGTGTAGCAGATGGAATAGTCTATGCGCCTGTTGTTGACAGTCGCACCGAGCAGCCACTTGTTCAGCGCGCTCATGGTAGCGTTGGTGCAGTTGCAGTCGATGACTATCCTGCTCTTTATCAGGCCGTTCACATCGGACCACACTATCGATGCGTTTCCCACCGTCTTGACGGCAAAGTCGGTCAGGGCGCTCCGGTTGTACGAGTACTGGTAAAGCACGCCCATCCTGTCCATGGTCGTGAGCGCGTCCCTGCCGTTGAGCAGCGTCTGGGCCACCCCCCAGTTGGTCTGGTACACGTTCCTGGGGAATATCACGTTGAACGCCGTGAACAGCACTATGACTGTTATTACCATCTCTATTATTGAAACTATTCCCTTCATTTTTTTCACCAAGCCTGCACTATCATCCTCACATACCCGCCTCTGTCAATCGCTGCGAACCTGTTCAGCGTGACGTTCACCACCCGCGCTATGCCTGCCGGCGGCGCGCAGCTTGCCATCAGTTGCGGCACGGAGCCAGTGATGTTGAAAATCAGTATGGAAACGTTGTAGTTCTTCGTGTCGATGGAGAGGTTGCCAGCCAAGCTGTTGTAGTTGCCGCACAAACTTTGCAGATTCGTCACCTTTGTCAGCGATATGTAGTTTGTGAGGTTATAGCTCTCGTTCGCCAGCCCCACACGTTTGACGTTGGCCAGGGTCCAGCTTGCAGGCTCGCCCGGATTGTCCACGAGCAGTTCCGATATCTGGTAAGCCTCGGACCTCAGGAACTCGCCTCTTATCCTATTTGACACGCCGGGAATGGCACCGACCGTCTGCAGGGATATGTAGGAGACAAGCACTATGAACGCGACTATGGAAACGATATAGTCCCACGTGAATTGCCCTTTCATAAGAACCAGCGCGGAAGCCTGCTAGGTCATGAACCCCAGCCTGACCATGAGGCTGAAGGCACCGAACACCAAAAGCACCATTATCAGCGAATGCTTCAGGCCTGCCCTGACCGACCCCTCGCTTATCACGCCGGCTATGAGCCCTGAAAAAATGGCCTGTAGTGCGCTCATGGAGAAGAAGAGCGCGATGTAGTACCCCTGCAGGGTCGCGGTGTCCTTTATGAAGAGCGCCGCTATGCCGGAGTACATGTCGCACACGAAAAGCGACGGCCCGACGGCGTTGTCGCAGGGGTTGGATATGCCCAGGGTGGCCTGCCCCGCTGCGGCGCCCTGCTGTGATGTGACCTGGAATATCGGCACCATGAACTTGTTTATGGCGGCCACTATTCCGACAAATATCAGCGCGATTGCGTACATCAGGATGACGTACTGGTTCAGTATGCTTTTCCTCTCCTTCTCGACATCGACGAGGGTGTCGATGTTGTTGGCTATGTGTTCTAGCGTAGACGCGACATTTCCCCCGGAAGAATACGCTTCCTTTATCGTCCTCACGGACACATAGAGCCGCCTGCTTTTCTTCACCCTCTCCGCCAGCTGTTCGAGGACCTTGTCCAGAGTTATGCCCCAGGACAACTGCATGGCCATCTTCTTCACCTCGGGGGTTAGCTTGCCATAGTCGTACCTGCCGCCGTTGATTATGGCCTGGTGGAGCGGCATGCCCGACCTTATCGACTCCGTCAGCGTCGTCATCAGCTTGGGAAAGTTAGCCTCAAGGTCCTTAAGGGTCCTGTAGCTCTCGTAGGAGAAGATTATCTGCGGCGACATTATGACGAGCACGGAGATTATTATCATGTTGCCCAGCACGCCGATGTCCTCGGAAAACAGCCCGATTCCTATCAAAAGGACCGACACGGCCACAGTGACCACCAGCGTCCTCATCTTGTAGTTAAGTTCCAGCTTCATTTTTATCCCTCGCTGGGCATCAGCGTCTTTATCAAAAATATGAAGGCCGTGGATATCAGGGGTATGAAGATGAATATGAGGAACGCCTGTATCGCAACGACGTTCTGCGCGCCCCCGCCCAAACCGGATATTATCGAAGTCAGTATGGTGAAGAATATCGCGCCCAGGAAAACCATCGTCAGGTATATCTCTATGTACAGCGTAAGCTGGTGCGAGAACTCCGACAGCTTCCTCCTGTAGTCGTTCATCAGGTTTGTCGATACCTCCTTCAGGAATGTGACCATGTCTCCGCCCGTCCTGCTTATGGAGAGCAGTCCCCACAATATCTCCTTCAGGTTCTTCGAGGGGCTCCTCTCGGTGGCGCGCTCTAGCGCAGTGTTTATGTCCATCCCCAAAAGATCCACGTCGTCGATTATCTGCTTCATCTGCCTCCCGGTCTCCCCGGTCCCGCTGAACTTGTAGAATATCCTGAATATGTCAGCCAGCTGCAGCCTGGAGCCGGCTATCGAGGCGAGATTGAGGGTAAGGAAAGGCAGAGCCCTGTCTATCTCGCTCTTCTTCTGGCTTATGACCGACTTTGGGTAGTTGATTGCGAACACGAATGCCAGCACTGACCCTGCTATCGAAAACGTCACCGACGTCATGAAGCCGAAGAGGAACGTCTCGAATACGAAGGAGAGGAAGAACGACAAGAAAGGAAGCAGGAACACGAAAGACAGCATGGAGATGAAGAGCGACTTTGCGAGGTACTCCTGCATCGAGCCCTTCATGCCCGCCATCCTCATGTCGCCCCTAAGGTCCGGAAAAAAGAACGCGATGTTGTCCACGATACCGGCGAATAGGCGGACGGAAATCTGCTCCAGCTCACCCATCAAACCTCACCCTTGATGACAGAGATCACTCTTTCAGGGTCGGTGTAGTAAAGGTTCAGGACGTTGTATATGTCCTCGTACTCGTATATGTTCTGTTCCTTCAGCCAGTTCAGCACGAGCATCCTCCTCTCAAGCTCTTCTAGAATCTTCTGCTCGCTGAGCCCCTTCGCGTCCGCGATGGACTTTAGCACGGCGCTCTTGCTGGGCGACAGGAACTTGTCCGTCATGGGGTCCCACTTGAACACTGTGTTAACCTCCGGCGTGTTGGTCTTCCTGTTGAAGCCTGTTATCTCGACAATCTCTGTCACCCTTCTGACCTGCATCTCCTTGTATCTGGTGGACGACATGAACACCGCCACGTCCAACGCTTCAAGCAGGCCCGGCGGCAGCGATATGGGCGGAGTTGTCAGCCTGTCGACGAGCCTCGGCAGGTTCTCCGCGTGTATGGTGGCGAGGCTGGCGTGGCCGGTAGCCATCTCCTGGAAAAGGACGAAAGCCTCCGTCCCTCTCACCTCGCCGACGATGATGTAGTCTGGCCTCTGCCTCAGGCTCTCCCTCAGGAGGTCGAATAGGTCTATCTCGCCCGGCTTCTTGTCCGTTGCGGTGGCGACGCGGGCGAGCTGCGGCACCCAGTGCGGATGGGGAAGCTTTAGCTCGGCGGTGTCCTCTATCGACACAATCTTCTTGTCCGGCCTTATGAAAAGCGACAGTACATTCAGCATACTGGTCTTTCCGGATGCGGTGCCGCCCGATACGAGCACGCTCTTCCCGAAGTCGACGGCCATCCAGAGATACGACAGCGTCTTAAGGTCCATGGTGTTGTAGTTCAGCAGGTGTATGGGAGTGAGCGGCTTTGTAGTGAACCTTCTTATCGTGAAGTTGCTCCCCTTTCTGGCTATGTCTGTTGCCAGCGTCGCCTGTATCCTCGAACCGTCTGGCAGGATGCCGTTCAGCAGCGGATTCACGACCGAGACGGACTTGCCCGATATCTGCGCCACCCTCACCACAAAAGAATCGAGTTCGTCGGGCGTCTTGAAGGACACGTTAGTGACCACCGAGCCGAGCTTCGGGTTCCTGTGGAAAACGAATATCGGTATCCCTGTGCCGTCGCAGCTTATGTCCTCTATCTGGTCGTCGTTCATCAGCGGCTCTATCTCGCCCAGTCCGATGAAGTTCCTCCTGATGTAGTAGTGGAGTATCTTCCTCTCGTTGTCCATGAGCTTGAAGTTGTATGCTGCTACCAATTCCTCCACCTGCTTGTGAAGGTACTCCTCGGCCTCGAACCTCTTCAGCTTCCTAAAGTCAATCTCCAGCTTCTGCTCCAAAAGGTCCCTGAGCTTTTCAACCATTCCTTTCATCTTCTCGGAGAGTTGCGGCTCCACCACCTGATAGACATACCTGTTCGTGCCGCTGTCCCAGGATATCCTTGCGTAGGCGAATATCGGCTCGTTCTTGGCGGGCTTGACCGGAACCAGGGGGTATATCATGAACACCTTTTCCCCCTCTGCCGCGGTGCCGTAGAGCCCGGCCGCCTTTATCTTCCTGTCGAACATGAACTCGGGCACTTGGAGCCCTTCTATCGCGACATGCCCCTCTATCTTTACCTCTCCCTTAATCTCCGACGGCGGGGCGGCCGGTGGAGCGTACGGCATGCCTGCTTGAGCCTGAACCGGTGGCGCGACCTCGGCATCCTTTGCCGCCTTCTTGACCCGGCCGGATACCAGACCGTATCCCTTGACCAGCTTCTGCGCTACCTTCTTGGACGGGGCGGCCTTCATCTCACTTCACTGATGCCTAAAATATTTTTATCCTTGTTTATAGATATGTTAATCGTTCTCGAGAGCGACGCCGTGCCGCTGGAGAAATTCGCCGTGTAGTTGAGGTTGTGCACCCTCGAAAAGTAGGACGCTCTCGACAGCGGGGCGCTGACGTTAATGCCTGCGCCGCCGAGCGACAGCTGGAAAAGCCTGGTGACGTTCTGCAAAGTGAGGTTCTCCGTTATCTGCTGGCACTGCCTGCACTGGTCATACAGGTAGACAACCTGCGAGGTCACGAAAGAGTTCGCCAGCATCACGTTGGTGGATGAGATGTCCCTGCTGAACGTGGTGTACTGCGACAGGAAGCTGTTTCCAAGCGATATGAAAAGGCCTATCCCTATGGCGAAGAAAAGCACGTACTGCACGATGGTGGACTGGCCTTTAGCCATGAAATTATTTTGTTTCTACTGAAGAAGAACGTTTAGCGGGGTAATCACGGTGCTGCCGGACACGTAGGGCGTCCCGCGGCTCACCTTTATGGACTTGAAGGACGACACGGTAGACGTGCCGGCCTTTGTCAGCTGCACCCTGTATGTCTTTCCGCTGGCCTGGTCCAGCAGGTCGTGGAACGATATCTTGTACGATATGGCGTACGCGCCCCCGGCCTTCAGCGCGGACGTGCCGCACACGGCGTACGAGGTGTCCGTGCCCAGGTAGTATGTGAGGCTCGTGTTCACCAGGCCGTCGGGGCCGCATGTGACGCCCGGGATCAGCGACACCCACGTGTTGTTTGCAAGATTCGACACCCTGGCCGAAAACGAAAACTGGAGAGAGTTGTTGGCGGTGTAGTCGCTCAGCGCCCATGAGCCGTCCGTGGGGGCGGTGTACACCTGCTCGCCCCCGAAGTTCAGGACGTTCTGCATGATCCTCGCCGGGGAGTTGGCGTTGGCGGGGTTCAGGCTGTCGTAGACGCGGTCTACCAGGGCGGTGTCCTGCTGCTTCTGTATCAGCGGCACGCCCCAGAGGTACGCGGTGGAGACGAGCCCCGTGGCTATGATGACGACAAGAAGGGCGGATATTATCTCGGACTGCGCCTTCGACATACGATTAAAGATTTTGGTTTTCCCCTTATTAAAAAAGGTGGCCGAGAAAAGGAAAGTCGCCGCGGCGAACAGTATTGCCAGTTCGAAGGGGCCGAAGTCGGGAAGGCTGTTGAAGCCGCCCTTTACGCTTACCGGGATGTTGACGCCGCACTTGTTCGCCGAGCACAAGTATCCGGCTCCAAGGTAGGAGCAGTCCGGATTCGACGCGCAGGAACTGCCGTTCGAAGTCACCAGTATGTTGAAGCTGCCGCCGGCGGTCGACAGTATTGTCAGCTGCGGGCTCACGGAGGCTATCTCCAGCCTCGATATGTTGCCGGTCGCGAGCAGCAGCGGGCTTATCTGCAGCGTGTTGGGGTTGTTGTTCGTTATGTTCACCGTGTAGCCGTCGTCGAACAGGCCGGTGTTCCTCACGCTTATCTTGAAGGGGGCCTTGCCGCCTATGCCCTGCGACAGGCCGGGCTGGACGATAGGCTGGAAGTTTATAATCCTGAACGCGCCGTTGGGATAGAAGGTGCTGCTTGCCGAGCCGTTGGCGTATGCCGCCAGGAGTATGCTGGGGTCGGCCGGCTTGTAGAACATGCACGTGACGTTGTTGAACGCGCTGTACAGATAAGCCGGGTTGTTGAAAGTGCACGAGCTCTGGCCCTGTATGCCCGTATAGGTGCAGCTCTGGTAGTTCTGGCACGCGCTGCTTATGTTCCCGAATGCCGCGAGGCTTGACGGGCATCCCGCAAAAGTTGTCGCGTTGTACGGGCAGTTCATCCAGCACTGCGCGCTCAGCTGACCGGAAGCCGGCGGGTATGTCGCGTTCCAGAACACGTTCAGATAGTTCTTGTTGCCCTGGAAGTCGATCGGCTGGACCGTGAGGTTGGCGCACGAGTATATCTTGAACTCTTTTGGCGTCGAGAAGCCCGCGTTTCCCGCGTTGTCCTTGGCCGCGCCGCACACCCAGGCGCGCGAGGTTATGTTCAGCGGGCTGTTGAGCGGGTAGCTGCTGTAGGTCTGCGGGCAGGAGCCCGGATCGGCCGGGTAAGTGGCAAGCCTGTAGCTGCCGGTGTTGCACCCGCTCCCGCCGCCGTCGTCGCAGTACACCGAGGCGGGGGCTGAGCTCGACCAGTCGGCGGGCGCGCCCAGCACGCTGACGAGCGGCGGGGTGGTGTCCGAGCATACAAGCGCGGATGAGCAGCTGGGGTCCTTGCAGTCGGGCAGGCAATTCTTGTTGTTGTCTATGGCGTCGGCGCAGTTCCAGCTGGCTGCGTCCACGTAGAACTTCGTGCCGGTCAGCCCCGACGGCTGGGCGTAGTCGAAAGTGACCTGGTAGGAGTTGTCCGTCTCATTCCCGCCCGTATAACATTTGCCGCCGCAGTCCACCCCGGTCTCGCCGCAGTTCTGCACCTTGTCGGAGCAGGAGGCGGGGTTGAAGTCGTTGGACGTGCCGTAGCACTGATAGACGCAGCCGTACGACCCGGAGGAGCAGCTGACAAGCTTGGTGCAGCCGATGTTGTAGTAGCCGGCGGGCGCATAGGACTTGCAGTAGCCCAGCCCCTCGGCGGAGCACCCGCCGTTGCCGTATACGCCCGGAGTGGTATAAGAACGGACGACAGGGACTGTGCAGGGCTGGCCGCAGTACGGCCCCCCGGAATCGACGGACGTCTCGCCGCAGTTCTGTATCTTGTCGCTGCACGAGGCGCACCTCTGGCAGTACAGGGTGGAGTTCTTGTCGGAGCCCGTGCAGATGTTCTGGCAGCCTGTGGGCGTGCATACCTGCTGCGCCGTGCATGTGTAGTAGCCGCCGGCCGTGCAGCACGGCGTCTCGTTGACCAGCGGGTTGTAGGAGGCGCACCCCGGGTTGCCGTTGCACTGGGAATATCCCACCGTCTGGCAGCAGACGAACTGCTGGTCAGGATAGCTGGTGGGGCATCCGCTGGAGCACACGTTGAATGTCGTGGACCACCACGAGCAACCGGCCGCGCTTCCGCCGCCCTGGCAGTAGCCGCCGCTGCAGGTCGTGCCGGCGGGGCAGGGGTTGTTGGTGCTCTGCACGCAATAATTGCCGGAACAGCTGTACCAGTTCACGGCCTGGGAGCTTGCGCACGTGTTTTTGCAGCCGCCATTGCTCTGGTCGCACGGGCCGCCCGACAGGTCGGTGCACGTCCCTGGTTTGGCCGGGTCGCCGGTCGGGTTCGTGGCCGCGCAGGTTGAGCAGCTCGGATCGCTCTGCAAGACGCAGGTTCCGCCGGATTGCACGCACTTTTTCCCAAGGGTTCCCGTCGAACAGGAACCCGATGCCGTGCCGTCTGAACAGGTCGCGCTAGCGGTCTTCGTGTCAACGGGCGTTGCGCTTCCCTGCGGAACGAACAGGCTGTAGGTGGCGCCGGCGCTTATCGACCAAGGCGCGCAGGAGCCGGAGCCCGCTGCTATGACGCCTGAACATTTCGAGGTTCCCGCGCTGTCCTTTATCTCGAATGTCTTACCGTCGCAGCCCGTCGCGCTGACGGAAGCCGTCACTGCGCAGGATGACGAGGAGATCGAGAGCGTGGCGGAACAGCTGGACGGCGGGATTGCGCATTTCCCATTCGCATCGCACACCTTGCCAGTCCCGCAGGAAGCCCCCTGCGCCTTCTCGTCGCAGGCCGCGTCGGCGCCGCAGGCCGACTCGAAATTTTTATCCCCGTTCTTCGAGCAGAAATAGCCGGAGTTGCAGGGAAGGTTTGCGCCCGCATAAGAGCCGATGCTAGGCCCCAGATACACCCCGCTGCTGTCACCGCAAACGGTGTTTTCGCCGGTCGAAGAGCACACCACGCATTTCGAGTCGCTCGCGTCCCATACCCCGTTCCCGACATCGGCGGAACAGGAGCCTCCGCCCGCGCAGGGAAGGAGGACCTTGCAGGGCGCGCCGTTCTGGTTCGCGACGTTCGGGCTGTCGGAACTTGTCGGGCATGAATTCTGCTTGCAGTAGTTGTTGCTTGCCGTGTCATAGCAGTTTCCGAGGGACCACGCCTGCGTCGTGCCGTCGTTCTGCGGGTTTATCATGCAGGAGCTGTAGACGGGGGACCCGAGATCGTTCGGCGTCTGGTACTCGCATTTCAGGCTGTTGTCCAGTTTGCAGCCGACCGTGCACGCCTGCGCGCTTGCGCTTCCGGAAAGCTGAAAGAAAACAAGCGCTGAGGCGAAAAGCAGGATTGCAAGCTTCGGGTCTCGTTTGTCCATCAAATCAGCCTACCACTGCGTGAACGGCACCGCGTAGGTCGCGCATGTCGCGCCGGCTCCGCACCTCGAAAGGTCGAAAAATGTGTCGGTTGATATCGTCATCATGACCTGGTAGTCGCGGCCCAGCTTCAGCTGCAGCTTCGTGGCCATTCCCACAAGCGCGCTTATGAAGTTGCTGCCGGGGATCGCGCCGTCAAGCGAGTACTCCACGCCGTAGACCGACTTTGCGTTGGTGTTGTTGCGCACGTCGAATATCCTTATCTCGTAGGACCCGTAGCCCGGCGACGCGAGGGTGGTGTTGAAGACGAAGAAGCCCGAGTGAGTCCTGTTCGCTGTTTTTATTGTCCCCGCAGCGCCGTACGAAGTCCAATAGCACCCGTTGCAGTTGTTGCACACGTTGAACACGCCGGGATTCACGGAAAACGAGGGGGAAGGATTGTTGTTGTTCGCGTCGGAAAAGATTCCCAAGAAGCCTCCCGCCCCGGCGCTTACGGAGCAGCTGTTGCAGCTGCCCCCGAAACCGCCCTGGCCGTTCTCGGTGACGCTGTTCAGGGTATAATTGTCTGTGTATATCTTTGTGCTCCCGCCGGAGCCGCCCTGGCTCCCCCCGCTCGCGGAGACGCTGCCCAAAGTAAGACTGTCGACGGCCAGCTTCACGGATCCTCCGGGAGGCGCCTGGCTGCAGTAGTTCCG
>CAYRSM010000024.1:0-18517 GCA_964427125.1 uncultured archaeon | reverse complement strand
ATACATTGTTGTTGCCCCCTTTTATCAAGGGGCAGTAGGATTACAATCACCTAAAGAAATTCCCATAGACGTATTTGGTGGATTGCATGATAGAGCGCGTGCTGAGGCTGAGGTCGCACCATTGTTTCCAGTTGTACCTGTATCAGATGTACGGGGGCAAGGAAGAGTACATCAAAAGGACGACTGAATATGCAATGTCACCCTCGCCCGAAGACAAGATTTTCCGGAAAAAAGTGGCCGAAAAAATGCAGGGTTTCTGGGACAACGAGTACACCCACGTTGACGTTGTGCCCGTGGCGGACGACATCTGCGAGGTCTGCAACAAGGAGTGCAATGGACGATATGAGGCAGAGACGCCGGACAGCGATTTCAGGATAACAGGGCGCGGGATTGAGATGAGAAGATACACGTCAAAGGGGATGCAGGATTTCATACGGAAGACTTGGATGAAGTAGAAAAACTTAGCTTGCACGCCTTGCCTTCACGCGCTTCACCAGCAGATAGAGGCTCGCTATCAAAAGAGCCATGCTAATCGCCCTCAGGAGCGGAAAGTACGGCGCGAGGAACTCCAGGGTCACGGAAGCCCCGAGCAGGGAGATTATGAATATCGGGCAGAAGGGGCAGAAACCCGTCAGAAAGCCGAGGAACACGCCGCCCGAAAGTGTGCACACCCCGCCCGCGCCGCTTCTCGAATACCAGTATGCCGCGACTGCCACGCCGGCCATCCCAGAAAAAATTGCCATGAAAGCTATGTCGAAGACCGTTATAGGCTCCATCCTTATCGGGCTGTAGTTGGGCAGCGGGAGCGGCACCATCTCGGCGAAGATCGAATACACCAACAGGAACACAGCTGCCGCGACAGCCGCTATGATTACATACTTCCTTTCGGCGAAAACCATCCCAAGTTTTTTCTCCAGACTTGCTTCCCTCATCGAATATCTGTTAGGCATTTCAAAATTAAACTTTTTGTGCGGCTGCGCCAACCGTACAGCAGTGCTATCATGTAAAAATGTAAGGTTTATCCCTGTCAGCATTCTTTATCATTTTTTCTGCGGCGTCATCAAGGGTTTTCCCCACGGAGACCATGCCGTGATTTTTCATCATAACAACATCATGTCTGCTAAGAAGTCGTCCCGTGTCTTCACCCAGTTCCTTGGTGCCGTAAAGTATCTCCTTTTCTGAAGTCACAGTATCGCCGTCGTCTTTAGGACCGGTGTTTACGTGTACAACTGCGTTGACAGACGGGTTTATTTTGTATATCTCCCAATGAGTCACAGTTTCTGAGGACGGCTTTTTTTGGCCTACATAAAATATTTTATCTTCTTCTGAGCCGAAAACGAAAACTACCTCGTCGGGATTTATATCACCAAGAGACGACTTAGTTGAAGTAACCAGAATCCCTCCCGTCACTCTTACACTAAGGTTGCCTCCTGTACCCACAGCCAAACCATTATTGCCCAAAAGCTTACCGATTCTCCTGAATTCTCCAGTATACTTTTTAACAATATCGTCCAACTCGACAGCACGAGGTCTTATGGCACCGTCTTCGCAAAGCGGCATTATCACCGCGCTCCCCTTCTACCATAAGTTATCTTGTGGTTCGGAAATTCTGTCCACGTTTCATATCCAAAGTGTGAGAGCGTTTCCTCTACAGTTTCTGATGTTTCTTGTCCACCGACAACATGATAAGAAGCGACTGACATATTTATGTCATTGCTTCCAAGTGTTCTTTTGCTTCCATTTAGTGCTTCTATCTCAGAACCCTCAATATCCATCTTTATGAAATCTACTTTCTCTACACCAAGTCTCCCTAGCTCGGCGTCCAATGTCACTGCTTGTACGTCTTTGGCATGAGGGCCGGCATTGAAGAAAAATGACGCGCCTGCGGTGTGCTTGCTGTTAAACTTGAGTGTCCTTTCTTTGCTCCACAAAGCCTTGTTCAAAAGAGTCACATTTGTCAACTTGTTCAAAGCTACTGTTTCTTGTAAATCTTTGAAATTTTCGTAGTCAGGTTCGAAAGTTATTATTCTGCCATTTTTGCCTACAACTTTAGAAGCATACGCTGTGAATGTGCCTTTGTACCCGCCTGCGTCAATAACAGTGTCGCCAACATTCAGCCCGTAGTATTTGAGATACTGTGGATTTTCCTCCCTGAACGAAACTTTCCACGGTTTGTAGTCCATGTCATACTCTGTCAGCGAAACTCCGGACCAACATTTGAACTTGATGGCTTGCCCCCTGAAAAGTATTTCCACGTGGTCATCGAACCACTTTCTCTCTTCAAACAAAGGTTTTAATTGCGAGACTATGGTTTCTTCGGTAGGCGACTCGGAATTGTCAATCCTCAAATCAAAGTCTAAATCAAGGTTTTCACAACTGTCGTATATCTGCCTCAATTCTTCATGGGTCCATTTTACGTGTGTTGCTTGATTTCTGCGCGGTATTCTGTACAGAGTTTCTTCAAATGGCGCATGAACGTAAATCAATCGCACATCGGAGATTTTTCCGAGCTTTTTTAGTATATCCTTGGCGTATTCCCTAGCCATTGTATTTTCGAAACATATTTTCTTTTGTCCAACAGGAAATCGAAAATCGCTTTTTCTGCCAACGGTTCTGACCTCTTCAAGAACCCGTCAGGATTCCTTTTATATTCGCTTACAAATATGTCCTCGTATCTTAGAAATGGTATGTCAAACCTTCTTTCCAGCAAACTGCCCAGATAAGATTTACCTGCGGCTATGGGACCTACCAACACGTATGCCTCTAACACAAATTAATTGTTCAACGATAATCTTTTTAAACTCATCAATGTGACTTTTATAAGTCAACTCGACAAATGTTTTCTATGAAAAAATGTGTAATTGTAGATGTCCATGGTGTAATCACGGACGGGGGTGAACGGAAGAGGTTCATGCGAGTCATGCAAGAGAAATACGGCATGGATTACGATACGCATAACGATTTGTGGGTCAGACACATGAAAACCCTAGACACAGGGAAGGAGAAGGCGTCTGATTACATAAGCGAGGTCAACAGGGTTTTCAACACAATTTTTTCAGTAAAAGAGTATTACGGAGCATTTATTAGTCAAATAGTGCCGAACAAAGGGCTCCTTGAACATCTGGGAAAGATAAAGGATGCAAAGATTTGCATACTTTCTGACAATTTCCCGCCAATAAGCTCCGGTCTGAACAGAGTATTCGGTGCAAAATTCAAGGGTTACAAAAAGTATTTTTCGTACAGGACCGGAAGGACAAAGTCTGATCCAGTCCTGTTCGACTACGTAGTAAGGGATTTGCGTGCGAAAGCCGATTGCTGCGTCTTCATAGACGACAATGAAAGCAACGTGAGGACTGCGGAGCGCACGGGAATCAAGTCAATACTCTTCAGGGATACGGACTCTGCAATCAAGGCCTTGTCGGAACTGATTCAAACCTAAAATAACGAATTAATGTTATGAGAAAATCGACAAACAAAGGACATGCGAAAGCTGCCTGTCGGTCTGCCTGATGAGCCTATTGGAATCCTAGAAAGGGATAAAGCTGCCCAATGAAAACGAATTTAACATACTCTTCGAGGGTCTGAAGTTCACGCGCCTGGATTTCTCAACCGGGCATCTGGCGTACCTCGCCAAGAAGTTCCCCGAATTGACGTTCGATCAGTACATAGATTTCGGGGCCTTTTACAGAATATTGGACAAACTGGATGCTCCCAAAAACCTAAGGATGTACCCTAAAAAAATCAACCTGAAATTTCTGAAGGAGATGACAAAGGAAGGCCCTGTGGTAATCTACATCGACATGTTCACCCTGGAAAGGATATACCACTACTCGCATTTTGTCGTCCTAGATGGAATCGATGATAAGAAAGCTGTGATCCTTGACCCGTGGACCGGCAAAAAAATCGAGATGGAGGCAAGGGTCTTGACGAGGTCAATCAGCTATGTCAGGAATATGCTGAAGATCAGTCCCAAGTTAATACGGATAAAATAAGGCTATCATGCTTTGTAGGTGCTTTTAAAAGCTTAACGGATGTATAATCTTTAAGTGGTTCGCATGACCATAACCGCAGCCGTAGTAGCATCGATGGACCTTGTGTTCGCCCCCGTGATGGGACTGCCGCCAATAGTCTCGATAACCATCTTCTCGGCGATACTCTCCACGATAACCCTTGCGCTGAACAAGCTGCTGATGAAAAAGGGCTTTGTGAAGGAGATGAAGGAGAAAATGAAGGCCCTGCAGGCAACGATGAAGCAGGCCCAAAAGTCCGGCGACAAGGAGCTCATGAACGGCAGCATGAAGGAGATGATGTCCCTCAACAGCGCTAACATGAAGGAGAGCATGAAGGTCATGATAGCCAGCATGGTCTTCGGGATAGCGTTCCTGATGTACATGTCCGCAAAGTATGCGACCGTCCCCGTGACCTTGCCCTTCATAGGGCTGAGCATAAACTGGATATACTGGTACATCGTGACCTCGATGGTGATGACCATGGCCATGAGGAAGCTCACGGGCGAGATGTAAAATTTCTTTGCCTTTTCAGGTTGTACCTATATGACTGACTTGTCGGAGGACCCTAGCTCCACCGACTTGTTGTAGCATTCCATAGCCTTGTCGTGGTCTCCGAGGTAGCCGTGAGCCAGGGCTTTGCTAACCCACGCCCACGGGTTGTCAGGATCGACCCGCATGGCTTTGTCGAAGAATCCGAGCGCCCTTTCCGGCTGGCTGGATTCTGTAAATATACGACCCCACTCGACTTGCTGGTTAGCCATGACTTCCTCGTCTGACAGGCATTTGAGATAGACGCCTTTCTCTGCGCTGCTTTCGCTTATGTGAAAACTATTTTTGTAGTAGATGTCGCTGGTTTCAAAGCCGCCAGTGGGCTCCCAATCAACCCTTTCCCGACCGCCATCCCATCTTATGAAAATATGAAAAGGCGCAGTGACTGCGTACAAGGGCAGATCGTTCCTTTTGGCGATTTCAAGGTGGACGTAAGTGTAGTCCCTGCATGAAAGGCCCTTGCCTTCCAAAGATTCGGTGAACTTGAAATCGCCGCCCCTGTAGGTATAACCAAGTTCCTTTAAGACATCGCGTATGCCCCCGAGTATGTCAGCCGGCTCTTTTAGATGATTTATCCTTTCCCCAGCTTTCTCCACTATCTCATACAACCTCTCCTCTGCTAGATGCGAACTCGAATCGCCGAAAATATCCCTTTCCATTTTCAGCAACTCAAACCCTACGCCTTCCATGCTCAACACCTGTTCCCCGCTTTGCGGTAGCACTCCTTCGCCTTTCCCAGTTGCCCAATCTTTTCGTACGCCATGCCCTTGTTGTTCCAGGCCGTTGCATAGTCGGGCTTGAGCATCGTAGCCCTGTCGTAGCACTCGATCGCCTTATCGTACAGTCTCAGGCTGCTGCAGACGGCGCCTTTGTTGTTCCAGGTCTCTACATCGTTGGGGTCAAGCTCCAACGTCCTGTCGTAGCATTCGATGGCTTTGTCGGGATTTCCCAAATTAAAGTAGGCATCGCCCTTGTTGTACCATGCAAGCGAGTAGCCGCTGTTGAGCTCCAGCGCCTTGTCGTAGAACCATATCGCTTTTTCATACCGTTTGGATAAGCTGAAGATGCTGCCCCACAAGGTCTGTTCTACTGCCACCGTCTCCTCCTCGGACAGGTTTTTTAGGTATACGCCTTTCTCTATGCTTTGTTCATTTATGCCGAGGTCGTTCTTGTAAAACTCGTCGCTGCTCTCGCAGCCTGCTGTGGTCTCCCAGTCGATTTTCCTGTCGCCGTCTTCCCACCTCACAAAGACGTGGCCCGGCGCAAGTACCGCATGCAGAGGCAGACAGCACTTTTTGGCGACCTCAAGGTAGACGTAGGTGTAGTCCCTGCACGAAAGCCTTTTGCTCTTCAAGGATTCGGCGAAATTTTGGGAACAGTCCATCGGTTCATAGCCGAGCCCGCGCAGCACATTGCTTATACATCCAAGCACGTCAGCAGGCTCGTCCAGCCCATTTATCCTCTGCTCGGCTTTCCCCACTATCTCGGCCAGCCTCTCTTCCGCCAGGCGCGAATCGCCGAAAATCTCCCTCTCCATTTCCAACAGCTTCGACCCCATGCCAGCCATACCGACCATATGATTTACTATGGGAATTTTGGTATTTAAGGTTTGTTACTGTTCGGTGGTTATATTATTTTTATAAGTGTTACAGCTGTAACAGATTAACCTGCACGCCCGTCCCACACCGACAAAGTAAGAGCCGTCTGCCGGCAAAGTCAATCCGCATTGCCCCGATTCAACCTTTATATTTACGCACCAAGTATTAGATATAATGCCGCAGCGCGCCTGCCAACTGCGGGCATTGCGGCTCGGAGGATAATCATGCACGCGAAGATGAGGGTAAGGACGCCGGGGAACAGGATAGTCTTCCACAAGAAGAGGACCGTGACCGGCTCTGTGGTGTGCGCGAACTGCAAGGCTCCGCTGCCCGGACTGTACAGGCTCACCCCCGTGGGCAGGAGCAAGATAAGCGGAACAAAGAAGAGGGTGGGCAGGGCTTACGGAGGGAATTTGTGCAGCAGTTGCTCGAGGAACATGCTGAAGGAAAAAGCTTTTAACCTGTGAGGTACAAATAAAATAAATCGGATGATTGAAATGGAGACGGGAAGAATCGTTGTCAAGATCGCGGGAAGAGAAGGCGGCCAGTATGGCGTGGTCGTCAAGAAGGTTGATGAGAACTTTGTAATGGTGACTGGGCCGAAGCTCCTCACGGGAGTCAAGAGGAGAAAGGCGAACGTCCTGCACTTGGAGCCGACCTCGTTCAAGCTCGAGATAAAGGACGATGCGACCGACGAGGAAGTGATTGAGGCCTACAGGAAGTCCGGACTTGTGGAGAAGCTGGGTCTGAGGTTCCCGAGCGCCGCGGACGTAAAGGCCGAGAAGAAGACAAAGGAAGAGAAGGCCGCAAAGGCGCCGAAGGTCGAGCCGAAGGCGAAGGAAGCAAAGCCGAAGAAGGCAAAGGCCGAGAAGAAAGCGAAGGAATAAAGCCTGCGTTTGCCGAACTTAATTTTCTAATTGTATAAACCCTCTATGCATCAAGCTTAAGTACTAAAACCGCACTAAATTAGAATTGGATGCCCGCTGAAACAAAATGGGTTGTCAAAAAGGGCGAAGCCTTCTGGCCATCGAAGGAGATGAAGAAGCGCGCCTGGGTCAGCGACGAGGCAGTATACAAGAAGGCGGCGAAGGATCCCGTAAAGTTCTGGTCCGACATGGCAAAGGAGGGCATCGAATGGTTCAAGCCGTGGACTAAAGCCTACACTGACAGCTCGCCCAACTTCAAGTGGTTCCTCGGAGCCAAGTTAAACGCTTCCTACAACTGCCTAGACAGGCACGTGAAGGGCTGGAGGAAGAACAAGGCAGCGATAATCTGGGAGCCGGAGCTTAAGAATGAAAAGGTGAGGGTGCTTACTTATCAGGAGCTGTACAAGGAAGTGAACAAGTTCGCAAACGCGCTGAAGAACCTTGGCGTGAAAAAGGGCGACAGGGTCTCAATCTACCTCCCCATGATACCCGAGGCGCAGATAGCCATGCTTGCATGCGCTAGGATAGGCGCGATACATTCGGTTGTTTTCTCTGCATTCAGCGCTGAATCACTGAAGACGAGGATACAGGATGCGGAGTCGAAAGTCCTGATCACAGCGGACGGCTACTACAGGAGGGGGCAGCCTGTCAACCTGAAAGCCAATGCCGACGAGGCAGTGAAGGACACCACCATAGAGAAGATAGTTGTTGTAAAAAGGACCGGCGGCCAGACCGGCATGACGGAGGGGAGGGATGTCTGGTGGGACGAGGCGACAAAGGAGGTAAAGCCCTACTGCGAGCCCGAGCGCATGGACTCCGAGGACGAGCTGTTCATACTTTATTCTAGCGGCAGCACCGGAAAGCCGAAGGGGATTGTGCACGACACGGGAGGTTATCTCACGCAGGCATACTGGACCGCCATGTGGGACTTTGACCTGCACGACGACGACATATTCTGGTGCACGGCGGACATAGGATGGGTCACGGGACACACTTATGCTTGCTACGGGCCGCTGGCGGCGGGCGCGACTATGCTTGTCTACGAGGGAGCTCCGGACTGGCCGCAGCCCGACAGGTTCTGGGAGGTGGCTGAGAAGCACGGAGTGACCGTCTTCTACACCGCCCCTACGGCGATAAGGATGTTCATCACTTTTGGCGACCAGTGGCCGCAGAGGCACGACCTGAGCTCGATAAGGCTGCTTGGCACTGTCGGCGAGCCGATAAACGAGTCGGCATGGATGTGGTACTTTAACACCATAGGCGGGGGAAGGTGCCCGATAATAGACACATGGTGGCAGACTGAGACGGGAGGGACGCTGATAAATGTCTTGCCCGGAGTCGGGCCGTTCATACCAACTTATGCGGGAAGAAGCTTCCCCGGGACAAAGCACGACATACTTGACGACAATGGCAAGCATGTAAAGTCGCTCGAGAAGGGCTCGCTGGTTCAGCTTCCGCCGTTCGCTCCCGGCATGTTGAGGGGACTGTGGAAGAACGAGCAGAAGTTCATAGACACATACTGGAGCAAGTACGGCAAGGCGATTTATTACACTTCGGATGCGGCTTTCTTCAGCGAGGACGGCTTCATCAGGATAGGCGGAAGGGAGGACGACGTGATAAAAGTAGCAGGCCACAGGCTGGGAACGGGCGAGATAGAAAACGCTTTGGACCTGCACAAAGACGTGGCAGAGACAGCAGTCATCGGGATGCCACACGAGATTAAGGGCGAGGTGCCGCTGGCTTTTGTCACATTGAAGAACGGAGTCACGCCGTCCGAGAAGCTTGTGGAAGAGCTCATACAGCAGGTTAGGAAGACGATAGGACCGATAGCAAAGCCCGAGAAGATACTTTTTGTCGAGGCGCTGCCGAAGACGAGGAGCGGCAAGATAATGAGAAGAGTGCTCAAGGCCTTGATTGCGAACCAGCCTGTGGGTGACACTTCCACGCTGGCTAATCCAGAGTCTGTCGAGAAGCTTAGGAAGGTTGTGACAGAGGGACTGGCTTCCGAACGCGCCAAACTCGTAAAGTAAGCATCGCCTTACTTTAGTACTATTTTTTGTCACTACTAAGTAATAAAATGCTTAAATACTTTCCCAACCACTAATTATCATGGTCGAGGCGCTATGAAAGGGTTTGGCTACGAAGTGCTGGACATTGAGAAGGAGCTTTTCAAGGACTTGGATACTGAAACTTCTAGAGAAATGCTGGACGAGGTTGTTGACGCAGTATCGAAAAAGATAAGGCGGATTAAAAAACCTGAAAAGATACTCGGAAGGATATCGATTGCACTGGACGAGTTGGGATTTGTTTATGGTCACTTTGCCTGTGGCAGTTTCCACGAGCAGCTGAAGGGCAAAAGGCTTGCGTGCAGGGACTATACTTACATCTACATGACTATTGCGGAAAAGAGCGGCCTTTCCCTGGCTGCGGCACGCGCGCCGGCACATGTGTTTGTGAGATTATATGACAAATCCAACAGGGTAGACTGGGAGACCACCTGCGGGCGCGAGTCATGCGATGATTTATACAGGCAAAAATTCAGAATTGTCGATACGAGCACAAAGAAGGGCTATTTTCTGAAGGACCTGGCCAGGGAAAACGTCTTCTCGATAGCGTTGCACAATCTTGGCATGATCCTCATCAACGAGGTCGGCGACTATGAAAAGGCGCTGGGATACATGGAGATGGCGATAAGAGCGGACCCGACTTACGAGCTGGCGTGGTGTGGCAAGGGGGTCGCCTACAGCCGCCTGGAAAGGCACGCGGAGGCGATGGAGTGCTATGAGGAGACCCTGAAGCTGCACCCCAATTCCTTGGAAGCGATGTGCAACATCGGTGCAACATACAACGACCTAGGAAAGCATAAAGAGGCAATAAGGCACTGCGACAGAGCGCTGGGGATAGACCCGACTTTTTGGCTGGGTTGGGGCATCAAGGGGCACTCTTACGAAGGCCTTGGTGACAACGAAAAGGCGAAAGACTGCTTTGAGAAGGCCGATTTTTATAGGACCGCGAAAAAGGTCTAGCAGCCGTTTAACTAAAAAATTCACTTAACCTTTTAAGCTTCAGCCCTCATTAATTTAATCGGATGATAGAAGTCAAATTCTGGGGAAGGGGCGGGCAGGGAGCGGTGACTGCAACCGAGCTTCTAGCTGTCGCGGCGACCATGGAGGGAAAGCACGCACAGGCGTTTCCATTTTTTGGCGTGGAGAGGAGGGGAGCACCGGTGAAAAGCTTCTGCACGATTGACGACAAACCTATCAGAATACATCAGTACGTGTACAATCCGAGGCACATTGTCATTTTGGATTCGTCTCTGAGTAGCAGGCCAGACATACTAGAAGGGTTCGACGAAGATGGAATTGTCATCGTCAACACGAGCAAGCCGAAGGAGAAAATTAGCCTGAAGGCGAAGAATCTTTTTGTCGTGGATGCGACCGCTATTGCGCTGAAGCACATTGGGCAGCCTATTGTCAACACTGCCATGCTCGGGGCCTTCATCAAGGCGACGAAACTGGTCTCGATCGAATCGGTTAAGGAGGCCATAAAGGAGAGGTTCCCGGCGAAACTGGCCGAGGGCAACATCAGGGCGATAGAGGAGTGCTACAACGAGACGAGGTAGGTTGATTATGAAGTTACCCATTGCAAAACCGCTGACTAGCAGGGAGAACAAGACGGGAGACTGGAGGACGTTCAAGCCAATTGTAGATAATAGCACATGCATAAAGTGCGCGTTCTGCGCGACATACTGCCCGGAGGCGTGCGTGGGCGGCGTGGACAAGGACGATCCGAAGGAGAGGGAATTTCCCAAGATGGATTATGATTATTGCAAGGGGTGCGGGATATGCGCGAACGTGTGCCCCAAGAAGTCTATAACCATGGTGCAGGAGGAGAAGTGAATGCCCGAGTACTTTCTGGTCTGGGATTCCGACATAGAGATATTCGACATATACGTCTCGCAAGACGCGCCGGAGAGAAAGGTGTATTCGAGATGTGCAAGCACCGCGGAAGAGGCGATAGAACAGTACAGGAAAAGGGTGAGGAGGGAGTTCAATCTCGAGGCGAACCCGCATGCGATGTCGTTCGACAACCTGAAAAAGGCAATGGACTATCACGCAAAACTGATGGAGAACCCAAACCAAGACATTAAACATAGCGTTATGAAAAAACAGGGCGGTGAGTGAATGGCGAAGAAGACAGTGGAAGGGTCGATTGCGATAGCAGAGGCGGTGAAGAACTGCGAACCTGATGTCGTTGCATGTTATCCTATAACGCCGTCTACTCACATCGCCGAGACGCTCTCTGGATTTTTCGCGGACGGCAAGCTGAAGAGCTACATAGCCACCGAATCGGAGTTCGCCTCCATATCGGTAATCTCGGGCGCATCCGCAGCCGGGGGGAGGGCATTCACCGCGACGAGCAGCCAGGGGTTGGCATTGATGCACGAGGCGGTGTTCGCCGCGGCCGGGATGAGGCTCCCGCTTGTTATGGTCGTGGGGAACAGGGCCCTGAGCGCGCCGCTGAACATCTGGAACGACCACCAGGACTCCGTCGCGGAGAGGGACTCGGGCTGGATACAGTTTTACTGCGAGAGCGTGCAGGAGGGAATCGACACGACCGTGCAGGCGTTCAAGATTGCCGAGAGTGTGATGCTGCCGGTGATGGTCGGCGTGGACGGGTTTTACCTGACGCACACAGTCGAACGTGTCGATGTCCCAGAGATGGAAGAGATAAGAAAGTTCCTGCCGAAGTTCAGCCCGAAGGTCAAACTGGACCCGCAGAACCCTATGAGCATGGGAGAGTATGCGACGCCGGAGTATTACCAGGGCTTCAGGGAGGACGTGCACAACGATTTGACAGCTTCCAAGCAGAAGATTGCCGATGTGGAGAAGGAATTCGCGAATATGTTCGGCAGAAGATACGGCGGGCTGGTGGAAGGGTACAAAACTGATGATGCAGACTATGTCATTGTGGCTATGGGTAGCGTCGTCGGCAACATGAAGGAAGCTGTCGACGAGATGAGGACTAATGGCAAGAAGGTGGGTGTCCTGAAAGTCAGATGCTTCAGGCCTTTCCCGGAGGAAGAGGTAAGAAAAATTCTAGAAGGGAAGAAGCACGTGGCGGTCTTTGAAAAATCATACAGCCTTGGAAGTTTCGCGCCGCTCTATGCGAACGTGATGGACTCGCTTTACTTTTCAGGCAAAAAGCCTGTCATGTCCAGTTTTGTCGGCGGACTCGGGGGAAAGGACGTTACAGTCGCGAACATCGTGGAACTTTTCAACCAGATAAAGGGGAGCGAGCCCCTGAGGAAGTGGGTATAGGACATGGACGAATACTTCTCATCGGGACACAGCGCCTGCGCGGGATGTGCGATGCCGCTGGTGGTAAGACACGCGCTGAAAATAATCGGAAAGGACGTGGTTGTCGTGAACGCCACAAGCTGCCTCGAGATTGTGTCATCCGCTTTCCCCAGAAGCGCATGGGGAGTGCCTTACATACATTCCCTTTTTGAAAATTCTGCCGCCATTGCGGCTGGCGTGTCCGCATCGCTGAAAGCGCAGGGCAACGACCACACAAAGGTCGTCGTGATTTCAGGCGACGGCTCCACCTACGACATAGGATTCGGCGTGCTGTCCGGGATGCTCGAGAGGAACGACGACGTCCTTTACATCTGCTACGACAATGAGGCTTACATGAACACCGGTGTGCAGAGGAGCGGCTCGACACCGTTCGGGGCTGCAACTACCACTAGCCCTGCGGGCAGCGTACTGCACGGAAAGCAGCAGTGGAAGAAGCCGATTGCCGAAATAATCGCTGCCCACAAGATTCCGTACGTTGCGACTGCTAGCATCGGGTACCTGAACGATTTCAAGAACAAGGTGAAGAAGGCGAAGGACATTAAGGGGGCGAGGTTCATACTTGTGCTGTCGCCGTGCGTGCCAGGGTGGAACATGGACTCGTCCAAGACCATAGAGATGGCGAAGCTGGCTGTCGACACGGGGATATGGCCGCTGTACGAGATAGAGGACGGGAAGCGCACGGTGAGCTACAAGCCGGCGCAGTTCAAGCCGGTGGCGGACTACCTGAAGGCGCAGAAGAGGTTCAAGCACCTGAACGAAGAGGAGACAAAGAAGATACAGGAAATGGTTGACACATCTTGGACTGAACTGGAAGCATGATAGCACGCGACAAAAAAAACGAAGTGTTAACAATAAGTATAGAAATTAGACCTTACTATTCAGTCTGTCTTTAACCCATCTAATAGACTGCATTGCAATGTGGTAAACTTCGTCCGAAATCGTTCTAAAATGCATGACTCTCTTCCTACCCAGGTTGTTTATCCTATTCAACTCAACAACGGCTCTTTCAATGTCAGGGAACACATCATGAAAAATTTTCTTAAATTTCCCAATTATTTGGGCGTAATCTGAAAAATCAGCATAGTTAATAAGCTCCTTCTCTGGTTCTACCGATTCGTTGTTGTCATCTTTTTCCTTTCTTTTCCATCCTTCTACGATTTGACTCGGAATTTGCCCTTGCCACCCTCCATTGAATTGAGCAGTAAGCTTCTGTTTTATCAGCTTTCTGAGGGCGTCCTCCAAGGTTACAATCTGAACATACAGATCTTCATACTTTTTCAAAAAATCATCAACCGGAATCAATGACCTGATTGTAGAAGAATATTGTACAACCCTTTGAAACTTAAACAGTTCCTCGACTGATGGTTTGATAAGCAACGAATCCAATTGTATCTTGAAGCCAGTCTGATCTAGAATTTCGAATGGCAATTTTGACGATAGCAACCCTCGCCATTCTGACACTATCCTGTCGTTGTGCAATTGATTGAGCGATTGTGCAAGGTCAGCTTCTGTCAAGGCATTTGTATTAAGCTTTTGCCAAATAAACTCCCTGACATCTGGAGGGGTTGCAGATGTTATGTATGGTGTTATATCGGAAAGCAGATAGGCCAATCTGAAGCGTTTTGACTCTTCTACAGTCAACCCTTCCTTCCTTAACGAAATCTGTCGAAGCAAGGTGATTGTTTCGGGGGAGAAAACAAATTCCTTGTCACGGAACTCACCTCCTCTTGTAGAGACGTAATTCTGAGTCCTGATAGAAAGTCCGTATTCTTCCAGAATCGTAAATAATTTCAAACATTGTGTCCACACCCTGTCGTCATCCAATGGAATCTGCCTCCAATCAAAAAAAAGGTAACGTCTTTTCTCAATTGGCCAATACAGCCTGTCGCCAAGGCAATCATAAATGAAAAAGTCTAGCAAACGTGGAGGAATATTTTCGATTTGACCTTTCATCGATTGCATTTCTTTATTGATAATTTGATCGATTTGTTTACGTGCCATCTGTATACCTGTCTCAGTGCACTGCAGTGTCTCAAACTTATAGAACCGTCCTTTAACTATAAAACCAGACGAAATTAGGCCTGACACACGTTCTTTTCTATCATCGAATTCTGTTGTTAGAACACCAGTTCCATCACGAATATGCTGTTTAATGTATATTTCATAGATTAGTTTGATGTATTCGCCATCCAAGTCTATTTTTTGCATACTTGAATCACAATTCCTGACAAATCTTTCATGAATTTTGTTTCTTATAATAATCCTTTAACATTACGTACTCCTTCCAGTTTTTGGTTATCTTCTCCCTGTGCTCCTTGTCCAATTTTTTTACAATCTTTGCGGGCACCCCAACCACAAGGCTACCACTAGGCACCTTAATCCCCTCGGTTACAACCGCTCCTGCTCCGACTATGCACCAGTCCCCAATCTCGGAGCCGTTCAAAAGTATCGCGCCCATCCCGACGATGCAGTTGTCCCCAATTTTGCAGCCGTGGATAATCGCGTTGTGTCCTATCGTCACGTTTTTTCCCACATTCACAGGAAGCCTGTTAAGCGGGGTGTGAATAACTGTGTTGTCCTGAACGCTGGTGTTGTCGCCTATGGTTATGGAATCCTCGTCTCCTCTGAGGACAACGCCTGGCCAGATGCTGCAGTCCTTACCCACTGTCACATCGCCTATGATTTCTGAGGATTCGGCAACGTAAGCGGTCTTGTGAACCTTCGGCCTTTTGCCGTCGAAGCTGGACATCATTTCCCTTCAATTGTTGTTTGTATAGGATGCATCTTATTTTTATGCAACTGTGGAATGGAGACTATTTTTGTGCTTCGATTATGCCGCAGGTGCTACAAAAATTGCGACACGTATCGCATAACGCCAAACTTCATGAAAACAATCGCAAAGGCATAAGCTTGCCGGGGTTTGTCTTCGCAGAAGCTCAATTAGAACAGGTTGCCTATCCCAGCCTCGCGATGGCGCAGATTGCTGCTGTACCACAGGCCGGCAACACCCATCACCAATCCGATGCCGAAAACTACAAAGTCTTTTTCTACCCCGCCAGCGACCATCATAAGAGTGCCCCAAAGAGCGTTGTAATCGTTGGTGTTTGCGGCGCCTCTCCCTATTTCATTCCGTGCGTTGTCCACGTACAGCGCCAAATCTCTTCCCTTGTCCGAAACGTATGTTCCGAACCCGTCTAGCATAGTTTGAATATGAACCTATGGACATTTATGCTAGTCGGAACCACTCACTGGCAGCCTTCCCTCGGCGTCTTTTCCCAGGTTATTTTCTTTCCCCTTCTTGAATCTATGCAGTCCTTCGCTCCCGCTGCCACGGGAACCGCCCAGAGAGCGGAATAGAACATAAGAGTCAGGGGGTTGGCCATCATGTAGTATTTCAGCTTCTCCTTTGTGTCCTTGAATTCGCCGACCTTCCCCAAGCTTTTGGATGTTGATACCGCGGTGTACATCCAGTTCGCAAGGTTGAACAGTGTTATGCCCGTCATGATCGGGTCCATGTGGGGTGCCGTTCCGGACAGAGTCTCCGCCAGGGTGTAGAGCCCGGTCGGCAGACCGATGAGGTTTGTCACGGACATCAGCTGCGAGTTCAGCGTGTAAGAGTAGAAATGCAAAGTGCTCTTTATGCTGCTCAGCTTCCTGCTAGTCCTGAGCCTGTTCGAGAGGAAGACCTTCTGGTGACCCCTCGCCCACCTCCTCCTCTGCTTGAACCACGCGCCCAGCGACTCCACGCCCAGCTCGTCCGTATAAACATCCAGCACCCCAAGCCTCCTGCCGTCCTCCCAGCACCTGAGGCCGAACTCGACGTCCTCGGATGTCGTGTAGGGGCTCCATCCGCCGATCCTTTCCGGCAGCTTCGCGTCGAAGAAATATGCGGGCCCCAATACCTGGTAGGGCACGCCGTCCCCGGAAGTGTGGTTGTAAAACTGGTTGGACCATATGACCGGCTCCGTGGCTTCGAGCGCGGACAACAGGTTGGCGCTCTTGTTCCTGTACCTTATCTTCCCCTGCACTATGTCTATTCCCTGCTCAAGTCCCGCTATCGAGTACTTGAAGAGGTCAGGGTCGATTATGTCCTCGGCGTCGAATATGGTAAGGATGTCCGCGTCGCGCACATCGCTACTCTCGGTGTAGTATGCGTAAGTCAGGGCCCTTCCCTTTCCGAAAGGCAGGTCCATGTTGCCGTCGTAGCACGACTTCTCGTTCTTCGACCACTTTTCGATTACATTCTTCCAGTCGCCCTGCCCGTTGTTTGGAATGATTATCGGGTGAATCCTGTCAATCTCCTTGCTGAGCTTTGTCACTATCTCGACGGTCTTCGTGTCCTTTTCCTCGACCACCGGGTAGATGTCAATCAACTCCCTAGGATAATCGGAATTAAGCTGGCTCTCGAAGTTGGCCCTGAGTATGCTCTCGGGCTCCTCGTAGAGCGGGACCATCGAGTGCACCCTCTTGTAGGATTTCGGCTCCTTCTTTTCGACGTACCTCGGCTTCTTCAGGTACAGCGAATCGTATGCAAGGTTCTCCGCGAAGTAAAGGCTCTGCGCCATCTTGAAAAGCAGGTCTACTACCATCACTATAAGGTAGTGAATTAACTATATAAAGCTTCCCCGCGCTGCGTCGCGGATTCTTTTTTACAAGGTCCGGGTTTGCATGCAGCATATGCGACACAGGTTGTGATACGTATCACACAGTACCGAACCTTGAAAAGCGGTTGCGAAAGTTTCAGATTTTCAGAATGGGCTGTGCAAAAAATCACCCGGATAAAAAGTATTTAAATAAGTGGCGATATAATAAGTTAAGTATCGGTATGGCAGCAAAACCGCACTTGAACATAATAACGGCAGGCCACGTAGACCATGGAAAGTCCACTCTTTTCGGCAGGATACTCTACGAGTCCGGGGCGATCAGGGACGAGGAACTGAAAAAGCTCCAGGAGCAGGCAAAGGAGTTCAAGATAGAGGGTGCGGAGTTCGCATACATAGCGGACACCGTAAAGGAGGAGAGGCAGAGGGGAATGACAATAGACGTCAGCCACAGGCCCTTCGAGACGAGCAAGTATTATTTCACGGTCATAGACGTTCCGGGGCACAGGGACTTTGTCAAGAACATGATTACCGGCGCGAGCCAGGCGGACGGCGCCATTCTGGTGGTCTCCGCGAGGCCGGGAGAGGGTGTCCAGGAGCAGACAAGGGAGCACATCTACCTTATCAAGGTCATGGGGATACAGCAGGTCGTAGTATGCATAACGAAGATGGACTTGGCGAACTGGGACCAGAAGGTCTTCGACAAGCTGAAGAACGACGCGATAGCAGTCATGAAGCCTTTGGGATTCCCTGTGGACAAGATGCCTTTCGTCCCTGTTGCGGCGCAGCACGGTGACAACGTTTTCAAAAAGTCCGCTCACATGGCGTGGTACACTGGGCCGACCCTTTTGGAGTGCTTGGACAACTTCGCTACTCCGGCGAGGCCGACGCAAAAGCCGCTGAGGGTCCCGATACAGGACGCTTATGCGATAACCGGCGTGGGGACTGTCCCTGTGGGAAGAGTCGAGACAGGCGTCATGAAGATAAACGATTCTCTCGTTTTCGAGCCGTCCGGTGCAAAGGGAGAGGTAAAGTCGATAGAGATGCACCACCAGCAGATGCAGGAGGCTCAGCCCGGCGACAACGTAGGGTTCAACGTGAGGGGAATAAGCAAGAACGACGTAAAGAGGGGAGACGTCGCCGGCCACCCGAACAACCCGCCTTCGGTTGTGAAGGAGTTCACGGCGCAGGTAATCATTTTGCAGCACCCGACGGTCATAACTTCCGGTTACACGCCAGTCTTCCACTGCCACACCGCAAGCGTGGCGTGCCAGATTGACAAGATACTCGCGAAAATAAACCCGAGGACGGGGGCCGTGGAGCAGGAGAACCCCGACTTTATAAAGACAGGCGACGCAGCGAGGATACACGTGATTCCGAGCAAGCCGATGGTCATAGAGAAGCAGTCCGAGTTCCCGGAGCTGGCCAGGTTCGCCATAAGGGACATGGGCCAGACTGTCGCGGCCGGCATAG
>CAYRSM010000023.1:0-18651 GCA_964427125.1 uncultured archaeon | reverse complement strand
GAATTATGGAAACGGGCTTCATCTACGCGATAAGCGCGGCGGTCACCTGGGGGCTGGTCTACGCGATAGACCAGAAGATACTCTCCGGAGTCGAGCCGATGACGCTCCTGTTCGTCAACTCTATACTGGCCGCGATCATCGTGCTGCCGTTTCTGTTCTTCGGCAACGGCTCCATAAAGGACGTTCTTGTCTCAGGCCGGGCCAACCTTTCGCTCATCGTCCTCTCGGTGGCCTTGGCGACCCTCGCAAACTTCCTGATATTCTCCGGCATCAAGAGCCTGGACGCCTCCACGGCCTCGATAATAGAGATCGCGTACCCGTTCTTCGTGGTGCTGTTCAGCTTCGTGCTCTTCCGCTCTACCCCGAACATCTACTTCTTCATCGGCGGGATAATGGTCTTCGCGGGCTCGATGATAATAATCAAGCTCGCCTGAATGCACAAGTCCTTGCTGCATGGACAGATTGGGAAATTTAAATCTGCTCGGCATGTTTAATTCATGAGGATTGACCCGCACGCCCACTTCAAGACATGGAGGTTCGCGCAGTACGGGAAGAAGTCCCCGATGCAGGTCCTCGTCGAGGAGGCCCTGGACGCCGGGGTATGCAGAATCTTCGACATGCCGAACATAAAGAGCCCGATCACCGGAAGGCCCGTGATAAGTAGGGCAGATGTCGAGGCCAGGCTGAAGTTCGCAAGGGACCAGGGTGTCATGCAGAACTATTCAACATACATAGGCGCAACTCCGGATGAGGGTCAGCTGACAGAGGCGATAAGAGTTGTCATGGACGATTCTTACCTAAGACCGTTTGTCCCGGGCATAAAGGCGTACATGGGCGCGAGCGTCGGCACACTCGGAATCACCGACAAGCTGAAGCAGAGGATGGTGTACGAGGTCCTGGCCGACAACAGTTATGACGGCGTGCTGGCAATCCACTGCGAGGACGTGTCGAAGTTCAGGGATGTGTGGGACCCATCCGACCCGGCCACCCACTGTCTTGCGAGGCCGCTCGAGGCCGAGCTGTCATCGATAGGCAAGAACCTCGGCTATGCTGTGGACTCCGGCTTCGAGGGCACAGTCCTTGGTTGCCACCTTACATCCGGCCTGTCTATAGAGCTTTTCAAGGATGCCGGCAGGGATTGCGGGCTGAAGGTCGCGGTCGAGGTGTCGCCACACCACACTATCCTTTCGATGGACGACGCGGGGCCGCTGGGCGCCTTCGGCAAGACGAACCCGCCTCTGAGGCCCGAGGCTGAAAGGAAGGCGCTGCTGGATTATGCAAAGCACGAGACAGGGATAACTATGATGATAGGCACGGACTATGCGAGGCATCCGCTCTTCGACAAGATAAGGGGAGAATATTCATCGGGCATGGGCTTGGAGGTTTACGGCACGCTTTACAAGGGGCTGCTGTATGAAATAAGTTCTGATTCTTCTGTTCCAAACCACAGGGTCGATGACCTGACTTACGGCAACATCGTGAAGGTCTTCGGGAAAAAGAAGTGCAGGGTGTGAAGCAAGGGTTCGGGGAATTCGGTCTAGATTATCGCCATCAGCATTATGTCGTTGACGTTCGTGCCGGTGGGCCCGGTGACTATCAGGTCCTCCAGAGGCTTGAAAAAGTTGTACGAGTCGTTGTCCCTGAGGTGCTTATCCGCATTCAGCTTCAGTTTCTTCGCGCGCTCGAGCGTCTCGTTGTCGGCGATTGCCCCTGCCGCCTCGGTCACGCCGTCTATCCCGTCCGTCCCGATTGATGCAATCACGTACTTTCCATCTTTGTCCTTCATCTCCAGTACGGTGCTCAAAACAATCTCCTGGTTCCTTCCGCCCTTTCCATTCCCTTTCACCGTGACTGTCGTCTCGCCGCCGGATATTATCATGACGGGCTTTCTGGCGTATTCATCTGCGGACATTATTTTTTTTGCGAGCTCCGCGTGCTTCCTGGCAACTTCCCTGCTCTCGCCCTCCATGTGCTGGTACAGTACAAGGGTGTCATAACCCATTTTATTTGCTTCCCTCACGCAGTACTCGAGTGCCAGAGCGTTCGAACCCACGATGAGGTTGTGGACGTCCCCGAATATCCTGTCGTCCTTCGGTGTGTCTTTCACCTTTCCCTCAACGCCGCGCTTCATGTAGCTCGTCACGCTTTCGGGCAGGGACTTCAAAAGGTCGTACTTTTTCAGGATACCGTAAGCATCGTCGAAAGTGGTGGTGTCTTTGACGCTGGGGCCCGACGCAATAACATCGAGCTTGTCGCCCACAACATCCGACAGCATAAGAGTCAGAACCTTCGCTGGGTAAGCAGCCTCGGCAAGCCTACCACCTTTAACTCTGGATATGTGTTTTCTGATCGCGTTTATCTCGTCTATGTTCGCACCCGCTTTCAGCAGCAGCCCCGTGGTCTTCTTCATATCCTCCAATGTGATGTCGCTGTAGAGCGATTCCATGAGAGCGGAGCCTCCGCCCGATATGAGGCAGATGAGCAGGTCGTCCTTCTCGGCCTTCTTCGCAATCTCCAATATCTTCTCGCCCGCCTTCAGGCTGTTCTCGTCGGGTATCGGGTGGTTGGCCTCCCACTGTCTGATCGTCATTGTCTTGGTGCAGGTGTCGTACTTTGTGCTCACAAAGCCCTCTGTTATCCTGTCGCCCAGCAGCTCCTCTAGGGCCTGCGCCATCGCGCCGCCGGCCTTGCCTGCTCCGACCACATAGATGTTCTTGTAGGAATCCAGGTCGTAGACAGATCCGCCGACCCTCAGCTCGCTGCCTTTCCTTTTCAGATAGTTTTTGATGCAAGAAGCGGGGTCCACTGTCTTTATCGCGCCCTCTATGATGTCGAGGATGTCCTTCCTGGTCTTCGCGTTCGACCCGCTGGAAAGGTAAGCCCTGTTTTCTATCATAGCCTCTCAAAAGACTTTTGTTTGGAAGCTTTAAAAGTGCTGTGGCCCGGCGGCGTCCTAAAGTTGCCAGTTTTGATACGTGATACGTATCACACAAATATGTCAAAGATATTAGAGCGATATAAAATAAAAATAAATCATGGTAGAATTTATAGCTGGATATAATAAAGAAGTTGAAATCAGTACAGCAACTTATGATTTTCCTAAAATATCTGATGATGGTAAATTCGTCTATAATCTAAATAGGTTTGCAAAAGCAAAAATAGGAGACAGAGTCAGAATAACAAATAAAGAAAATGGCAGAGTTTTACTAGCAGAAATAATTAAAACTCCTTGGAAATTAAAAAGACCTGAAAAATTTGGTAGCCGTTATCAAGGGTGGAGAACCAAATTAAAAAGAATTGAATTAAAGTCACCTGATGAAAACAAAATAAGAGAATTATCAGAAGAATTGAAAGAGCGAATAAAAAGAAAATACAAGTACAAATGTCGAGCATGTCTTAAATTTTTTAAGAAAAATGAACTACAAATTGACCATAAAATTCCGTATCGTTATGGGGGAAGCAAGTCAGAAAAAAATCTAATTCCACTGTGTGAAAATTGTCATGGAATAAAATCAAAAATCGAAAGTCTGGCTGAAAATAAAAGGAGAAAGATAAAATTTGAAATTATGCCATGAATAATGGTTCAGATGTGCTCCCTCATCCTCTCGAAGAACCCCTTTGTAGTCTTTACGTTTCCCCCGCCCGATTCCACAAACTCTTTCATTGCCGCCTTCTGCCTCTCGCTAAGATTCCTAGGGGTCTCCACGACTATCTTAACCATCTGGTCTCCCCTCTTCAAGCCGCGCAGCTCCGGCATACCCTGCCCTTTCAGCCTGAAGACGGTGTGGCTCTGAGTGCCGGCCGGGATTTTAAATTTGGCCTTGCCATTGATGGTCGGGACTTCGACCTCGCAGCCGAACACTGCCTGGCCGAGGGAAATCACAGTCTGGCAGAACAGGTCGTCCTCGTGCCTGTCGAAAGTGGGGTGCTCCTTCACGTGTATTACGACATAAAGGTCGCCCGGCTCGCCGCCGTGGTGGCCCGCCTCGCCCTGTCCCGCAATCCTCAGATAAGAGCCGCTGTCAACACCCTTAGGAATCTTGACCTCTATCTTCCTGGTCTTCCTAACCCTTCCCTCGCCGTCGCAGTCTTCGCACGGCTTTTCTATGATTTTCCCGGAGCCGCCGCACTTTCCGCATGTCCCTATGTTCATGACCTGCGCGAATGCAACCCTCTGTATCCTCCTGACCTCGCCAGTGCCGTTGCAGTTCGCGCACTCCCTAACAGAGCCGTGCTTCGCTCCCGTCCCGTCGCAAGTCTTGCACGCCGAAAAACCCTGAACGTCTATCTTTTCAGTCACGCCCGAGAACGAATCCTCCAGGCTTATCTCAAGGTCGTGCCTGAGGTCTGCGCCCTCCTCCTGACCTGCCCTTCCCCTTTCCCTTCCCGAGAACGCCTCGAAAATGTCGCCGAACCCGAAGCTCCTGAACAGCTCGTCGAAGCCGGGTGTCCTAAACCCTGAAAAGTCCTCGGGCCTGAAAGCCGCGCTGCCGAACTGGTCGTACTGCGCCTTCTTCTGAGGGTCGCCCAGGACCTGGAACGCCTCGTTTATCTCCTTGAACTTCTCCTCGCTCTCCTTGCCCGCGATGTCGGGGTGGTACTTCCTAGCGAGCTGCCTGAAAGCCTTCTTTATGTCCTCCTGGCTGGCATCCTTGTTTATTCCGAGCGTCTCGTAATAGTCCTTTTTCGACATAACAATCAGTTCCGATGTTTACTTTAAGAATTCAACTGACGGATTACTTTTCCTCGTCCTCTACCTTAAAATCGGCGTCAACAACTTTCTCATCACTCTTTTTTCCATTCTTTCCCTCAGCCTTCTCCTTGCCGACTTCCGACTTCTGCTTGCCCTGCTCCTCTGCGTACTTCTTGGCAGCCTCCTGGTAGATTGCCGTCCCGGCCTCCTGCATCACCTTCTGCAGATTCTCGGTCTCCCTCTTTATCTCCGCGGCTCCCTTGCCGAGCGACTCCTTCGCCTTTTTCAGCGCGGACTCTATCCTGTCCTTCTGCTCCTTGCCCAGTTTCTCGCCGAGTTCAGACAGTGTCTTCTCCGTGGTGTATACAAGTGAGTCAAGGTTGTTCCTCGCCTCTATCTCTCCCTTCCTCTTCCTGTCCTCCTCATCGTGCTCCTTCGCCTCCCTGACCATCTTCTGCACGTCGTTGTCGGACAGCTTTGTCGATGCGGTGATAGTCATCTTCTGCTCCTTCCCGGTGCCGAGGTCCTTCGCCGAGACGTTCAAAATCCCGGAAGCATCGATGTCGAACTTCACCTCAATCTGCGGTACCCCTCTCGGGGAGGGAGGTATCCCCACGAGGTTGAACTGGCCAAGGCTGGTGTTGTCGTGCGCCATCGGCCTCTCGCCCTGAAGTACATGGATTGTCACGGCGTTCTGGAAGTCGGCCGCGGTGGAAAATATCTGGCTCTTCTTCATCGGGATTGTGGTGTTCCTCTCTATGAGCGGGGTCATCACCTCTCCGAGCGTCTCTATGCCGAGGGTAAGCGGCGTCACGTCCAGCAAGACAATGTCCTTTATGTCGCCTGCAAGAATCGCGCCCTGTATGGCCGCGCCCGTGGCAACGCACTCCATGGGGTCCACGGACCTCTCCACTATCTTGCCTATCTTCTCCTCAACGAACTTCTGAACCACCGGCATCCTGGTCGGTCCGCCCACAAGAACTATCTTCTTTATGTCCTCCCTGGAAAGCTTTGCGTCATCCAGCGCCTGCTCCACAGGCTGTATGCACCTGCTTATAATGGGCTCTATCAATTGTTCCAGCTTCGTCCTGCTCAGCTTCATCGACAGATGCTTCGGTCCCTTGTTGGTCGCCGTGATGTAAGGGAGGTTGATTTCAGTTTCCAGCACTGTCGACAGCTCGATCTTCGCCTTCTCCCCCGCCTCGCGTATCCTCTGCACGGCTGTGGAGTCCTCGTTCAGGTCGACACCTTCCTTCTTCTTGAACTCCTCAATCACCCACCTGATGATGGCGTTGTCCATGTCGGTGCCGCCGAGCTGGGTGTCGCCAGATGTAGACAAGACAGTGAATGTCCCGTCGCCGAACTCCATTATCGTGACGTCAAGGGTGCCCCCTCCCAGATCGAAGACAAGAATCTTGTGCTCGCCCTCCTTGTCCAAACCGTAAGCCATGGATGCGGCTGTGGGCTCGTTCACCAGTCTCACGACGTCCAGGCCCGCTATCTTGCCCGCGTCCTTCGTTGCCGTCCTCTGGTTGTCGTTGAAGTATGCCGGGACTGTGATGACAGCCTTCTTAACAGTCTCTCCCAGAAACGCCTCTGCGTCCCTCTTTATCTTCTGCAGGATGAACGCGGAGATCTGCTGCGGGGTGTACTCCTTGTCGCCTATCTCGTACTTGAAATCGGTTCCCATCTTCCTCTTGGCTGCCATGACGGTGCCCTCGGGGTTGGAGACCGTCTGCCTCTTCGCGGGCTCGCCCACAAGAAGCTGTCCATCATTTGTAAAAGCGACAACCGAGGGGAACATCTTTCCGGAAACAGTCACGCCCTCCGCAGATGGGATTATGGTAGGCTTTCCGCCGAGCATCACTGCTGCAGCTGAGTTCGATGTCCCGAGATCCACGCCGATTATCTTTTCCTTACCCATTCTTCACACCTTTTTCAATTCTATTTTTGTTCTCGGATACCTTTACCTTTGAATAACGTATTACCTTTGACTTAAGCATATAGCCCGGCTGCATCTCCTCTAGGACTGTGCCGTCTTCCTTGTCTGATTTTTCTTTCATCAGAACCTCGTGGCGGTCAGTGTCCAGCTTCTTGCCGAGCGCGTCTATCCTCTCCAGCCCGTGCGCTTCCAATATCTTCAAAAAGTTTCTGTGCAGCATCTCCAGCCCCGCCTTGTCCTTCCCGTTTTCGATTGATTGGAGGCACCTCTCGAAATCATCGACAATCACAAGAAGCTCACTTATCAGGCCCTCGTCCGCAAGCTCCGTTATCCTGACCTTCTCCCTCTCGAAGTTCTTCCTGTAGTTGTCAAAGTCGGCCTGAAGGTACTTTAGCTGGTCGAGCCTCTCCTCTGCCAGCTTTGTTTTCTCTGTGAGCTCTTTATCCATCTTCTCGATTTTTCCCGCGTCCTTTTCCGCAGGTTTTTGTACATTCTCTGCCGTCATGCTTATCTCCGTGTTTTTGAGCCATCTGACTGGGTGGCAACAATGATAATTTTTGCACGTTCAAAATTTTTAAACTTTTCGGTGTGCTCATGTGATTGTGCCTAGGGAAAACATCTTGGTTCAAAGCAGGCGGGCAGGACGAGGAATTTATGGTTACTTAATAGGTAACCTATATCTTTATAAATAAAAGATACCAAATAGGTAACTATGACAGAGCCAATCCCGACATTCGCGCAGGAGGCTTACGCCGTACTGTACAACCGCTTTGCAGGCGACACGTTCCAGCCCAGCTACCTGTCGTGGTTCGTTTCGAGGGGCATGATAAAGAAGACACTGCACGCGCTGGAAAGGGCAGGCTGGATAAGGAGGGTTGGAAGGGGGGCCTACGTCTGTTTGCCTCCGGGCCAGATATTCGCGTCCATGGTGCAGTTCCGTGTTCCGGAGTTGCTGAAGGGCGCTGGTATGAAGTACGTCTTTGCTGACGCAAGCGCGGTCGAGATCTGGGCGGACTACACCTACATACAAAGGAGCTGGGAGCACTCGCCGTACTATGTCCGTGTGCTGGAAGGGGACTTGAAAAGATGGGTGGGGCATTTCAGAAGGCACAGAGTCAGGGTTTTTGTCAGCGAGGCGGAGCCGTGCCTGGGCGAGTTCGTCGTGTTGCAGCCGCGGCAAAAGCTGCCTCACGAGGAGCACAATGATTTGCCTGTGGAACCGCTGGATTCGGTGGTCAAGTATTGTGAAAGCAACATAGACGTTTTCGAGTATCCGTTGGCCTACCTGAAGGCGAAGTTCGGGGCCAGGACAAAAACAAAATTGGACAGGCGCGTGCTGAGCGAGGCGGCGAGGGCGGTATGACCGCGCAGACAATCCAAAACAGGGAAGAGGCTGTACTGGAGATGCTTGAGAAGATTCCAAAGGAGGACGTGGTGCTGATAGGCGGGTACGCGGTAAACGCATACGTTCCTCCGAGGTTTTCGATAGACTGCGACCTGGTTGTTGTCGGCAGTCCAGACAAAATAGAGAAGGCGCTTGAACAGAATGGTTTTGTCAGGGCCGAAGAAGGGGATGTGACCTACGGAAACTACGTCAGGTATATGAGGGAAATGGACGGCGTCTCTTTCGACCTTCTGGTCAATTCCGTGCTTGACAGGGAGACTGGCATATCGTTTGAGGGGAAAATGTTTGAAGAGCACTCCAGGGAGATGATAACAATAGGCAGAGCCAGCCCCGTCAGGATAAAGATGAGAATCGCCGACCCTGAGATGCTGTTTGTGATGAAGTTCGTCGCCGCAAGGAGGCAGGACATCAGGGATATTTTCATGCTTGCCGGCTGGGAGCTTGACTGGGACGCTGTCGGGGAAATGATTTCAGTGAAATGCAAAAGCGAACTGATTGTTGAGCGGGTAGACCTGATAAGGCGGAGTGTAAAGTCAGAAGGCTACCGCCACAGCCTGCAGGGGCCTTACGGGAAGATGCCCGACGAGATGTTCGACCGGTGCGAGAAAAGGCTGGTGCAGTTTCTGGAAAAGCTCGAATTGGTAGAACGCAAGTCGCTTGGGCAGCATTGAAAGAGAGTCCAACCAATCCAGGATAGGACACCTTGCAATATAAGGACGAAGATGTGTATAAGCTACATAGGTGATGGGATTGGTAATTTGTGATGATTGCTTGAAAAGGATGGAGCAGAAAAGGATGGAGCAGACATGTGAAATGTGCGGTAAAAAAACTGACTATCATGGACGCGAGCTTCTTGAACGCGAGCTCAAAAAGGCGAAGATTGAGCTGTTCACTGCAACCAGCCTAAAGGATATGAAGTTAGTCCAGAAGAAGATTGCCTTTCTTCAGTCGAAATTGAGAGATGGTGTCTGATGACAGACGAAGCCAGATAAAGACACTAAATACCGTCGAAAACCACCCCTATACTTACAGGGACATTATTTAAAGGCGCAATTCCACCGGTCTGTGACCGGTGGTTCTTTATACAAAGGTAGAAGAGCTTGCCTTCAAACATCTTATACTACAATAAAATTGCAATTGATAGAATAGTAATTCCAAATATAGTTAATGCGGAACCAACAACTACTTTGAACATTTTTATACTCGGGCTTCTCCTTGGTGTTTCTGAACTGTCTATAACTTTGTCGATACCATAAAAAAGTAAAGATAGCCCAGTTCCTAATAGCGCAAGCTTAGTTCCAAAATCCATTATTAATTTATATTTTAGATTTTATTAAATGCTTTCGGGAATACTTACAAGATGTATTGATTAAAAAAACTCGGAAGATCTTGCACTCTAAGGTCAATTAGCCAGCTTTACCTTCTTCGTCACGTCCTGGTTCACGAGATTCTTGGGCACCTTTCCCTTCAGCACGGCAGCGAGATTCTCGGCGGCCATGACCGCCATCTGCGTCCTTGTGTCGAGGGTCGCGCTTCCAATGTGAGGGACCGTTATCGTGTTCTCAAGCTTCAGCAGCGGGTTCTCCTTGAACTCCTTCGCGCTTGCCTCGTCCTTCGGCTCGTTCTCGTAGACATCCAGGCCCGCTCCGGCTATCCTCTTCTCCTGCAGTGCCTTTACAAGTGCCTTCTCGTCTATGACCGCCCCCCTCGCGACGTTTATCAGGTAGGCCGTCGGTTTCATCATGTTCAATTCCTTCTCCCCAATCATGTGCTTCGTCTCCTCGCTCAGCAAGACATGCAGAGTGACAAAGTCCGACTCCTTCAAAACGGTCTGCACATCGACAAATTTTATCCCGATTTCCTTCTCCAGGCTCTCGTTCCTGAACTTGTCGTAATAGATCACATTCATGCCAAAGCACTTTCCCATCTTCGCTATGGCTCCCCCTATCCTTCCGAGCCCGATTATGCCGAGCGTGGAGCCCAGAAGCTTCTTGCCGAGGAATATGTTGGCCCATGTCCTCCACTTTCCCTCTCTTGTATATCTGTCGGCCTGGGGTATCCTTCTGGCAAGTGCCATCAGTATCGCCCAGGTGCACTCCGCAGTCGCGTCCGTCAGGACTCCTGGTGTGTTCGTGACTACTATCCCGCGCTCCGTCGCGGCGTTGACGTCTATGTTGTCGAACCCCGCCGCATAATTGCTTATCACCTTCAGCTTCTTCCCCGCGCTCATCACTTCCGCGTCCATCTTGTCGGTGAGCCAGCAGAGCAGGCCGTCAGCATCGGCAATGTTTTTCATTATCTCCTGCCTGGACGGGGGATAGCTCTCGGGGTCGCCGGTATATACCTTCACGTCCGCGACTGACTGTAGAATTTTCATTCCCTCTTCTGGCAATCTTCTTGTGACATAGACTTTGGGCTTTGCCATAACAATTCACTTCTTCAAAACCATTTCCTTGTGCGCGTCCATGTAAGTTTTTATCGCGCTCCTGAGTATCTGTACGCCCTTCCTTATAGTCGGGACATCCACCACGTAGGCCAATCTTATCTCGTTCATGCCCTTCCCCTTGCTCGCATAGAATCCCGCAGCCGGGGCCACACACAGCGTCTGGTTCTCGTGGCGGAAGTCCGTCAGCATCCATGTCGCAAAGTGCTGCGCGTCCTTGAAGGGGAGCCCGACCATCACATAGAACGCTCCCTCCGGCTTTGACACCTTTATCTCGGGTATGGACATTAGTTCCTGATAAATTGCCTCCCTTCTTTTCCTGTACTCCTCTATCGACGATTTGAAATATTTTTCCGCGTCCTTGAGTATCGGCACCACCGCCAATTGTTCCAGTGTTGCCACGGACTCCCTCGCCTGGGCAAGCTTCAGGACCTCCCTCATGAAATCCCTGTTGTGGCTCGCAAGCACCCCCACCCTAGCACCGCACAGGTTGAACCTCTTCGAGACAGTGTCAACAAGCACAACATTGTCCCTCACGGACGGGATTGTCATCATGGAGACGGCCTTTCTCTCAAACGCGTACTCGCGGTACACCTCGTCGGCTATGATAAAGATGCCGTTCTTCTTTGCGAACTCCGCGAGCTTGTTCACCTCCTCTGGCGTGAAGACCGTTCCTGTCGGATTGGACGGGTTGCAAACAATTATTGCCTTTGTCTTCGGGGTGATTTTTTTCTGCAGCTCCTCCATCGGGGGAAGGTGGAATCCGTTCTCAAGTTTCAGGCTGATTGGGACAACTTTTATCCCGAGCATCTTCGCCTGTGTCTGATAAGTAGGATAGGAAGGCTCGAAAAGCAACAACTCGTCTCCGGGATCCATCAATGCCGCCTGCGCGAGGAACAATGCCTCTACTCCTCCCTGTGTGACTATGGTCTCGTCCGGCGAGATGTCAAGCCCTATGCTCCTGAAGTACTCGCACCAAGCCTCCTGCACCTCCCTGTGCCCCTGCGACGGGGCGTATGGCACGACAGGCTTGTTGTAGGCCGCCACCTCCTCGAAGAACCTCTTCGGCGTAGCCAGGTCCGGCTGCCCTATGTTGAAATAAAGGACCTTCACGCCCTTCTTCTCCTGCTCCTTCGCGAGGTTCACGAGCCCGCGTATGGGGGAGGCGCTGGTCTCCAAAACCCTGTCCGAAAGTTCCAGCCTGGACATAATGTTCCTTTTTGTTTCCGGGTATTTATAGATTCGGAAAACGTACCAGCTCCGATTTTCTAAAATGATGACGCTTGCTTCCGATTGCAAAACCAAAATGTCGCAGCTGCGACAAAATGAAAAATGGGAAAATTCAAGATACCAATTTGGAAAAAACTAAATCTTCCTCGGCATGGGCTTTATGTACCCGTTCTTCGTCATGAATTCTATGGCAGCACTGTTATCGTCAATTATGGCCTTGGCGATGGAATAAAACTCATCGTAACTCAACGCATTCCTGGCTACGCCCATGGAGACTGCTGTTGTGGCCACGGATGCCGCAACCTCAGGATGAAATTCCAACTCCAACATTGTAGGCACTATGTAGTTTTCGTTGATTCCTTTGCGTTCGGCGTATTTTGCAACGGCTTCCGCAGCGGATACGACCATCCTGTCGGTCACAGACTTTGACCTGGCATCAAGCACACCTCTGAACACTCCGGGAAAGATTATGCTGTTGTTGACCTGGTTCGGAAAATCGCCCCTTCCCGTTGCGATTATTTTTGCGCCCGCTTCCCTTGCCTCCTCTGGCCATATTTCCGGTTCGGGGTTAGCCAGCGAGAAGACTATGGGATCATCGTTCATCTTCTTTATCCACTCTTTTTTGACTGCGCCCGGCGCCGATGCGGCTATGACCACGTCCGCCCCGTCCAGAGCACATTCCGCTCCGCCGACTATGTTCCTGCCGTTGGTCTTCTGGGCGAGGTCGTATTTCCAATGGTTTTCGATTTTCAATTCTTCCATGTCCTGCCTGTCAGCATAGAGCGTCCCGGTGGTGTCCACTACAGTCATGTGCTTTGGGGGCGCGCCATAAAGTTCGAGCACTCTTGCCGTAGCAATGTTGCTGGCACCAGCGCCGACAATCACGATTTCCGCGTCCTCTGTCTTGCGTTCTGTCAATTTCAGCGCATTTATCAATCCAGCCAGAATGGCGCCCGCAGTGCCCTGCTGGTCGTCGTGCCAGACCGGAATGTCAAGATTTTGCAGTTCTTCCAAAACATGGAAGCATTTTGGCGATTCTATGTCTTCGAGATTTATGCCGCCCACGGACGGCTCTATCTGCCTGCAAAAGTTGATTATTTCCTCGGCGCTTTTTTCCTTGTCGTCTTTCTTCCCGATACATAGCGGGTAAGCATCCACCCCGCCGAGGTACTTGAACAGCTGCGCCTTTCCCTCCATCACAGGCAGCGCGCCCTCTGGTCCGATATTTCCCAAGCCGAGTACTCTGGTGCCGTCGCTGACTATGGCGATTGTATTCCCCCTCCCTGTGAGGTAGAACGATTTTCCCCTGTCCCTTGCTATCTCCATAGAGACACCTGCCACGCCGGGGGTGTATAGCGTGCTGAAACTCTCCATGCCTGTTATCGGAATCGCTGGCATGGTCTGTATCTTCCTTCCGTACAATGCAGAATCCTCTATGGCCTTCCTGTACAGCTCTTCGGTCTTTTTCGACGAGTCGCTCGCCATGATTAAGCTATCTGAGGTAAACTTTTTAAACCCCTCGATGAGCATTTACAAAACAGGCTGACCCGTTCTGTATCCTATTCCGTCCACAGAAACAGTCTTGCTTTTTTCGTCAATCTCAAACTTCACGCTGAGCATCTTCTCGGTAATCATGATGTTTGACTTCACATGGTCGGTGATTTCTTCCAGTCTTACTGTAGATTTTCCTTCCGCCAGTGCCATGAACACTATTATCTGGTCGGACATCCACTTGTCGACAGCGGCGTTAGATTTTATCGAATTCACCAAATCCCTTGCACACTCTTCACCTACCCTTTCAGCGGGCTTGCCCTTCTCGCCTATGTTGTCCGCGCCGAGTATGATGTTGCCGCACTCCGCCCACAGGGTTATGCAGGTCCCGGGCGATGCGGTGCGGTCGACTACGGAATCTATGCTCACATCGTGTATGCCGTTTTCGTTCAAAATCTTTCTTGCGGAGCCTGCCTGCCTTTCCGCGACAGTCTTCGGGAGTGAGCCTGCGACAGAGATTCCCTTTACATATTTTACACTTCCCCTTTCTGTCAGCTCGACTGGATTCAGTTTTGCCGCAGGGTAAAATTTTGCCTTGACATTTCCCTGTCCCCTAGGGTAGAATCCGTGCCTGATGATTTCTATATCTGGGATTTTTGCGCCGAACTTTGATAAAATTGGGAAGGTCACATGCTTCAGAAAGTCTATGTTTGGCGCGCCCAGTCCCGATGTTCCACCGGTCATCTCCAGCGTGACATCTCTGTTTGCGAACAGCAGTAACGGTGTAAGTGACTGAAGAATCAAACTTAACTGTCCGGCAGTTCCCACATCGATTTTTTTATCCGAGAAATTGTGCACCTTTGGTACGAACTCCAAGTCCATCGAGCCTATCTCCAGCCCATTTACCTCCGCGTTGCAGAATTCCCCCGCCACCTTGACCCCCGTGAGGTGCTGCGCTGCAAGGCCGGGCTTCGGCCTCCCCTTCCTTATGTTTGTTATCCTTACCGGCTCGAGCGTGAGCGCGGAAATCGCTATGGCCGTGCGCAGGACCTGCCCGTAGCCGAACGAAGCGTCAATCTCCATCATGGCGTTCAAAATCCTATTTGTGGTCTTTTACTTATAGTGTTCCTATGTGCGCGGCTTTCACACGCTGCCAAGGTAAGATATGACAAATATCCCGATGAAGTTCAGGAAGTACGCAACTACGAGGAACTTTTTGGAGTCGAACCTTATCGCTCCGAATATGGCCGCGCCGAACTCGTCCGGAAGCGGGGACGCTATTATCAGTCCTGCCACCACAGGGACAAGGATGTTCCACGCCTTCGACTTCGATATAGCCTTCCATATGCGGGCCTTCTCGTGAAAGTGCTGGTTTGGTCGGTTCTTGCCATGGTGGTCGAACCTGTGCACAAATGTCCGTATGTCTTTTTCCAGCATCCTTATCTCGCCCATGAGTCCGTCCCTCACGAACCTGAATATAAGATAGTCACTCAGCACCGCGCCGGACGCGCCTATCACGGCTATGAGAAGCGGCTCCACAAGGTGCGTCTTGCCGAGGCTGAATATTAGCGCGGCAGAGGGGGCGGTGGTTATCGCGTACGCATACATCATGCCGTAGACAAACGCTGCGACGTATCCGAGCTGTTCTATGCCCGAACTTGTCATGATCGACGCTGCCGGCCTGTAAATCAGGATGTATGTTGCTACGATTATGCCGATGAAAAGAAGGACGAGGTTCTGGTACTTTAGACCGTGCCTCTTTGCGTCCCAACTGCCGTTCCTGACCTCTGCCGCCATCTACATCCTTTCCTCTATCCTTATGAGCTCGTTCAGCTTCACTATGCGCTCGCCGGCCGGTACCCCGAACTTCACATAGTCGCAACCAAGCCCCACGGCAAGGTGGGAGATTATCGCATCGTCCGTCTCGCCGGACCTGTGCGACATCACCGTGACAATCTTGTTTTTCTTTGCCTCCCTTACAAACTCCATCGTGTCGGTCACCGTGCCTATCTGGTTGGGTTTCACTATGGCCGCGCTCACCGATTTTTTCTGCACGGCTACCTTCAGCCTCTTCGGGTTTGTGGTCAATAAATCGTCGCCGCAGATTAATGCAGACTTTGACACCTTGAGCAGCTTTGCGAAGGAATCGAAGTCGTCCTCCTGGAACGGATCCTCGACATACTTCAGCTTGTAAGTTTCGATGAGCCCCTTTACAAAATCCACCTGCTCGTCGGGCGAAAGGCTCCTGCCGTCAGAGTATGTGTACTTGCTCCCGTCCCACAGCTCAGATGTGGCCATGTCAAGACCTATGGAAAGGTCGTTCTGTTTCGCCAGTTCCGACAGCACGCTCAATATCTTCTTGTGGTCTATCGAGACGCGCCACGCAGACTCCATGTCCCGGCCTGAAGTGAACTTCGGGTCCACAGTCTTAAGTATCTTGCCAAGTGCTGTGTATGTTGAAGCCAGCTTACCCACCGATTCCAGGAACGATGTTTGCTTGTTCGGAATGAAAAGGAACTCCTCTATGTCCTTCATCCCCTTAGCGCCAATTATGTTGGAGAGGGGCAGCGGCATCCTTATTTTCCCACTGTTCAAAAATTCGAAAATTTCCTTTCCCTCACTCAATGCAGATGCTTTCAGAAATGTATAAGACAGTGCTAGGGAAAGGTTTCCACCAATCTTGTCAAAGTTTTCTGCGCCATCATTTGATTTCAGGAAGTTGTCGAACTCTTCTTGGTAGCTGAACTTTTTTCCCTCGATGAGTTTTTTCAGCCGGGAGAACTCCTTGATGCAGGCCTCCACCGGCAGGTAGTTCACCTCGTGCTTGCCGCGGCTGGTTCCTATGGGTACAGGCGCGCGCACAGTACCCTTGCTTGTCTCTGCCTCGACCTCCACCGTCTTTATGGAGTTGGTAGCGAACACCCCCCTTATGCGCAGGCCGCCCAGTATCATGAATGTAATTTTCGTTTGCGGCGTTATTAATTTTCCTTTTATACAGAAACTTGAATCGGCTAAACCAGCTGGATTGTTTTAGATCAGCGACAGGCAACAAAAATAAATTTCATTTCCGATTTATCTGAACCATGCGTAATAAGCCAGTGCAACCGAGACGATTGCAGGTATTACGATTTGCACGGTGTTAATTGCCGGGGTTATCACGATGCCGAAGAGCGTTATAGGAAGCACCCCGCTCAGTCCCAGAGAGGCGTGCACGACGGCTTCCCATGCGGTCAGACCCGAGGCGAATTTTGCGACCTCCCTCCAGTTTGCCATAAATTACATTGTATGTCCTTTCTTTTAGATTTTCCCGTGTGTCGTCTGCTTCATGCGTGCGTAGATTGCTTCTGGCATTTTTTGCACAGCCCCTCGACGTTCACCTGGAAGTGGCATATCTTCCCCCCGCCCAGCTTGTCCTGGATGAACTTGAGCGAGTCTATGTCGAGGTGGCTGACCTCGCCGCACCTCTGGCAGGTGAAGTGTGAGTGGTTGTTCGCCCGGGCGGAGTAGACGGTCTTCTTGCCGCACTTGTAGGAGTGTATCGCCTCGCTCCTCGCCATCCCCTTCAGGAAGCGGTACACCGTGGCGATGCCGAGCCTTGAGTCCCTCCTCTTTGCCCTGTCGTGCAGCTCGTCGGCGGTGAAGAAATAGCGGAAGCCGCCCAGCTCATCCTTCAGCATCTCCTTCTGCCTTGTCTGTCGCGAGGCCTTCGGCATAACTTTCCTTATTGATAATGAAAATCATTAACATTTATGGTTTCGCCAGGCAAATTTCCAAATAGATGTACATGTCCGAGGGCAGGCGCATACTGAAAGTGTCGAACCTGAGCGTGCACGCCGGCGGCCAGAAGATCCTCGACAACGTGAGCTTCGACATCGACAGGGGGAGCGCCCTGGCGATAGTCGGTCCGAACGGCGCGGGCAAGACGACCCTCTTCAAGGCGCTGATGAGGCTGATGCCTTACACCGGAAACGTGGAATGGACAAGGAAGGTAAGGATAGGGTACGTTCCGCAGTCCTTTTCCGTCAGCGACATCCCGGTCTCGGTCAGGGAGTTCCTCTCGTTCAAGAGCCGCAGCACCGATCCGAGGAAGAGCCTGGAGTCCGTGGGGTTGGATATTTCCGTGTCGGAAAAGAGGCTGGATGTGCTGTCGGGCGGCGAGATGCAGAGGGTGCTCGTAGCCTGGGCGATGCTGGAGGATCCCGACGTGCTTCTTTTGGACGAGCCCACGACCGGCGTTGACATAGGCAGCGAGGAGCACATATATGAGATGGTTGAGAGGCTCAGGGAGGAGAGGGGGATAACGGTTCTGCTTATCTCCCACGACATACATACAGTGCATCACTACTCGGATTACATGCTCGCACTGAACAGGCGCGCGATATTTTTCGGACGCTCCGAGAAGATACTCGAGCCCAAGCTTCTGAATGACATCTACGGGAGCGCCACCATACTGAGGAAGCACACAAAAAGGTGAAATGACATGACCGACGCCTTTGTCTTCAGCCTGATAGCGGGTATGTTCGTGGGCCTGTCCGCCGGCTACGTGGGCTCGCTGATGGTGCTGAAGAAGATGGCACTGGTGGGCGACGCGCTTTCCCATGTCGCGCTGCCCGGCCTCGCGCTCGGCATACTGTTCAACTTCAACCCGTTCATCGGGGCGTTCGCATTACTTTTCGCGTCGGCTGTCGTGACATGGCACATAGAGAGAATCACAAGGCTTTCCATGGAAGCAATAGTCGGAGTGATGTTCACGTTCGCGCTCGCCCTCGGCATACTGATAACGCCGGAACCCGACCTGCTTGAGGCGCTGTTCGGCAACATAAGCAAGGTGGATTTTTACAGCGCAGCAATCTCGGTCGCGGTTTCGATATTCGTTGTCTTCCTCGCCAGGATTGTATACAAGAGGATGGTGCTTGGCATGATATCCGAGGACCTTGCAGTCTCCAACGGGGTGAACGTGTCCGCCACCAACCTGCTCTACCTCCTCCTCGTGTCGCTGGTAGTATCTATTGGGATAAAACTGGTGGGGACTCTGCTGGTTGGCGCGCTGGTCGTGGTGCCGGCCGCAGCGGCGAAGAGCATAAGCAACAGCCTGTCAAGATACTCGATTCTTAGTTCCGTCCTGGGTGTCGCAAGCTCGTCCGTGGGAATACTTCTGTCCGGCTATCTCAACGTTCAAGCGGGGCCGATGGTTGTGGTGACAAGCGTCGCCATCTTCCTGATGGTTGCGGTTGGAAGGGCGATTACAACACACGGATACTCTAGGTGAATGCTTGGATCAAAAAACATTTCGGAGTCCTAAAAATGACGTAAAAATAAATTTGGTTTTCATCTCATATCAACCTTCCTATGAAATTTTTTTGTCCGGAATACTCCAGAAGGAAAAAAGCTTTGGTAATTATAATTTAACTGCCCCTAACATGTAATCCACCGTCAGTTCAAATAAA
>CAYRSM010000022.1:0-20107 GCA_964427125.1 uncultured archaeon | reverse complement strand
ATGTTGTGCAGGCCCTGACACTCGGTGTTGGCCCCGAGCAGCTTGTAGAAGTTTTCGTTTTCGCAGTTCGGCGGGAGCAGCCTCCTGCTCTGCCTCATGTGCCATCTGAGCTGGGTCCTGATGTAGTTCGCCCTCAGCGGCGGCTTATTGCTCTCGTTCCACTTCATCAGCCTCTCCTCTATCTTCTCCATGCTCCAGCCCATGTTCTGCAGGAAGGTGACAAGCGTGAAGACTGTCCTCTTCCTACCGTCGCCGAGCCCGCCTAGCAGCTTGTGTATGCAGTTGGGGAAGTACTCCTCGGGTATCTCGCTCATCTTCGGAAGCTTCTTCGTCTTTGGCATCGTGTTCTTGATCTCTATGTTGTGCTTTGCGTTCCAGTCTATCGCCTCTATTATGAGGCCCTGCGCGTCCTGGAGGCCTCCTTTGAAGCGCAAAAACTTCTCGTCTATCTTCACGTTGTTCGGCAGGGCCTGTTCTATGTCGAACTTTTCCACAGTCTCTGGTTTGATGGGAAGGCTCACGCGCATCTTGGACTCGTGCAGCGAGTAGGGGAGTCTGAAGAGGTGCCTCGAGCTGAATATGTCTATGGTTATGAACTTGTACGGGTCAAGGTTGCCGTCGGTGCCGAGCATGTCTCCCAGTTTCTTGTTGACTTTCTGCGATACCTCTACCGGGCTGAACGTTGCAAGTATCGCCTCCCTGAGTTTGTCCTTCATGTAGTCCTTCACATATTCCATGACCTTCTGGAAGAGCTCCGGGTACATCTTCCTCGTCTCCCTGTTGTCAATAGATTTCGGAAACGCCTCGAACGGCACACCTATGTGAAAGGAGCTCCCGCCGGTGAACTTGCAGCTGTAGTTGCCGATTCCGTGGTCCTTGAGGGTCTCCATCACCCTTTTAGCCGCTATCTTGGCTATCTCAAAACTGTCCACGTCGATGTCTATGAGTATGTCCCAGCCCGACCTGAGCTCGTCAAGCTGCTCCTTTACAAGGCCCACATCAAGTTTCATGGGCTGGCTCCACCTCTCGACTGATCCGTGGAAGGCAAGCGCGCCCTCGGCCACAGCCTGGAGTATGTCGGCGGGGTACTGGATTATGTCCGGCCTCTTTCCAAACCTGCTGTCTTTGAATACTGCGACGACCTCGCGGTCCTTTGCCACTTCAAGCAATGCCTTCTGCACGGACTCTCTAGAATACCAATTCCACGCTATCTGATGCAGCTGCGTCATGCAAACCAGTCATGAAGAGCTAACGCCCCTCAAAGAATAATTGATGGGTCAAAATTTAAATAAATGCAGTCCGGTTTTTCATCCGGGCAGGGGGCTGCAGATGAATTACATGTCGTTCGGGAGGAAGCCCACGCTCACACAGGAATCGTATCCCCTTCTACAGATGTACATCGCAACGTAATTGCACTTCAGTATGTCCTGCGCCTGCTCCATCTCGCTCTTCGGATGGCTGTGTATCTTTATCTGGTATTTTTTGCACATCGCGTCGTCTATGGCACTTTGAAGCGAGGTAAGCTTGACTCCGGTCACTTCAATCTGCACAGCCATGCAAGGAATATTATTTTTCATCCGACTCATCTATTTCTTTGCGGCCCTTTCGGTCAGCTTCACAAGATCCACGCCGACTGTCAGCGGTATCGGCACAGCGGCCTCTACCAGCTCAAGCGTCACCTCGCGCTTTGTCTTGTCGTACCTCGTGACCTTCCCCTTCTCGCCCTTGAACGGCCCGCCAATGACTTCCACAAGGTCGCCGATGTTGAGGTCGGCCTGCACCTTCGTAGGCTGCAGGAACCTGCTCAGCTCCTTCAGGTCGACGGGCTTCCTTATTATGCCCCTGACGTTGACCATTCCCTGGGTTGCCTTCTCAACGTCCTTGAGCTCGCCCTCTATAAACACATATCCCTTTATCTCCTCGGGATGGAACACGGCCTGTATCCCCAAGTTTTCCTCTTTCACCCTGGAGGCCACCATCTCCATGACTATGTTCTCCCTCCCTATGACGGTCTTGAGCGTGTATATCATATCAGTAGCTCCCTGTCAGCGCGAACAGCAGGAAAAACGCGAACCCTATCACCCCTATGACGGCTATGCCTATGCCGCACACCCTTATGGTCTCCTTGAGGTCGTCCCATGTCGGCTTCTTGGCCACGCTCAGGACCCTCTTGTAGTCGTTCAGGGCTTCCTTGACCTTTATCTCCACCATAGATTATCATTTAGGGATTTTTTGATTTATAAATGCTACTCCACGAACTCCACTCCCAGCACCTTCTCCACGTCCTTCTTGGTCTGCTGGCTCCACGTCTTGCCGGGCCCGAATATGTTTGGCGACTTTACGCCGGTTATGATGAGCATCGTCTTCACATAATTGCCCAGTTCCTTATCGACCTTGGCTCCCCAGATTATCTTCGCGTCCGGGGACAGCTTGTCAGATACAGACTTTACAATCTGCTGTGCCTCCCTCACGCTCATCGTGGCGCCGCTGCTTATGTTTATCAGGGCTCCTTTTGCGTCGTCCACGCTCACGCTTATGAGCGGGTTGTTCAAAGCCTTCTCCACGGATTCCATCGCCCTGTTCTTGGTGTCGCTCTCGCCCATGCCTATCATGGCGAGGCCCCCTGCCGACATCACCGCCTTCACGTCCGCAAAGTCCCTGTTCACCAGTCCGGGCTTTGTTATGAGCTCTGTTATCCCCTTCACGGCGTTGACAAGAATCTCGTCAGCCAGCTTGAAAGCGTCCATGAGGCTTGCCTGGGGTGCTATGTCAAGCAGCTTGTCGTTCGGTACAAGTATCAGTGTGTCCACAACCTCCTCCAGGTTTTTCAGCCCCTCTTCTGCGTTCCTGTACCTGTGCTTTCCCTCCATCGAAAACGGAAGAGTCACAACTGCTATGGTCAATGCGCCCTGCTTCTTTGCAATGTCCGCAACAACAGGCAGGCTTCCTGTCCCAGTGCCTCCGCCCAGGCCGCACGTCAAAAACACCAGAGTCGCGCCCTGCAGAGCCTTCTTGAGCTCCTCCCTCGTCTCCCTCGCAGCCTCCATCCCAACCTTCGGGTTTGCTCCCGCTCCGAGTCCCTGCGTGGACTGCCTTCCGATAAGTATCTTGTTGTCCGCGTCCGTGTAGAGCAGGTCCTGCGCATCCGTGTTTATCGCAAGCGTGTCAGCTCCTGCAATCCCTATCTGCATGAGCCTTGTTATCGTGTTGTTTCCCGCCCCGCCCGCTCCGACCACCTTTATCCTCGCCCTCTTCTTGGATATGATGTCCTTCAGCTCCTCGTCGTAGGGGTGGCTCTTCTGGGACGGCTTGTCCAGTAGGTGCTTTACTGCCATAAAAATCGTGTAATTAAGTTATGTGCGGTTTAAATAAATAATTCCCTCAGTAAACGTCGACGAACTCTATCTTCTCGTACTTCTCTACCCATTTCCTTACTGTGTCGGCTATCTGGTGCTTTGTGTCCGGGTGCAGGTGCTTTTCCTTTCCCGTGACAATCCTGAGCGCCTTCTCCTTCACCGAAGCCTCTATCTCGGCCTCGTCCCCGCTAGTGAAATAACTCACTATCGCCCTGACCCTCCCCTCTGGCGAGTCTATCACGTCCTTGACCTCAAGCTCGTACACAAGGTCCTTCCCCGCGAGAGGATGGTTGAAGTCTACAGACACCCTCCCCCCGGCAATGCTCATTATCTTCCCGTTTATCCCGTTGATGGTTATGAACTTGCCAACCTCCGGGTCGAGGTTCTGCCTGCTGAACTCGGATGCCGGTATCAGCCTAACAAGGTCCGCCCTGCGCTGGCCGAAAGCCCTGTCCGCCGCGAGTTCTATTGTCTTTATTTTGCCGTTCTCGAGCTTCCTTATCTCGTCCTCGAGGCTCTTGAAAATGAAGTTTCCCCCGATTATGATGGGTATGGGCTTGTACTTTACGGAAGGGTTGAACGAGTTTGCCGCCTTCGCCACGTCCTCCCTTGTGGTGTCGAAGATTGCCCCGCTCTCCTTTATCCTTCCCGTGTAGTCGAGGTGAATGAAATCGCCGTCTTTCATAAGAAATCTATGGCAGGCGAGGGTTTAAAAAGGTTGTGGGTGATGTGGTGTGATGCAGAGTCATGATTTACCAAGTCTGACCTGTTCGGAAAGCTTAAATATACCCCATGTATATACATATATACGTGGTGTATATGGTAAAGGCGATGATAGACATCTCGGAGGAGTCCAACAGGGTGTTGAACATAGTAAAGGCAAAGTACGGGTTTGTCGACAAGTCGCACGCGATAGACTTTGTCGTGAAGGAGTTCGAGGAGAATCGGCTTGAACCATCTCTCAGGCCCGAGTTCGTGGCAAAGCTGAAGAAGGTTGACAGGGGCAAGTTCCACAGGTATTCCAGCGTAGACGAGCTGAGAAGGGAACTGGAGAATGTATAGGCTGGACGTCAGCGACAGGCTGAAGAGGATTTTCAGGAAGCTTCTGAAGAAGGACAGGAAAAGGTACGAGATTGCCATGAGCAAGATGCAGGAGATTGTGGGCAATCCGCACAGGTACAAGAGCCTGCGCTACGACATGAAGGAGTTCAGCAGGGTTCACATCGACTCCCACTTCGTGCTGATATTCAGGATAGACGAGGCTAACAAGGCGGTGAAGTTCGAGGACCTGGACCACCACTACAATATCTACAGAAGGTAAAAATTGGGCTTGGCTTACAGCTTGCTCAGCTTCCTTCCGCCGCCGCAGATGCTGCAGAAGCCCGACTTCGGGTCGAAGCACTTGTGGCACACCCTGGAGCCGCACGCCTTGCAGCCGATCAGCGCCGGGGCAACGTTCCCGCAGCACTGGCATATTCCGCCCACAGAAATGTCAAAACACCTGAAATGAAATTCGTTCCAGTACTTAAATTGATGACACAAGCAGCAGGCCGGCCATGATTGCGAGGATGCCGAGCTTCTGGTTGTTCGCGACCCTCTCCTTCAGGAAGATGTACGCAAGCACAACTGTCACAGCTGAGTAGATGGCAGACACGGAGCTCACAATGGACACGAAGCTCGTCGTTATCCCCGTGTTGTAGGAGAATATCCCAACCATGTCAAGCAGGCCCGCGCCTATTAGGAAAAGGAGTATTGTCCTGTTTGGGATCCTCGTCTTTTTGTCGAAAGTGCCGCGCCACAGTATCAGGAGGGAGAACACAATCATGGCTACCCTCACAAGCAGCGCCCCCATGATAGGTCCGGCATCGTTGACCACAATCTTAAGCAGTGTATAGGTCGTCCCCCACGTTAGTGTCGCCATCAGGGCCTCGAACACCCCGTTTGTCGTCCCTGCCTTTATGCTTTTCACCAGCTCATCGAGCCTTGTGGACGCGAGGAATATGCCCACGAAGATGGTCGCCACGCCCGCCAGTTGGATCGGGGAAAGCATCTCGCCGTAGAGGAAGTAGGATGCCACTACAGGGACAATGGCATAGCTGGACGACACCGGTCCTACTATCGAGACGTGTCCCTTCTGCAGGGCCTTATAGAAAAAGTAATAGCCACCGACACCGCCCAGCGCGCTGACAGCGGTGGCAAGCAGGAGGCCCGCGGACATCACTGGGATGGGCGAAGTGGCCAGGGCGTAGACCGCAATCGGAATCAGGGCAGCCACCTGGACAACCATCATCGACTTTACGTTCCCTATCCTGTCGACGGCCTTCTTTGCCAAAAAGTCGGCAGTGCCCCAGCTGAACATGGCCGCCAGCGCGAACATTATCCCCGCTTCGAACACCATAAAGGATAAATACAGCAATAAAGCAGATAATCTTATGGCAGACAAGATAAGGTGCTCCCACATACTGGTGGAGAAGTTCACCGAGGCGCAGCAGGTCCTCGAAAGGGTGAAGAAGGGTGAGGATTTCGCCAAGGTCGCTCATGAAAAGTCGATATGTCCTAGCAAGAAGCGCGGCGGGGACCTGGGAGAGTTCGGCCACGGCCAGATGGTCCGCGAGTTCGAGAAGGCGGCCTTTGCTCTGGAGAAGGGTCAGACGACCGAGCAGCCGGTGAAGAGCCAGTTCGGGTACCACATAATCAAGAGGACTGGATAGAATCTGTAGTTTATGACAGAGCAACCTCTTGGCAGAATTAAAAAAGTAGAATTAAGAAGTGTGTTTGAGAAAGAAGATAAGAATTTCACACCTTGGCTAAACAATCATTTGGATATTTTGGGTGAAAAATTAGGTTTGAATATAACAGATAGCAACACAGAAGAAGATGTTGGAGACTTCAATTGTGATATAAGAGCGAAAGATTCTGATTCGAACAAGACAATCGTCATAGAAAATCAATTCGGAACTACGGACCACGACCATCTGGGAAAAATATTTACATATGCTGCTGGGAAGGGCGCGAGCATAATAATTTGGATTGCTGAAAAATTCAGAGAAGAACATCAAAAAGTTTTAGAATGGTTAAATGAGAATGTCGATCCCAAATCTGGGTTATCATTTTTTGGAGTTGAAATACGATTGATTAAAATCGAGAATTCGATGCCAGCACCAGACTTCGATATCATAGTAAAACCAAATGATTGGGAAAGAACAATCAAGATGTCTAGCCTAGAATTAAGTGAATCCGAAAAAAATTATTTGGACTTTTATTCAAAACTGGTAGAAGAATATGCCAAGGTTAATCCGAATTGGAGAAAAGTTAAACCTCAACCCCAGAGTTGGTTAAGTTTTGGGGCTGGAAAGACTGGTTTCGCCTTTGACTGGGCGTTCAAAAGCAATAACAGATTTAGTATCGATCTTTACATCGACGTATGGGATAAAAATGAGAATAAAAAACTGTTTGAAGATTTGGAAAAAAATAAAGACAAGATTGAAAAGGAGATGAAAGGGCTCAGTTGGGAAAAATTAGAGGAGAAAAGGGCTTCCAGAGTAGTCGTATATAGAAAAATACCAAAAAACATAAACTCTCTATCAGAGACAGAGTCATTAGAAATAATAAAATGGGCGGTTGAAACTATGAAACAATTTACTACTGTCCTTCCCAAGTACATTAGAAATTTATAAACCTAATAGTGGCTGGGCTGTTTATAATTTTATTCAGTGATTTTATGGAAAAAACCTTGGAACAGCTTAAAGAAGAACTGGAAGTAATTCAAAGGTTTATAAAACTAGAGTCTAAGAGTTTAGAAAGAGTATTGGACGATGAAAACGCTTCTAACGAAGACATATCAAAAATAAAAAATGACCTGGAAAATTTCATAAAAAAGAAAGCGAACATAGAAAAGAAAATTTCCAAATTAGAGGGATGACAATTTACCAGTTAATCGATACCCAAAATTTCAGAGACAGTGTTATTCCTAGTTTAAATGGGGCCATTGGGATTTGAACCCAAGTTTCAACCAATTTGTAATCATACCCCAAGGTTGGGTCTTAGACCAAGCTGGACCATAGCCCCGTAGCTTCTTCCTAACCAATAATTGGCACCAATACAAAATTAAATCAATGGTGTACGAGACCATAGTCGGCAGGGAAAGGAAGGACCTGGACAGGTACGGGGGCGTGGCCGCCGGCTACATAGGGAAGCACATAGTCGGGAGCGGGGAGGACGCGCATCTGACCACACATGTCCTTATAGACCTGCTAAAGCCACATGTCATGTTAATCTGCGGCAAACGCGGTTCGGGGAAATCGTACAGCGCTGCCGACATCCTGGAGGAATTCTGCGCCTTACCAGACGAGTACAGGAACAAGATGTCATTTGTGGTCATCGACCCCATGGGCATCTACTGGAGCATGAAGTTCCCCAACGCCCAGCAGGCCCCGCTTCTGAAGCAGTGGGGCATGGAGCCTGTCGGCTTCGCGGACAAGGTGAAGGTCTACGTGCCGGTGAAGCAGAAGGACGAGTACGTGAAGGCGGGCGTGCCGGTGGACGGCGTGATGAACATCTCGCTCAAGGAATTCTCCGCCGAGGATCTGATACTCGCTTTTGGCTTCAGGCGCACCGAGGAGACCGCAGTTTCCTTGGAGAAAAATTTCAACGCGCTGCTCGATTCCGGCAAGGCTTTCGGCTTCGAGGAACTCGTATCAAAGATAAGGGGCGACGAGGAGACAAGGCGCGAAGTGAGGGACGCCCTTGTGAACCTTCTGTCGGTCGCGAACCAGTGGGGCATAGTCACAAAGGAAGGTATAAAGGTGGAGGACTTGGTAAAGCCGGGTGAGGTCTCGATTATAGACTTGTCGAGGATGAGGTCGAACGAGCTCAGGCAGCTCATGGTCTCGCTTGTCGCGCGTAGGATATACAGGGCAAGGGTGCTCTCAAGGAAGGAGGAGGAGGCGGCGAGGCTCGCGGGCGAGGCGATGAAGATAAGGTTCCCGATAACCTGGCTGGTCGTTGAGGAGAGCCAGAACTTCATACCGGCCGACAGCGTTGTGGCGTCGAGCGACTCGATTATAAGGATAGCGAAGGAGGGAAGGGAGCCGGGGGTGGGGCTGATTCTCATCACACAGATACCCAGGGCCGTCCACCAGGATGTTCTGAGCCAGTGCGACATCGTAATCTCTTTCAGGCTCACCTCGCAGGACGACCTTGAGGCGCTGCACTCGGTGATGCAGACCTACATGTCGGAGGAGCTGGGAAGGTACATAAACAGCCTGCCGAGGACGCCCGGTGCGAGCATAGTGATCGACGACAACCTGGAGAAGGTCTTCACAGTCGCCATAAGGCCTCGGTTGAGCTGGCACGCCGGCGGTACCGCGGCTCTCGTCTAGTCGCATTTAAAAACTCTGCCGCACTCTTGCTAAATGATGGAAGACAGTGATTTGGCTGAGTTGAAGGGAATAGTGGAAAAAGAGAGGGAACATCTGAACATCGGCAGGGATTTCTCCATCGAGCTGTACGAGTGTTATCCAAAACCGTTCGAATACTGCTGCAAATGCGAACCGATTGAAATCGGGGATAGGGTGGTAGGCGTGACCCTGCGTATAAACTATGGGCATTCCCTTCTCGGAGCCATCTTAGATTCGCTGCATGAGATGTGGCACGCAAGGGAGTACTATGCCAATGATTGTCATTCTGAGCTGAGAGCCGATATCTATGCTCTGACCAGGATATGGAAATATTTCGGTGCGCGGGAAAGGGTCATATAAGCAGCGCGACCAGTCCGAGCATGCTTATGGCTATCTCAATCGCGACTCGCGGCTTGTTCTCCAAGTAATACTTCGCAAACCTCTTGTACGCCTTCCAGTCGAGCGACATCGGCCTGAACTCCCCATATGGTGGTCTTATGGAGAAAAGGCTGTACTCCGTTTTGGAGAGCGGCCAGAAAAGCTGTATGCCCGTGGTCATCGCGGTGCTCCAGTCTGACAGCAGGTGGACCATCGTCTGCAGGAAAAACAGGAGCGCTATGCTTGCGGCAACCGGTCCTGTGTACAGTGAGACGACGGTGCCTGCCAGTGAAAGCGCGATCCAGAACATCGGCTTGTGGAGGGGCGACCTGTGGTGCAGGCTCAGCTTCTCCGCCCACAGTATGTCAAGGTCGGGCAGGTTCGCGAACACCATGGAAGCCATGATGAAAGACCAGTTCATGGGAAAAATCCCGGGGTAAGCCGTGTGCAGGATGAAAAGGACAAACGCCCCGGCAAGCGCGTGGGATGTCGTGAACATAATCCTATCCCTTTGATTGGCGGTACAACACTGACGAAGTCCCGCTCGGCGAAAAGTTGGGCTCGCCTGGGAATATCATCTTGCCGTACACGTCCCATATCCTTCTGAGGCGCCTTATGTCACTCTTTGACAACCCCTCCTTCACGTTGAAATCCATGTCGAGCACGCCCAGCGCGGTAATGCGGCCTGTCATTTCCCCCTTGCTGTAAGGCTCGGACCATGAGACAAGCACAAGCTCGCTCCCCTCCATGTCAGGGTCGCAGGTCACGTGGTTGGAATCATTCGTCACATCCGGCACATACTGGTCGCTCCCCGTCCTGACGGCTCTGCCAATCACTCCCCTGTGTGTGGGAATGGGCGAACAAGCTTCTGTCCCCTGGTGCGAATATACCCTCGTCTGGTCGGGCTTCGCAGGGTCCACAAAGTACTGACCGATAAATACAGGTTTCATTCCCGCCTTCGAAAACTCGTCATAGAGGATGTAGTTGAACGTGGTGGCTATCTCCTCGCGGTAGGCCCTCCCCTCCATGTAGGACTTCAGCCTTCTCTCCAGCATCTCGAAGTCAATCTTACCCTGTTCGGCCATGGCAATCCCCTTCCAGTAATTAATTCAACGGCACCAATCTTTAAAAACCCGTGCCCTACAGCGACTCCAGCAGAGCCTTTTCGTCCTCGCTCAGCTCGTTTTGGACGACCCTGAGCGCAATCCTCTCCTCCTCCGACAGCTCGGAGACAAGAATGTCACCCTCCACGAACGTCCTTCCCGCGGTCGGCTCCTCCATACTTATGGCCACCTTCTCGCCCGGCTTGACGCTGACCACGCTCTTCCCCTCCCTCTCTATGGCCTTGACCTTCCCGACGTGCTTGCCGTCCAGCCTCTTAAGCCTCACTCCGTGCCTCAGTAGGCCCGCCATCACCTCTATCCCCACTATGCAGGGCTCCTTCACGTGGAACACACATCCCTTCAGGACCTTTATCTTCACGGGGTGGACTATCTTCTCCATCCTCGTCTTTGTCTCCGCCTCCTTCTTCTCCGTGCTCCACTTCCTGTAGTCCTCTATGATGCGGTAGATGACGTCGCTCTCGAAGACCTTTATGTTCATGTCCTTCGCCATGGTGAGCATCTCCGCGCCCGGCTTTACGTTGAAAATCATAACGCATCTGTTGACGTCCTCCTTCACGCTCTGCATCTCCACGAGGTCCTGCCTCAGTATGTTCCCCACCTCCGCCTTCCTTATCGGCACGCCCTCTTCGGTGAGTAGCTTTATCATCGCCTCTAGGCTTCCCAGCGTGTCGGCCTTCGCCACGACACCCTCTATCTGCTGGGAGAACTGTATGTGTTCGACCTCCTTCTGCAAAAGCTTCTTCGCGTCATCCACCTCGCTCTCCTTGCTCACGATTATGAACGGCGAGCCAGCTATCACGTTCTCCAGTCCCGGCGCGGCTATCTTCGCCCCAGTGGATGCATGCAGCTCGTTTATAGTCTCGAACTGCTTCTCTATCCTGAGCTCCCTCAGGGGCTTCGGCTCTAGAAGGGCCTTTATCTTTGTGACTATCGGCTCCTTTCCCCCGACAACAAGAAAATCGTTCCTCTTTACCTTTCCATCATACAACACCGCATCGATTGTCGTCCCGAAACCCTTCATCTCTTTTACTTCCAGCACCATACCCTTCCCCACGTCAGACAGCTTCAACCTGCCCTTCAGGAAGTTCTGCGCCAGCCCGGACAGCATCATCAAAAGCTCGGGCACGCCTTCCCCTGTTATCCCCGAGACTGGGACGATGGCTATCTGCTTTGTGAAGTTCTCCACGCGGTCGAACCGCTCGGAGTCAAAGCCGCGCTCGGCAAGCTGGGTCACAAGAGAATAAAGCTTCTTCTCAAACTCGTCCTTCACGTCGTCCCTCTGCTTCTGGAACGAGTTTAGGAACGGTTGCTCCCTGTTCGGGAACCATCCGGGAGTCCTGTCTATCTTCGTGGCCGCGACTATGAACGGCACCTTGAACTCCTTCAGCAGCTTAAGGCTCTCGTCGGTCTGCTCCTGGAACTTTTCGTGCAGATCGACCACAAGTATGGCCAGGTCCGAAACCGAGCCGCCCCTCTTCCTCAGGCTTATGAAAGCGGCGTGCCCCGGAGTGTCCAGCAAAAGCAAACCCGGAACCTCCAGTTTAATCTTGAACTTGTCGAGCAAGTCTCCGCATACCTTTTTAATCGTGTCGACAGGGACGTATGTCGCGCCCACATGCTGGGTTAGCATACCAGGCTCGGCCTTTGTCACGGCGGTTCCTCTGATTTTGTCTAATAAAGTGGTCTTCCCATGGTCAACGTGTTTGGTCAATCCTGCCAAAGTGGCAAAATCAATGTCCAACGGTGACTATGATTGGCGATCTTATGGCTTCTGTCACATTTTCAATGCCTCCAACTCATTTTTCATGCGCATGTAAAACTCCAATTCCCTTTTCCCACAATTAGTTAACCCGTAACCTAACGTATTAAATTTGTCTGTTAAAACATTTTTGATACACCCTTCTCTTCTGAATTTCGAAAGGTAGAATCTTGTGGTTATCACAGAGCGGTTGAAAGATTCCGATAATTTTCTGGCTGTGTTGCAGTCCCTGTTTATAGCTTCCAGATACCTGTATCGCAATGTTCTTTGGTTTTTTAGAAAAATTGTCAGCAGTTTTGCCTTCCTTTTTGTGTGTCTGATGCCGTCTATCTCTAAAATCCTTTTGAAATTGTTCCATCCACCGATGCGCAGATACCACCAGCCACGTTTGCACGTTTCGAATTTCAACGGACCAGTCTTTATGCCTAACCTCTCACACACTTGGGCAAAAAGATGTACGTCATTTTTGTTTTCAGAATCAAATGAAATTGTGTCTGGCAGCACGCCCATATCACCTCGTGAAAATCCCCTTAGTGCGTCGGTTGAATTCTTGTCGTTTTTCAACGCAAGTCCTTTGCAGTGGTCGATTATGGAAGAAAACACTTCAGCTAAAGTAGAATTGTAGATGCTCTGGATACATATACCATAATGTGATGACACGGTACTATTTTTGACGACAGATATTCTATCAGGGCTAAACCCAACGCTTGACCAGTACAACCTGAGCTTATTTAATGTTGCGGGGTCGTTTTTCGGGTGTAGTATTTGCACTGACCATTCTTCCTTTTTGATGCCGAATAATGTTTCCAAAGCTTCTGTGAACCATCTAATCTGTTCGATTTCCGCGTTGGAAAATGACAACCTGTCTATGTGTTTACCTTTCTGTCTGGCTTTGAACCCTTCGCAGATGAAAGCACCCATCACGTCAATCAATTTGAAACCATTCTTTTCGAGTTCTACAACACTTGGTAAAATATATGGCTTGTTGCCCCTGCTGTAAAGCCAGAAAAGGTTCATGTCATTGCCCAGTTCAAAAATGCGAATACGTCCATCGGCCAGATGGGTTTTCGACAGCACGTTTGTTATGCTTAGATTGTGCGTGTCGTAGTGCGCTATCTTGTAGGGGTCAATGTTTTTTGTGACTAACCTAAACGTCAGTTCTCTTTCATTTTGAAAATTTTTGCCGATGTTGTATGGTACTGTAAATCCGTGGACAAATCTTTTACCGCCATGCTTTCGCACCACAGTGGGAAATGCAAGTTCCTTTAACGACACCAGAATGCCATCACCGATTCTTATTCCCAAGCTTTCGACTGTTTCCCTGTTCATTGTTGCAAAAAATGCCGATTGGGAGTGTTCGCCCTTCGACATACAATACATCTTGGCTTTAAAGGAATCCATATACTATATTGTATTATTTTTATATATAAACCAACATGGTAAAACAGACTGTAACCGGGAATAACAACGCAATGCGACCTTTATTTTAGTGTAAAACCAAAATACTATGCATGAGGGGCATATCGGAGATAATCGCCACAGTCCTCATGCTCATGATTGTTGTCGGCCTAGCCGGCACGGCCTACGTCTACATACAGGGCTCCCTCACCCAGCGCGCCCAGACGACCATAGACATACTGGACGTGAGCTGCAACACAAATGTGAACCCCGCCGAGGTCGATGTCATACTGAAGAACTTCGACCCGAGGCTGAGTATAGACAACCTCAACACGAGTTTGGTCGTGAAGTGGGACAACACGCCTGTGCCGACGAGCCTGACGCTGAACGGGTGGCAGCCGGCGTATGTGGGCGCAGGAAACGTATCCATTGGTAATTTCACCTGCACGCCCTTTGCCAACTGCGTTGCCGGAAGTCCGCATACACTGAGGATAGTAGGCCCGGGCAACGCCGTCGAAAAGCCGACATCCTGCTAAACAACCCGCTCAATCCTGCACAGTGTTGCTTTATAAGGGTCTGGCACGAAATATTACTTTATGAAGGGCATATCGGAGATTATAGCCACCATCCTGATTCTCCTGATTGTAGTCGGACTTGCCGGCACTGCCTACACCTACATTTCCAGTTCATTGACCAGCAGGACGACAAAGCAGATTGACGTGTTGGATGTCAGTTGCAGTTCTCAGTCAACTCCGCAGCAGGTGTACATAACCATAAAAAACCTGGATCCGAAGCTTAGCATCAATACCTCGGTTGATAGCTTGACAGTGAGGGGTCAAAGCGCTCCTATTCAGACCGTCACGTGGAATTCTACTTCTCCGGGCAGCCCTGCGATAATAGGCAGCAACGGCGGTGTGGTCACGGCCAATTTCACCCCGTCTCCGGCAGTTACGGCCGGGAGTTCCTACAATGTCAGGATAGTCGGTCCCAGCAATGCGGTGGAAAAGTCCGCTGTCTGTTAGGTTTTGATATTTCCCTACGGGGTACTATGATGTAAAAATCAACCCCCGGCTTTTTTCACACGTGACTTTGCCTGTAATTCTCAAAAATTCTTGAAATGACTTTAGCATTTTTGAAGTGCAGTAAATGATATTCCTATTCCTTGCTGTAGTCGTCCTTGTCCCTTATGTTCAGGGTGTCCTTGAGGTCCCCGGTTCCCACAGACGGGTCCAGCGTGTCCTTCAGCTCGGCCGGCTTTACCAAGACCTCATTGACTTCATCCTTCTTGCCAGTAAGACCATTGACAATCTTCGTGATTGAGCCTTCCTTCTTAGGCTTGAACGCAAAGCCAGACCTTAGCGAGTAGGAAGACTTTGTCGGCCAGAACAGGTAGACAAGTATGACTATGACAGCGACGACCACCATCGCTATCCCTATGGTCTTGACCATGTCGGTCACAGGAGCCTGTGATAAGTTGCTTACTTCGGTCGAGGTGCTCTGCTGGAGGGACTTTATCTGGCCAATCAGCAGGTAGGCGTTGAAGTAGTCCCCTGAACTGAGGTATGCCTGCGCCTGGGTCACCTTTGACTTTAGCTGAAGGAACAGGTTCTCGGCCGCGGTCACGTTCTGGTTTGCCGCAACGGACGCGTTTATCTGCGCCTCTAGCGATGCCAATTGGCTTGAATAATCGGCTATGGTCGCGTTTATGTACGCCTTTGTGTTGTCGTTGGGCGTCACCCTGAGCACGAAGTTTGAGGATGCTGTCCTGTTTGCGTTGAAAGCCTTGAAAGCACCCCTGTACTCCCCGACCGTCACGTTGCTCGTGTTGAAAGTCACGACAAACACGCCGCTGGAACCCGGTGTCAGCGTGACGCTGCCGGAGCTGCTGCTCCACATGCCTGGCGTCAGACCGTCGATTGTGAAGTTTATGGTCTGCTGTTCTGTGCCGGTGTCCTTCACGGTTATCGACGTGGTGTTGCTGGTGTTTTCGACAAGCATTGTTATCGACGGCGGCGTCGGTACAAAATCGAAGGCTGTCGAGTATCCGAGCACTGTGAGGTACTGCGTGGCCGACGATGTCGTGTAGTTCTGTGTGGCCGTGTTGTTGCAGTCGAACTCATAGTACCCCGTCGGTATGCTTGATGTGTACGGGTTTGCCACGGAAGTGAAGTTCTTGTACAACGAAAGAGGTATCTCCGCAGTTGACGCCGTGCATGTGGCTGTCACGGACGTGTAGTTGAAGACCTGCCCTGACGGCGTTATTGTCAGCGTTATGCTGGGGATGGCCTTGCCTACCGTGAATATTGTCTGGTCGGTCGAGTTCCAGCTGTCGTAGAGGTTGTTCCCGTAGATTTTCCAGTAATAGGTGCCTGACGGCAGCACCACGCTGTACGTCGATGTGTTGGTGCCGGATGTCCTAGTCATGGTGTAGTTGGTAGGTGTGCCCGTGTAGTTCAGCTCTACGATGCTGGTGTTGAACCCGTTGGGGTCGTTTGCATCCGACCAAGTGGCGCTCCATGTCGATGCGGACGTGGAATAGCTCGACGGTATCGACGTGATTATGGAATATTGTGGCGACGGGTACACCACGCGTACGCCGTAGCTGGCTCCCGTGTCGTTCGCGGAATAGTTCTGGTTCCCTGTGGCGTTCGCCATAAAGGTGTAGTATCCGAGCGTAAGCGGCGGGGACGACGTAAAGGTTAGGCTGCCAGACCCTATGAAGACGCCGTTATTGTACAGGTACACCGTTCCGACCCTGGATTGTGGGGTCACGGTCAGCGACGCGCCGTTGGGTATGGAAATGTTCTGGTCAAGTGCGCCGTTCAGGTACATGTCTATCGTGTTTGGCGCCTGCGTGACGTTGAACGCCAATGTCCCGGTCGTGTTCCAGTTCCCGCTGGTGTCGCTCGCGTACCACTGGTATGTGTACTGCCCGGCCGCAAGGTCGGCAAGCGCCGCGCCGTAGCTTCCGGACGGCGAGAATGCAAGAGTCTGGTTGGCCCCGCCGTTCCAGTTGAATACGACGGTGCTGACAGCTATGTTGTCGCCCCAGCTTATGTTAAAGGTGTAAACAGCCCCGCTTGCGTACGTGGCAGGCGATGCGGGGGCGGTGTAGTTGTTCGAAAAAGTGGGCGGCGTGTTGTCGGTGACCATGACGCTGTTGGTCGTGTTTGCCGAGTAAAACTGCAGCGCGCTGTCGAGAGCCGAGACGTTGAAGTTGAACGAGCCAATAACGCCCGCGCTCGCGCTGAACGAAAAATATGCCGTGCTTGAGCCTGGCACGCTCACCCCGCTCCACGACACCACGTTTCCGAATATGGTGGTGTAGTTGGTTGCAGTTGCGGGGTTCGGGGTGCCCGCGTACGTGAACCCCGAGGGAAGGGTTATGTTCACATCAGTTATGCTCTGCGCGCCGCTGTTCGTTATGGTGAAATTCAGCACTGTGGGGGTGCTCGCATAGAGCGAACTGGGAGTGACGCTGGTGGTGAAGGACGACGCATAGACACCCGACGATGCCATCACAAGGAAGGCCGCAAAAGCCAGCGACAACAATGCTTGCCTCATGGAACCCACACTATAGATTTGCAGAAATTACCAAATATAGATTATCCTTGCCCCTAAATCCTGACCTTCAGCACCCCGTCGCAGTACTCCCTGAAGTCCGGGTCGCTGGCACAGAACACATTCAGCTCTTCGTTCAGCGGCAGTTTGGGCTGGATATTCAGTTTAGGCTTGGCCATTCTTACCCTGTTCGACGGGTATATCTTCGCAGGCGGCTTCAGGTTGAACATGTCTTTCAGCCTTGTGCTGTAATGCACGTTCCCCTCAGTGTCGGCCACCACAATCTCAAGATAGGGGTGCGTGAACTCCAGAAGTGTCCCCCAGCAGTGCAGAGGGCATGCCGGGTATATCTCAATCTCATCGTGACCTGCGTCCTGGAAGACCTCCACCATCCGCCTGAAGTCCGTGTGGTTGTACCCCTCCGCCAGCGCCCTTATCACTCCGACTTCCTCCGCGTGGTATCCCTTGTGCGCGTACGTCTCTATGTTGAAGCCGCCGAAGATTGTGCCGTCGTACATCTCGAACGCCACGCCGACGCTGGAGCGGAAAGTCCTCGCCTTTCCCATGTAGGACATCGCGGCATCGACTACTTTCTTGATTGTGTCATCGGCCATGTTGACTAAGTTAAATCTATAAGGAAAAGGATTAATAATTTGGTGGCCTGCCATGGAGATATACCCTTTTGTGCTAGCGGCCGTGATGCTTGCGCTGGTCTACTATTTCTTCCTCAGGCCCGGAGCCGCCGGCGACGTCGTGGGGAAGGACGCGGGCAACATCACAAGGGTGACAATCGGCAGTACCGTGGTGCAGGCGGAGGTAGCCGACACGCTCCCGAAGCAGATAAAGGGGCTGATGTTCAGGAAGAGCTTGGGCGAGAACGCTGGCATGCTGTTCCCCTTCGGCTACGACGGCTTCCACGGGATTTGGATGGCGAACATGAGCTTCCCACTGGACATCATCTGGATAAATTCTGAGGGCAGGATTGTCGACATAGTCAAAGACGCCCCGCCATGCGGCATAATCTGCTCCACCGTGTACAGGCCGAGCGAGACGGCGAGGTATGTCCTGGAGGTCAACGCCGGGTTTGCGGATGGACACGGAATTAAAATAGGGAACATAGTCAACTTTCAGTGAAAATGAAATTGCTCCCAACGGGATTTGAACCCATGTTCCCGCCTTTCTTCTATCATCTTGTGTCAAACCTTTCTGAGTCTTGGCTCGAAAGGGCGGTGTCCTGTCGGCTCGATTTGGCCGGGCTAGACGATGGGAGCACTTTGTTACTATAATTTTGATTTAAGCTTTAAAATGTTAACGCAATTTCAAACTCACCGGAAATGAACTGCCGATATCTTTAAATGAAATCTTTGTATAATCCATTTTTGGATGTTGAAAAACTCAGAAATAATCCCTTCTGAAGGATTAGCATATTGGGTAGGGCTAACACAGGCAGATGGTTGTCTTAAAAAAGTTATTTATGAACATAAATCAGGCATAGTTGAAAGTCGTGTAGCTGTGGAACTCACAGTAAAAGATTTGTGTTTGGTGGAGAGATTCAAGGAAATCAGCCAAAATGTGTTCGATAGAGGGTCTGGACCATATTTATTGGCAAGCGGATTGTGGACTTACCGTTTGGGCGCGAAGACATTGTTGACTGTCTTTAACAGACTTGGAATTAGTTTGAAGGACCCACCTACGCCACCACCTTGGGTTGCAGAATGTGGTAAATTTTTCGGGGCGTATTTGGCGGGAATCATTGACGGCGACGGGAATGTGCGGATAAAGCGTAAAAATTACCCGCAGTGTATGATAAGGATTACGAGTGGAACGCCTCAAAATGAGCTAAAGGAGGCAGTCGAAAGGATTCTGCATTGCAAAGCATACATAGAAAGCAAACACAGGATAGCTTATTTGGCCAAGACAGGCCGCTTCATAGATGGCAGATACTCCAATCTGGAGTTTCTCGTCTCTTCGAAAAACGCAAAGTTTGTCAGAGAAAATCTGCTACCGCACATGACGCTTCCAAGAAAACGAGACAAGATAATCGCCTACCTCAGCAAGTTGGAAAACTAGCAGGGGCTAATAAATCCTTGGACTAGCATACAAAGTTTTATGCGAGGCTACAACGTCGAACGCCATTACGACAGGATAGCGCCCGCCTACGGCAGGTTCGAGGAATACAACCCGAGGAAGCAGGTTTTGATTGGACGGCAGTTCAAGGATGTCATCGGGTACCTGAACGGGCTTTCAGTCTTGGACATGGGGTGCGGTGCCGGGTTCTTTTCCCTGCTTGCGAAGGAGATGGGCGCCGGTTATGTTTTGGGTGTGGATGTGTCGCAAAAGCAGATCGACATAGCGAGGGAAAACGCAGCGATGTTGCATGCTGACATAGAATTCATAAAGGCTGATGTAACTGCTCTGCAGCTTGATAAGAGATTCGATGTCGTTACAGCTGGGTTCGTGTTCAACTACACGCCTTCGAGGGAAATTCTTGGAAAGCAGATTTCCGTTGCGTACGACCACCTGAAAGTCGGCGGCAGGCTGTTTTCCGTGCTTTGCAACCCCGACAACCCCCTTCGGAGCGGGAATGTGTTGTACAGCGTTGTGCCTGCCGGGAAGGCAAGTCTGGGCGACGGCTCCAAGCTGCGCTGCGAATTCTACGACAGGGATGGAAGGCTCCTCTGCTACGACTCCAAGTTCCTGTGGTCGAAGCGGACAGTGGAGAATGTTCTCGGCGATACGGGGTTCAAAAATGCCGAATGGATTGACATAAAAAATGCAGACAGTGAAAGTGGTGTGCCCGTCCTGCCCTCGACAAATATAATCCTCTGCGCCGAAAAGTGAGGCTCACCTTGACACGAACTCGTTCCCCTCTATCAGGAACCTCCACTTCTTCCTTGTCGCCCGCCTTATTCCTATCCTGGGGGTGGCCTTGACCCTGAAATTTTCTTTCTTCCCCTCCGCGACAAAAAGCCCGCCATTCTTTGTCACATCCGAACCGTTGAACTTCCTGTCTATGCCCAGCGCCTTTGTCAGCTTGCCCGGGCCGCTTGTGAGGTTGTACACGTCGTCCACATTCCTCAGCTTTCTCATAGTCTCGGTACCTTTGACTGGCTCCAGCGCCCTTATCAGCAC
>CAYRSM010000021.1:9365-21542 GCA_964427125.1 uncultured archaeon | reverse complement strand
GCTTCCCTTATCCTGAAAGACACCCTGTTTTTCCTGAAAAAGTCAAAAAGTTTTCTGTAGCCTGCCGCAGACGCCATAATCACGCTCGGATTAATCTTCTCGCCTCCGATACCATCCAGAATCCCGCCATGCTTATACAGCTTCCTGCCTTTTTTAGTGGAATATCCGTAAATCTTCCTTATTATGGAAACGCGGTTTTTAGATTTTAGCTTTGAAAGGCTGAAAGAAAAAATGAAATAGTGCTCAAGCTGCCGCGGCAGCTCCTTGTATTTCCCGTAAAGGCTTATTCCGCTGCTTATTATCTCTCGCTTCGGCGCGGAGCCAGGCACCGCCGTCACATATGCCCGAAACACGGCTCTTCCACATCCTTCCCGTCCCCGTCGCCTGCCGGCAGCGCAGCAATCAGAAGGAAAACGTTGCATACGCCATGCTTCAGGCTACAATACCATGTTTCAGGCGCCATATCATTTCCCGTTTTCGCCGCCCAGGACAGCCTCAGCCCCTTCCCGCGTCCGTCCCGGATCCGTCGCCCCGGCGGGATTCCGTTTCCAGCGCATTTCCGTCGCGAAAGCGTCGCTATGGGTTTCCCGAATCCGTCGCCCCGGCGTCAGACCTCCACTTCGAGCCGGGGAACCTGATGTCCGCTTTGGACGGGTCGAACTCAAAATAGACCTTGTCGTCGAACCAAGCGCATCTTAACTTGTCAAGAGGCGTTTTCGTCCTGAAGGAAAGGCCGGAAGCGTAGAGGAACAGCTGCGACGCGACTTTCTGCTCATTCTCAAATGCTGCTTCGGGCTTGAAGTCGAGTATGTGGACAAGGCCGTTCCTCACCTGAAGGATGTCGATGTGCCCGCTTACCCCCGTCCCGAGGTTCTTCTCCCACAGCCAGACCGGCACCTCGCAGGCTATTGTGGACGAGTCGTTGACCAGCATGAAATTCTCCACCGAAGAGTGCCTCTCCCTGCTCCTGTCGCATGCCGACAATGCCAGCCCAGCGAGCCTGCACGCGTTGTTGTACTTTCCCTGCTTGTCTATCTTCACACCGATCCTCGTGTCGGAACACCTGTTTTCAATCGCATTGAAGTATTCCGGGCACCCGCGCTCGAAGCCTCCCACATACTCGGCGACGGAGGGGAAGCCGGTGCAAAGAATGTCCAGCTTCGGCCTGTGGTACCTGAAGTTGTACGCAAGGCCGCTGTGTTCGAACGTCCTGCCTGCGATGATTTCACCGCCGATATAATTTTTCATGACATCCCGCCTGAGCCTGCCGTACGTGCACACGTCCCCGAACTCCCTGGCCCACCTGTGCACCGACGTCTTGGTCACGCCCGCCTTGAACCTCCTGTTAACAGCCTTCACGGTGGCGTCCAGAGTGCTACCGGAGTTGTAAAGAGTCAGCGCGCTCACAATAACCTTCGGACCGTACGTCTTGTTGGGCATGGTGCCTCCTGTGAACGTCCTCATGCAACCGTTGCACCTGTACAGCTGCCGCTGCCCGAACTTCGTCTTTCGCGAGCCCTTCCTGACGGCATTATTTGAGCCGCAGGCGGGGCACGGCACTTCCTTGTTCCTCATAAAATATGCTTGCAATGGGCACGCCTTAACCTTAACGTATCCCTGACGGTTTTCCTATGAGCCCTATCTCTATCATCGTCCCACAAAAGGAAATCGGCTTTACAGGTACATATTGGTTAAGCGCTACAATCTATGCGCGATAAATAAGCCCTGATTTTCCGATATAGATTTATGGGGCAGGACATTGGAAAAATACTCCCCTGATAAACAGGGTTTTCTTTGGCGTCATCACGCTCATCTTCGTCTCGTCCGTACTAAAAGTCATTCATGCATATTCCCTCGGCTCGGACACCCCGGCATTTCCTTTCTGGATAATCTTCTACGGCTTCCAGATGGTGGGGTTCGCCCTCACGACACTCAGGAGCGACATAAGGCTCAGGCTTTCCAAAATATGGACTCCCCTCGGCCTGGCCATCATTGCACTCGCCTGGTACGACATCATCTTTCTGGACTTCAAGTTCGACATCCTGTACACTATCTTTGTCAACTCATCGGAATCGATACTCTACGCCAACGCGCTGGGTCTCATGCTCGCATTCGTAGACCTGAACGTCCTCTACAAGTACGCGTACTTTTTTTGCCCCTGTCATCATATTCACAGTCATCGGGGTCTGGCACGATGACGGTTATCTTCTTACGCAGTTGTCCAGCCTAAAAGGGGTTCCAATCTTCGAGGGGGACGGACTCATCGACCAGTTCTGGTTCGCAAGCGGCCTGCTTTTCTTCTATTACGCAGTGAAGAAATTAAGGACCGAGCATCCGAAACCTAAGAGGGCGCTGATGTTTTTCGGGGCTTCTGTCGGAATTGTGGTCCTATTGATTGCGATGGGACAGGTGATTGCGCATCTCCTTCCAACTAACAACTGGGTCGCCAACTGGCTGTCGGCGCAAAAGCCGCCCGTCGACGTCACATGCATAGGCGGTGGGTGCAGCCTGCCGCTGTACTCCAACATATATTCGCCAGATTCGGCTCTGTGCCTGGAAAGCAACTCCTCGTTCAGGAGCGGCATCCAGACATTTTCCATCGTCGCGCAGGACCACGCCATTATCGGTTGCAAGTTCATGATGGACACCGGCACCGGCATACTTACAGTCACTTGCCCGCAGGAAATCGCATCGACCGGTGAAAACTCGTTGAATTTCACCATGATGAACTGCGGATCAGTGAGCAACAAGGAGACACAGCAGGGACAGCCGTATCAAAAAACAGGCGCGCAAAACCCGCTTACAACTCAGAACCCTGCTCAGACGGTCTACCAGAATCTTTCCCTTATCACCCCCTACGTCAACGAGAGCGACGTAAGCTCGGTCAACGAGGCGTACAGCAACGTGTCAAATTCTCCGTGGGGATTCAGGCACGTGGGGATAGACTTCATGACAAAGACGGACCTTGTACCGGTGCAGGCGGTGACAGACGGCATCATCACAAGCCTTAACACATCGAAGGAGAGCGAACAGCAGGGCTGGCACACGAGCATTTGCATCGGTCATGACCCGTACATGGTCTGCTACAACTTTGAGACCTTCTCGCCTGACCAAGCCGTCGGCGACAAGCAGTCCGCAAACATGCTGGTAAAAAACGGTGACAGGGTAAGACAGGGCGACCTGATAGGAAGGCTTGTCCACGGCGGGGACGGCGCTCACATAGACTTCGGGGTGTCACAGCAAGGGAAAGACCGCTCATGCCCGGAACCGTACTTTACAGAAGAAGCCAGAGCGTCCGTCATGCGGCTGATCCACAAGGAACATCCCGACTGGCAGATGTGCTATTTCGGTTAGGGAAAGGTTTTTCTGAGAAATTTTTACAATCAAAGGGATTAATCGCTCGGTGTCCTTCCCCTGTCTTCCATGCAGATTTCCTCCACGCTTACGACATAGCCCTGCCCGGCAAGGTCCAGGAGGTCCTTGTAGCTATTGGGTCTTACTTCCATGTATGTGTCGCCGCCCTTTGCAGCCCTCTTCATTGTCTCGCGCTCGTTCCACACAAGGGCGTACTTCTTTATCTCGCCCAGCCTGTCATTATCCAGCCCGCTTACCGAAACAGAATAATCGTTCCTCATGTGAGGCTTTCCTCCCCTGTCCTCGGACAGTTTGCCCCCTATGGCTTTCATCTCCTGTACGACATCAGAGAACTTGCCCTCGTACGTGAGGAACAGCTCGTTCAAGTCTATCCCAAGCGGCTTGCTCTCCATGCGAATCACTGATTTAATTACGACAGTAATCTTTATATATGTAACTACTACCTAGTAATAAGGTGGTTGTATGCTTGACCAGCTACTTTCCAGAATCGGATACGGCAAAGGGTCTAGGAAGAAAAGAATGGAACATGAGCAGAGGGATGCGGTAATAACGTATGCAAAAAGGCTGCGCTCGATATACACAAGCCTCGGCGGAGAGGGCGAGCTCAGGGTCAATACCATGGAGTGGCCGGACATAACCACCGGTGTGTGGTACGGGAGCGTCACTTCTTCCTACGGCATGGCGCGCGCACTCGTGAATGCGTACGATGCCGGCTACAAAAACGGCGTGAGATTCATCTTTGACCACGAGGAAGACCACAGAGATCTTTATCGGTGCTTGGAGAAAGACTGGGAAAAGTACAAAAATCTGCCCGAATGGTCGCGCGAAATGTACGCCAATCGGTACGCGCTGGCCAAGTCTGGGGGCGTGGACAACTATTCGGAAGCCCTAGCCATCATGCTGAAAGCCGAATCGGACTTTTACCGTGACAATGATTCGCACGGGAAAGGCGCGGAGGTTCGCATAGAGGAGATGCTTTCCCACAATGCAGCTCACCGCTACATATCGGAACGCGACATGGACGAGATAAGAGCAAGGGCGATTGAAAAACTGAGTGAGATGAAAAAATCCTAGCTCTTCGCCATCGCATACAGTTCCTTCAGTATCCTCTCCATGTTGCTTATCCTCTCGTTGAGAAGGTCCTGCTGCGTCTTCATGTTGTCCACCCTGCTCAGAAGAAGATCCATCTTCGATTTTACGCTTTCTAATGTGGCTGGCTCCTGCATCATCGGCTGTGCAGGTACTGGGGCAGTAAGCGGCGCGGCCACGGATGGTATCGGTGCGAGCTTTTCCTCTTTCCTTTTGCCGAAGCCGAGTATCGCCATGAGCATCGCGCCAATTAAGAGTATGTCTACATGTTAAGATAAGTGTTGCGACCCGTAAAAACAAAAAATTTAAATAGCTTATGCTCCATAATGTTTACTTACTTAAAGTGGTCATTCTGGACATAAAGATGCTGAGCAAGACGGAGAACGAGATGAGCATACTGGTCGAGGGGATACCCGTATCTCTGGCCTCAGCCATAAGGAGGGCCATGATGTCAGAGGTCCCCACGATGGCCATAGACAGCGTCGATTTCAAGAAGAACGGCTCAGCCCTGAACGACGAGGTCATATCCAACAGGCTGGGCCAGGTCCCGCTGACTTTCGACAAGAAGGCCTACAACATAAAGGACGAGTGCGACAACTGCAAGGGAAAGGGGTGCAGCAGGTGCCAGGTGGACCTGGTTTTGAAGAAGAAGGGGCCGGGTGTCGTTTATTCGGGAGACCTGAAGTCCACGTCCAAGGATGTGCAGCCCGTCTTCGACAAGATACCGATAACGGAGCTTTTCAACCCCGGGGAGGAGGTGGAGTTCACGGCCACTGCCATACTGAGCACCGGAAGGAAGCACGCAAAGTGGCAGGGCGCTGTGGTCGGGTACAAGAACCTCGCAAGCATAAAGATAGACGGCGACCTCCCGGGGAAGAAGGAGTATGTCGACAGCTGCCCGGTGAATGTTTTTGATTTGAAGGGTGGAAAGGTGGTCGCAGCCAGGCCCATTAACTGCATACTGTGCATGAACTGCGTTGATGCAAGCGACGGAAGGATAAGGGTAGAGCCTGTGAAGGAGAGCTTCGTCTTCAACATAGAGACAGTCTCGGGCTTGGGAGTGGACGACGTGCTGAAGGGCGCGCTGTACGTGCTCGACGCGAAGCTGGACGAGTTCGCGAAGACTGCGAAGAAGCTGGCTTGATTGAACTGATTTTCAGGTAATGTGAAGATGCAGCCCGGCAAAATAGTCTCTACGCATATTGTAAACGGAAATAAAATAGTGTTGCGCTACCCCAGACTCAGCGATGTGGGCGATTTTTTGCACCACATAAACTCTATGGTCGAAGAAAGGACATTCCTGTCTACTTCAAAGAAAAAGACCAGGAAAGAGGAGGTCAGATGGTTGAGGGGAGTGCTAAAGTCAATCAGGGAGAACAAGGATGTCGTTGTCGCGCTTGAGATGAACGGTAAGATTATGGGGTCTGTCATGGTCAGGAGTGAGGGTGAATGCAAGGAGCACGTGGGCAATCTGGGCATATCTCTGGACAAAGAAGCCAGAGGCATGGGTCTTGGCAAGTTGCTGATGAAAACAGGCATTGACGAGTCGGCAAAAAAGATGAAGCTCAAGATAATCAGGCTGAGCCTGTTTGCACCCAACAGGGTGGCATACAACCTTTACAGGAAAATGGGTTTCGTCGAGGTCGGCAGGGTAAGAAAAGGTATGTCACACTATGGGAAGTACGTCGATGAGATAGAGATGGCTAAATACCTTTAATGAATCTCAAACCGTAAAGTCGTTCCCCGGTATGTACAGCGACGCCATGTACCTGTCGAGGAAGTCCGAGTCCGCAGACAGGTCGAAGTACGCCATCCTCTTTACGATATCCTCGGCCTCCTTTCTCCTGCCCTTCGACACTAGCGCGATGTAGGAACCGCCCAGGGAGCCGTTGCCTATCGCGTATGTCTTCGCGCTGTCCATCGTTGGAAGCAGCCCGATTGTCCTCGCCTTTTCCAGGTCCATGTAGTTCCCGAAGGCGCCGGCAAGGTACAGGTTTTTCACATCGCCCAGCGGGATGCCGACCTTTTTCAGCAGGGCCTTCACGCCCCCCTGCACGGTGGCCTTCGAGTCGATTACGTACTTTATGTCCTTCTGTGTTATGGTTATGTCCTTTCCTATTGAAGTCTCATCGGCTGTTGCAATCACATACTCCAACCCGTCCTCGCCTTCCCTGACCAGCGGTGTCTTTCCCTTCTGCAGGTTGCCGCAAAAGTCAATCAGGCCCGTCGAGTACAGTTCCGCGAGCAGGTCTATCGCACCCGAGCCGCATATCCCCCTCGGCTTTGCGTCCTCTATGGTCTTGTACTTCGCGGCAAAGGTCTCCGGGTTTATCATCATGTGCTCTATCCCTCCCTTCATGCCCCTTATGCCGAACTTCAAGCCGCCGCCCTCGAATGCCGGGCCGGAAGGTATAGTGCACGAGACCATCCAGTCGGAGTTGCCTATCACAAGCTCGCCGTTGGTCCCCATGTCCAGCATCATCGATATTTCCTTGGACTTGTACATGCCGGAAGCTATCACGTCGCCGATAGCGTCGCCGCCGAACCACCTGCTTACGTTGGGCAGACAGTAGACATATGCGTTCGGATTGATTTCCACACCAAGCTCTTTTGCTTTTTTGATTATCGGCTCCGTTGAGACCCGCGTGCTAGACTCCTTGAAGTGGTCTACCTTCATTCCTGCAAAAAGGTTGTTCATCACGCTGTTGCCGCCGACGCAAATCTCGTACACGTTTTCCTTTTTCACATTTGATTCCTCGAGAAGCTTTCCCACGATGTCGTTTATGCTCTTCACAACTTCGGTCTGTAGCTGCTCAAGGCCCTTCTGCGTCGATGAGTGGTTGACCCTGGACAAGAGAGCCTCGCCGAAGGTTATCTGCCGATTCAGGGCGGAGCCGTGCGACATCACATTTCCCGTATTCAGGTCCACAAGCTCCGCTACCACAGTGGTCGTGCCGATGTCTATTGCGAGACCGTATTTCTTGTCGATGCTGTTCCCGATATCAACATCAATTACTTCCGGCTGCTTGGTCTCGCTTATGGTGACTGTGACGTCCTTTCCCGAATCCAGAATCTCCTTGTACGACTTGAAATCCATTTTCGGAGAGCTTCCGTAAAGCCTCGTCAATTCTTTGAGCAACTCTTTCTCGGCTGAACAAAAGCGTGAACCTATGGAATATTTTTTTATCGCGGGGGAAACCTCAGAGGCAGACACGCTCGCGCTTGTTAGTATCTTCATCTTCTCCCTCCTGCTCTCGACTGGGACGCTCACGTGCAAATCACTGAGGACGCAGACCTTGCACGCCAGCGTATAGCCTTCGGACTGCTCCTTTTTTGTCATATATTTCCTGTAAGCTTCCGGGAGGGACGATACATCCCCGCTCTCGACAATGACCTTGCACTTTCCGCACTCGCCCTTGCCGCCGCACATCGTCTCAATCGGTATCCCAGCCAGCCTTATGGCATCGAGCAGTATCTCACCTTTTTTGACCTTGGCTTCCTTTTTCACGCCCGAGGAAAAATAGACGGTCGCCTCATCGTCTGCCATGATGTAAGATTTCGAAAGCAAGATTTAAAAGGGAGACTGTTTTTAAAAGCAGCGACTATTCCTTCTTTTCCTCTTCCTTCTTCTTCGCTTCCTTTTCCTTCTTCCTGGCGAGGAGCTCGAACATTCCCGTCCCCGAAGGTATGACCTGCCCGACCATCACGTTCTCGAATATCCCCCTGAGCTCGTCCTTCTCGTTCCTCACGCTCGCCCTGACCAAATGCTTGATGGTCTCCTCGAAGGCGGCCCTCGCAAGGATGGAAGTCTTGGCCCCTGCCACACCGTACCTTCCTATCGCCTCTATGTGGCCCGAAAACGTCATGATGTCTGAGACAAGGTTCAGGTGCCTTATGTCCACGTCCAGCCCCTGCTCGTGCAGCGTGCTCGTCGACTCGCCTATGACCGCGTTCCTCGCCGCCTCTATGCCAAGGACCTTCTCCACCTCGAAGATGTTGTTGGTCGTGGTCCTCGTGGTATCGACCTCAGGCAGGTTGAGCACCTCCTCAAAATTTGAACCGACCGTGTTTATGGTCCACTCCTCGCCCTCCCTCCTGACTATGGCACTCGATACCCCCTTTATGCCCTCCATGCTCGTCTCCAGGACCTTCTCCCTTATCTTCTTCACGTCCACCCCCTCCTCCTCTTCGCCCTCCTTGCCCTTTGCCTTTTTCTTCTCCGCCTCCTTCGGCTTTATCACAAGCGTGCCGGTCCTTTCCTTCACCTCGAACCCCTTCAGCGTCTCCTTCAGCTTCTTAGCGGCCTTTTCCACCTTCCTCTTGTCTATGAACTCTATCTCGAGCGAGTTCTCTCCAAGGTTCATGGATATGTTCCTGATGAGGTCCTTTATCCTCTTCTCGACGATGTCCTCTGCGAGCTTTGTAGCTTCCTCCTTGTTGTCGTGCTCCTTCTTCAGGAAGATCGTCGTGAACGGAGTCTCAGGCTCCTTCTTCGCGTCAAAAATCTCGATAAGCCTGGGCAGGCCCTGCGTGACCCTGACACCCGCGGAGCCTGCAAAGTGGTAAGCCCTCATGGTCATCTGTGTCGAAGGCTCGGAAATGCTCTGCGCAGCGATTATCCCTATGGCCTCGGCAGGCTCCCACCTGTTGGCTATATAGACCCTTTTGACCTCCTCAAGCAGCTTCCTCCTCTGCTCCGTGGATAGCTTACGCTTCTCGGCCGCCTTCTCAAAGTCCTCCATGACCTTCGGCGGCAGGTCCACACTAATCAAATAGCTTTCTTGCGATTCTTTCGACATCTATTCCACCCCTCTCCACCTTTGACGGGTCCAAGCCGTCTCCTCCAGGGAAAAATTCCACTATGTTGTTCGAGCTGTCCCTCACTGTCCCATCGTATTCGACCTTGAGGTCCTGCAGAGCGCCGACCAGCCTCCTCTCCATGTAGCCGGAGTGCCTTGTCTTCAGTGATTTGTCCATCAGCGATTCCCTCGAGTTTATCGCGTCGAAGAAGAACTCGAAAGGCGTCAGCCCGTTGACGAATCCCCTCCCGACGAAACCGCCGGTCTCCAACCCTATGTCGCCGCGCTTAAAGTGAGGGAATACCCTCTGATAATAGCCCTTCTCTATCCTTTCACCCATTATCATCTCCTGCCCTACCATGGCCGCCGTCTGGACTATATTGACCACGTCACCCCTCGCACCCGCCACGGCCATCTGCAGCGTCGGGTTGTCCTTCATGTGCTTTACTATTATCTCGCTGACCTCGTTCAGGGCCTTGTTAGCCCTCCTCTTGATCAAGGTTTCCACGCTCTCCTTCTCCGTCCTTCCCACGAGTATCTTCAGCTCGCCCGCCTTGTACTGCTTCAGCAGCTCGTCGGTCTCGCGCTTTACGTCTGCGAGTATCTCGCCCACCTTCTTCTGGCCCGACTCATCGAGCACCTGGTCGGATATGCTTATCGAAAATCCGTTCTTCATAAGGAAGTTCAGCGACAGCTTTGATATCTTGTTGAGGAAGTCGTTGACCTTTGAAACTCCGTACTGGTTCTCCAGCTTGCTGAGCAGCTTTCCGCTCTCCGCACCGACACCCGCCTTGTCGATGTAGCCTTCCTTCAGCTGGCCGTTCTCTATAAGGACCCTCTCCCCCGACTTTGCCCTGAACTCCACTGAAAAGTCCTTGGGCAGTAACATGCTGAACAGCTCCCTTCCGGTCATCTTCTCCTTCTCCGGTATCTCTATGGTGTCGTCCACGTTCTTGAGCAGCTGGACAAACTCCCTCCTCTCCAAAACGGTGTCGTACCTTGTGAGCAAAAACAGCCCCGTTACATAGTCCTGCCTGAGCCCTATTATCGGTCCCGAGAACCTGGGGCTCCTGATGTTCTTCTCCACTGCCATCAGATTTTCAGCCTCGACCATCGCCTCCTCCATCTGCGGAACGTGCAGGTTCATCTCGTCACCGTCAAAGTCAGCGTTGTAAGGGACAGTAACTATCGGGTTGAGCCTGAACGTCTTGTGGTCCATCACCTTCACCTTGTGCGCCATGATGCTCATCCTGTGGAGTGATGGCTGCCTGTTGAAAAGGACAATGTCACCATCTAGCAGGTGCCTCTCTATGATGTAGTTGGCAGTCAGCTCCTTTGCAATCTCCTTGCAGTTCTCAGTCGTGACCTTCTTCCTCCTTCCGTCCGGCCTTATCACATAGTTGGCTCCGGGCCACACCTCGGGGCCGTTCTCCACGAACTTCCTCAGGCTGTCAACGTTCTCCTCGGTCGCCCTGACAGGAAGCGTGAGCTCGCTGGCGATGACCCTCGGCACCCCCACATCATCTATCCTTATGAACGGATCGGGAGAGACTACGCTCCTCGCCGAGAAGTTGACCCTCTTTCCCGCGAGGTTTCCCCTGAACCTTCCCTCCTTCGTCTTCAGCCTCTGAGACAGAGTCTTCAATACTCTCCTGGACCTGTGCCTGGCCGGAGGGACCCCGGTCAATTCGTTGTCGAAATAAGTGGAGACGTGGTACTGCAAAAGCTCCCACAGGTCCGCGAGTATGAAATCGGGCGCGCCCAGTTCTATGTTCTCCCTCAGCCTCTCGTTTATCCTCACAATGTCGACCAGCTTGTGGGTGAGGTCGTCCTCGGACCTCTCACCGGTCTCTAGGGTGATTGAAGGCCTGACCGACACAGGCGGCACCGGAAGCAGCGTGAGTATCATCCACTCGGGGCGGAAGTTCCTGAATCCCATGAGCGTAAAATCTGAATCGGTTATCTTCTCCAGCCTCTCCCTGACCAAGGAAGCTGCGAGTATCTCCGCGCCCTCCGCGAAAGAATAGGGCTTTATGAACTTCAGGTTTCCCTGCTCGGCCTTGCAGTGAGGGCACTTTTTCTTCACCAGCTTTATGAGGTCCTTCAAGCTGACCCTCCTCTCCCTCAGCTTGTCGATGTCCTTCTCGTCCACGAGTATCCTGCCGCACTTTTTGCAGATGACCTTCAGGATGGAGAAGACTATCTTCGCATAAAGGACATGCACTATCGGCTTTGTCAGCTCAACGAATCCAAAGTGGCCGTTGCAGTCGCCTATGGTCCCGCCGCAGGTCCTGCACCTGATGCCCGGGTCAACGACGCCCATCCTGGGGTCCATCACTCCCCCTTCTATCGGATAGCCCTCCTCGTCGTAGAGCTCGGTCTTTGTTATCTTTGCCGAGGACATCTTCTTCACAGTCTCGGGGTTTATTATCGTGAACTCTATGCTGCCTACTATCATTATCTATCCGGCCTCCTTCATCACGACCTTCGGATAAATCATCATGCTCTTCAGCTCGTCAAGCATCAGCTTGAACGCGTAGCTCATCTCCACGTCCACCACGTTGGACTCGTTGCATATCGGGCAGACCTTCTTGTTCTTTATCTTGTCCTCTATCGCGACCACGCCGCAGTTCTGGCAGAAAGGTATCGTGGACTTGTCGGAGTCGAACCTCTCCTTCAGCACCAATGCTGCCCCATGAGCTATGAGGCAGTCCTTTTCCATTTCGCCCAGCCTCAGCCCTCCCTCCTTGCTCCTTCCCTCCGTCGGCTGCTTTGTCAGCAGTGTGACGGGGCCCCTCGACCTCGCGTGTATCTTGTTCGAGACCAGGTGGTCGAGCTTCTGGTAAAAGCAGTTGCCTATGAAGATAAGCGAGTTGAACACCTCTCCCGTCTTGCCGTTGTACATCCTCTCGAG